>NZ_JACVVM010000052.1 GCF_016751895.1 Candidatus Sarmatiella mevalonica | reverse complement strand
ATACGCAGGGGTGTTTGCTGAGCATTGTCAAGCCGGTGGACGGAACGAGGGGGTTTAAGGTTCAGCAATGGCGGTGGCTTGTGGAACGCTCGTTTGCGTGGCTGGGTAATTTCAGAAGATTGTCCAAGGATTATGAGATTTCCCCTTCATCCGCTAAGGCTTTTGTTCAATTAGCTTTCACAAAAATTATGCTGAATAGGTTAGTTAAATGTTTTGCGTGACTGGTTCTAACTAATTGATTTAAACTTACCACTGTAATTTGATGCGCTGAAGACATTTGAAAACCTCGTTCTTTTGAGATTTATTATAACAAAAATTACCTCATCTCGCAACAGTCCCATCAGGAGTAGAGTTAGGAAAGAGGTCTAATAATCACGAACAACCTTCTTCACCCTTCACATTGGCTAATTGTTAATTAAATACTTACGCAAGAGGTCTAATCATGAGGCGATATATTCTTACTTACGCAACGGGTCTATTATTTAAGTAACGTTGATTATTAAAACGATCGAATCCAATTATTTTCCGTTGAATTATGCAGTGGATCTATTGAACCATCATTTTATTACTTAATGATTTTTTGCTCCTTTTGCAATTATTGTTGTTAACAGTGTCATATATCTATATTTTGCTTTGTAATTTTTTTAGATCAGTGTGCGTCACATACCCTTGAGTATCTAATAATAGCAACATCTCGCGCTCTAATTGGTTAGCGCGCAAAGGGCAATCCACAGCTAGTTCCGCCAAAAAGTTTTTAACATGTAATTTAATATGCCCCTTAGTAATTCCTTGAGTTACCAGGCAGTGCAGAGCGGCGAAGTTCTGCATTAATCCCACGCTAAGCATAAGCTGCGCAAGCTCTTGAGCACTAGAGATGTCTAAAATTTTATCTATTATTACACTCGCCGTTTTATGACTCCTAGTCGCGCCTCCTACTATACCGCAAGCAATAGGTGCGGATGCATGCCCTATCAACACTCCCTTAGCCTCTCGCTTCCAATAAGATAGCCCCTGATACGCGCCGCCAACACAAGCATATGCATGCATTGCAGCTTCTATTGCTCTAAAATCATTACCGGTACTAATAGCCAAACCATCTATTGCATTCATGATGCCTTTGTTATTTGTAACAGCTCTTTCGGTATTAAATTGCGCAAAGCGAGAAGCTTGATGTATAGCCTGCGCAATACCGTCATCTATTGCATTAACTGTAATCTTAACGTGGGTTAAACTTTTGCTATTAAAATTAGATAATATAGCAATTCCTAACACTTCTGAACATTCTTTTTGCATGATATGTTTTAAAAAATCACACGTTTGGTTAATGATGTTTGCACCCATGGCATCCACACTATCGAATAATATTTCAACTACCCCCCATTGTTCTCGTTCATTACTGTTTAGATAGTCATGTTTTTTAAAATAAATATCTACCACTCCTCCTCCTCTCGCCTTCATGCTTCGTGCTACGTTTGCATTGCATAAATCTATAAAACGATCTTTATTTTTGTAGAAAAAATCTTCAAAGAGGTATGCATCTTTAAGTTGTGGTATATGTATCTGACCGATCTTTAAATTTGAATCCGTCCAGGCTATAATAGACGCTCGGCATCTCTTAAAAAGCAACGCTGCCTTGTTAAGCGCCGCAATCACAGAAGACTCTTCTGTGCATATTGGTACGCAATATTTCTTGCCATTTACCTCAATTCCATCCACTAAACCCATTGGCATTGCGAAGTATCCTATCGCGTTTTCTATTAAAACATCCGCAATATCTTGCTTGTTATGTCCATAAGGAGCGTGTTGAGGCTCAAAGGGAGCGTGTTGAGTGATGTAATTTTGATTAGACTTCTTTCGAAACTCGACTTCCGACCCCAACTGCGCTGTCGCTGCTGATTCGAAACCCTGGTCTATTTCAGTATTCCAGAAGTTTTGCGCTTCGTATGTCCCCGCATTCGCCCCTGGTTGAGAGAGCTTGGAAAAATGTTTATTGTTTAAAAAAGTATGAGATTGCCGAGAGTGCGAGTCGAAATCTACGAAAGGGCTAAGGTAGCCAATCTCCTCAGTAGTAAGATTATATTTAGTTTGCAGATATTGTATTTTAGTAAGTCGATTTGTTTTGCGAGGAAGGGTTTGATTGGTCATGCTAAAAAAGAATAGCACTGACGTAACACCAATGCTACTGTAGTAAATTTAAGTGGAGGTTTGTGCATGAAAGAATTGAAACGAGGTATTGTATAATTTATCAAATTGAGCAATTTTACACTTAATCCATCGCTTCATATTAACTCAGAATTTCTCAATAGGTTTAGATCTAGCGAGTAGGGAGGTAGAAAAATCATTTTGCACTCAACAGATCAACGATTTAATTAAGTCCTTAGTCTTTTGAGATTTATGAAATGCAGCATCATTCATTACTACAACTTACCCCGATTTCAGTTCTTTTATCAAGAATTGCTCAAGCCAATCTTCAAATAATTTTGTGTTGCAAGAACTATCAAAATGCTCTACACCGCTTTCATCAATATACGCAAGCTTTTCTAGTGATATATTTTTATAGCTTCTTGGTCAGTGTTATGTTTCTCTTCACTTGCTTCCATATGGGTAAAGGTTTTTTTACAGCGATACCCTAATTTACGAAACCAATATAGCACCCCTGCGGCACTCCTGCCAAAACGCTCTCCCATTTTGGATAAAATAAAATCAGTGTTGTTATTTACAACTTTGCAATTTCTTTGCCAGTTACACTGTCTTTTTTAGCACCTACCTTCTTTACTAAATAATTTCCTACTTTATATTTTTATACCAATTCTTTACCGTATTTGGTGCTATTTCGAATTTTGTTTCAGCTCTTTCGCAACTCTATCACCTCTTTCTACATATGTTATTATTTTTTTTCGAAAATCTTCGCTACAGGATCTAGGCATTTTCTTTTGAAAGTAACATCTATACGCAAACTTCAAATTCATTTACTACTCTTGCGTACTCTGCATATCTCTCGCATAGTATTTAATTCTTCAGGGCTACAATCCTGTTACCATTATACACAATTGCAAAAATCTACTTCTTCACGCCAACTGTTGCCGTTGCTGTCGATTCGAAGCCTCACGTAACTTTATATATAATTGAAGCTTTGCACCTTCATTTGTTTCTTTTGTTAGTTCCTTACATTTGCTTCCGATCCAGCGCGAGTTTGGAAGGGGGCTTATCACATTCGCTACGCACGCACAAGTGATGAGAGAGTTCTATTAATAACAGCAGAGGATAGTTAGTTTTAAGACAGATCGATCGATTCATCATCTGCATCGAGCTGCTCTCCATCCTGCGCATAATATTCATCATCTGCATAGTAAAAATCTTCCTCTGGTTGAACAAAAGTATCGCTAGTATTTGCGACTTCCGCTTCATCCCACTCTAGCCCATTCATAGTGCTCTGCTCTTCTTTCTGCGATTTAAAGGCGCACAGAGAGGATATAATTCTGTCTCTAACTTGATTTACATTCACTTCTCCATTATTAATTCCATGTACTGCTAAAACAGTAGCCTTGTATTTTTTAATGAGTTCCTGAGGCACTTGATATTTACCAGCTTGAATGTCTTTAGCAACCTGAGAAGCAAGTATCACAAAGTCGAATTTGTTATCTACCAAATCGCTGTTAAAAAAAACGCCTAGCTCTTCTTCCGCAGGCATTTTAGATAGAATAGTTTCTGTGTTCCTCATGAGTAAAAAAATCAATTCTAAAAATAAAAAGAACCCACCTATGGATCCTAGGCTAATTGTATAGCAATGCAAGTGCAAACGCAATAGACCAGCTGCATAAGTAAAGATTTTAGGCATTCCTAACTAAATATAGACAAAAGAATTTGTTTGTTGAGTAAATATTTATGAATAGGTCTTGCTCTCGCTTCCTACTTACCGCAATGTCAATAACTTGATTTCTGTTCCTATCAACAGCAAGCTAGCAATCGAAATAAAATCTATAGTAAAGCTTTTCAATAAACGATAAATTCTATGAGTTTTAGATTTATCCTTTGCGGGACCAGGAAGAGATAGCGCAAGCTCTTTTTGGTGAATACCAGCACCCGTAATAATACTCAAGATTGCCGCAGCAAAAGATTTTACTCTTGATTTATTTCCGGCTATATGAGATGATAGCGCCTGAAGTAGTATATTATGCATTTTTGTCACAAAAAATAAACGATATATACTACTTCAAACCCTCATAGTAAAGCCTTTCCTTAAAAAATGTAGGGTACTATGGATATACTTAACGAATTCGATAATACTATCACGTACCCTTGTTATTATATAACTATTATGATAAAAAATATGAAACCCATTATACGACCTCGTCTAGTTTTAAAACCACCAACCAATAACAACGCCATACTCGCGCGGGGCACTGTGCGAGGCGAAATTGATTGGTTGATAAAGACTCAACAACAAAACCCAGAACAGTTGATAAAACAACTTGTAGGGAGAATAGAGGCTGCTAAAGAAAATGTACTAACGGTACTTGCAACTCAGAACGACAAAGACAAACAAGCGCCAAACAATATTGTGCGACAGTTTGAAGCGGATTTAGCTTTTCTTGGAGTGGATGCTAATTCTTCGGAGGAAAAAATAGACAATATTTGTACATATCTTAAAACTTCTTTGTTAAGTCTTCAGCAAATCCTTCCATTTGAACCAAAGACAACGATACATAATGAGATAGAGAAGATCAAGCAACGCGCGCTAACCTCTCCAAAGGATGCGGAAGCTTTAATGCATAAACTATCTACAGCAGTAGAGCAAACTTTGCAATATCTTGATTTGGAATTGCAAGATCGACATAGCCTAATACCTGGTATGAGAGATCTCGCTATGCATTTCTGTGGAAGCAAGTATCCGCGAAATGGTCTGGGCATGATCACTCGTAGTGAGATGCAGCAAGAAATCCGCGAAAAATGCAATAAAATGATTGAGGATGCGGTAGTTCAAATCAAGAGCTTAGAAAACCCTGAGTATCTATCTGCCGTTAACAAACTTGCTGACTTATCTGCGTCACTTTCCGAGCTAAAAAGAGATTGCTATTTCTTATTTTTTGACGTAGATGATGAGAATGACTTTCTTGCGTTTCTTAGGAAGCATCGTATTCCAGAGCACAAAAAACATGAGATAGAGTATATAAAAAGAAAGTTTGAGACTACCGAATACTACCTTTTCAATAACAATAAACAAATACATACTCTAGGGCGCATACAAAATAAGATAGAGCGTATAAAAGAAGAGTTTGACGCTATCAAACACAACTTCAGCGACAATAAACGTTTGCAGTTTGAAGGTAAATTACAACTTGAAATGATAAAATTTGATAATTGGAAGAATACCTCGTTCCCTGTATATAAATTGGATCTGGATAAGATACGACAATTAGCAACGCGCAACCCGCATGCGGCAAATGATTTAATGTTGGAAGCAATCGCAAAAATAGACAGGATCCCAAATTCGATAGCAAATACCGTTGGTGTTTTGATGTCAGGTAATGCCACTGAACAGCAAATTCAGCAATTACGTGAAGATGCAAGGTGGATTGCTACCGTTGACTGTTCTAATCAAGAAGGAATAGAACATGAATGTACCAAGATCCGCTCACTATTTGAAACCGTTAACTTAATGATACAATCGGGTGTCAGAGACTTAAAAAGCGCTAAGTACAGAGAGCATCACCAAGCATTAAAACAAGTGGAACATGAGCTAGAGAAATTGGATACTGAATTTCATCAAAACCGGTTACAAGGCATTGTTGACTCTCTGCAAGCGCTCGATCCGACGCTTAATCAAAATTATCTTATAGACGTAGCACAGCGAGTGCACGCATGTGTTGTCAAAAAAGCTGAAGCAATTGTTGATCCAGACCCCCAACTGTTAGTTGCATTCCAAGAGATGCAAGATACGCTTAACCACTTACTAATTGCGCTTCCATATTCATTCGAACTTTCAAAGACCATTACAGAGAAGATTCTACCTATCGCACAGAGGTATTGCCAAAAATTAGAAATAGAATGGATGCAATCAAAATCGCTCGAGATATCATCACAACACCCATTTGACCCGGAAGTAAAACTATCAATTCTTAGTACCGCAAAATTTGCGCAGGACAGCCTGAGTGAACTGGAATCTGCCGTAAACCGTACCGCGTATTACGTGTCTTTACGTGAGCGCGCATATTTGCATTACATATCTGCACATGATCGCGCATATTTTCATGGTGAGATATGGCGTATGCATCACGGTCTCGTGGAATTTTATCAAGAAAAGTTAACTAGTTATGCTAACTATCTGCGAGATCTTGAAGACGAAAAACCAAATGATCGCAAAACTATAAAAGCAAAATATGTTTTGATTAAGCAGATTATACCGTTTATGCTAAAGCGTACGGACGAGATGAAAACATATCTCCTATCCAGCATGAGTCACAATGCAGATAATGATGCGCAAGTTCAAAATGCCATGCGGATGGTTGAACAACTAGAAAACCAATGTCTCGCTGATGTGCATGCTGACTGGCAAAGCGTACAGCCTGTGCTGCAACGGCAAGACGCAGCTCAACTTACAGAGGAAAGGATCGACAAAGTCCAACGAGTGATAGGACTGATGCGAAATCACTCCAAACTGGAGTTAGCCAATGGGAGGATCGAGAGAGCTAAACACTATTTTGATATCGCGGAAAGATTACAAAAGGAGCTGGACCCAAATCATCGGTTTAATATTCAACAATATAAAAAATACGAACCAAATATGTAACACTAATCCTAAATCCATCGAGGGGGCGCTCTAGCGCCTCCGTGCATCACCAAACTTCTTGCCAAACTCAATCATGACGGGCAAATGCGAGGAGTATACGAAGCCGCAAAACTTCTGAGCATACATAAAGTTAAGTAAGGACTCGTACCCTTTTACAATCAAATACGACTTATGATATAGTCAATTAACTTGAATTAGGGAGAGCGAAGAAGGCTTCTATAGCTCTATAGAAATTGTCGAAGAGATGGATTTTATTTTTAATCCACTTCTTCATATTAGCCCAGAACTTTTCAATTGGGTTAAGGTTAGGAGAATAAGGCATAGCGCCCTACAATTTATGTAATAATTGAGAAAAATAGTCTATCTATTTGAAGCATCTTTGGTCTACAACATGTGGGGACATTTCAAGCAATGCAACGCATCAACATAGGTGATAGAGTTGAAAAGAGAAATCAAGACGTTTACCACTGTTTATTTCTTTCCTCGTACAATGCACGCCACTGAGAGCATGCTATTTTTGCAAGCTCTTTAACTTGCGCGATATATGATTCGCGTTCTATATGATTAAGGCCGCGAGCGTCTATTAAATTAAAGATATGGCTGGCCCTGATGCAATAGTCGTATACTATAGCAGGAACTCTCTGAAATTTCGCTATTTCTTTCGCCTCATCCACAACGGATGTGAATTCTTGACGTAGCTTTTCTTGATTAGTCAGCTCGAGGTTAAATATCGAGTTTTGTTCTTCATATACTTCTAAATCTTTGTATAATACCCCATCACTCCATTCTATTTCCGCAAAACTTTCCTTATTTTGTATATACAAAGCCAAACGCTCTAACCCATAAGTAATCTCGCCCGGTATAGAAGAAAGCTTCACTTCCCCTATTTCTTGCATATAAGTAAATTGAGTAATCTCCATACCATCGCACCACACCTCCCAACCAAGACCCCATGCGCCTAAAGTTGGAGACTTCCAGTCATCTTCTATAAATCGAATATCATGCTCTTGCGGGTTCAAACCTAGTGTGCGTAGGCTTTCTAGATATAAATCTTGGATATCTATTGGTGATGGTTGCAGAATCACCTGGAACTGATAGTAATGCTGCGCTCTATTAGGGTGTTTTCCATATCTGCTATCAGTTGGTCTGCGTGATGGTTGCACATAGCATATACGCCATGGCCTTTCAGCGCTTCTATCTTCTAAGCAGCGCAACACCGTAGCTGGGTGAAAAGTGCCAGCGCCAACTTGCCTATCAAATGGCTGGAGAATGCTGCAACCGTTCTGCGTCCAAAACGTCTGTAAGCGCGTGATTATGTCTTGAAAATATAGCATGGAGCAGTATATCTATCTTATTATTCTATCCATCACTCTTGTAATATCAAATGGAATCATAGCAAATGATGTAAACAAAAGCTAGTACTACAGTTTTCTCAGAGGGCCTATGGCACAACTCTACTCTTTCATGGCAACTGCGGCAGCCGATCTAATTCTCGAATTCTCATGTACTTTACGATACTGTTATAGCTAAAACAGCATAAAAAGATCGCAAATAAGATTAGACCTGTTGCGTAGGTGAGAATATATCGCCTAATGATAGAAAGAGGTCTTGATTTTTTCAAGACAGAAGGTATATATGAAGTTTATTTCAACACAAAACTACTCCATATATGGCAATATCATACATAAAAATCAGGAAACATCCAAGAATCTTTTTAAGATTATTTGGCATTAGTTGCGAAGAATTTGATATTTTGGTGAAGAAACTTGAAGTATCATGGGCAAAGAAAGTCGTTGGTAAATACAAGAGGCTTGGTAGGTTTTATGTTTGGGATCGATGTTTCAAGGGTATGCAGAATAATTAAAACTTTGGAACGATTGGTCGCAAAGTTGGTTGCGATAGAAAAAACGCACTCTAAGCTATAAAGAGACTGAATAGTTAATAGATGTAACGGAGCAAATAATTGAAAGGCCTAGCAAGAAACAAAAAGATTATTTTTTTTGCTCTAATTCTTCGCAAAAAGCCTTAGTACCGGACAGTTAGGTAAAAAAGTAGTAGCGTAAAGGTAGCAAAGCAGTTAAACATATACATTTTTAACGATAATTAAGGATGTTTATGTTCTATAATACCACTTTACGCCAAATGTTATCAAAACATTTTCGATGGAATAAATCAAGAGTCGAATTATTGGTGATGATAATTTTATCACTTTTTAAGATCCAGAACGTACAAATTCCTAAAATAGCAGAGGGCATAATAAGTGACGCAAAGCAAGATTCAGTAATTAAAAGAATTTACAGATTTTTTAAAGATCAGCTAATAGATGCAGTCGAAGTTGCAGCGTTGGTAGTGGATATCTTAAGTTTAGACAAATATTTGTTAGTAATAGATCGGACAAATTGGGAGTTTGACAAACAAAGTATTATTTCTAGCGATTTCATATGAAAACATAGCAATTCCGATCTTTTTTAAGATGCTAGATAATAAGGGTGGCAACTCGAAAGCTTCAGACCGTATAGAGCTGATCAGCAAATTTATCAAATGTTTTGGGATTGGAAAAATAGAGGCAATTTTGGGGGATAGAGAATTTTTTGACCAGGAATGAATTGAATTTCTTACAAATAATAATATTAATTTTGTATTCCGGATAAAATAGGCCTCTTTCGAAACTGCGATATATGCGTATACTCAAGCTAGGTCAATAAAAATATTATGGTTGTGCAATTGAAATATGAACAAGTGAAGATTTTATCAGATGATCAATTCAGAAGATTAACAGGAGTTAAGCGTGGTGCGTTTGATAAGATGGTAAAAATATTAGAAGAAGCTGATAAAAAGAAAAAAACTAAAGGAGGTAGAAGAAATAAGTTGAGCATGGAAAAATCAGCTATTAATGGCATTGGAATATATCAGAGAATACCGCGCATATTTCCATGTTAGTCAAAGTTATGGAATAAACG
>NZ_JACVVM010000051.1 GCF_016751895.1 Candidatus Sarmatiella mevalonica | reverse complement strand
TCATGATGAGCAAATGCGAGGAGTATACGAAGCACAGAGCCGCAGCGTACATGAAGTACGTGAGGACTTGCGCATCGGAGCGACGAAGCAGTTGCCATCAGGAGTAGAGTTAGGAAAGAGGTCTAATAATCACGAACAACCTTCTTCACCCTTCACATTGGCTAATTGTTAATTAAATACTTACGCAAGAGGTCTATTTTACTCCATTTCTTATCCTTAAATATTGCCGCTTTGGAGATACCAAATTTCTTTGATATCTCATCAAATGACAGCCCTTCTTTCGCTTTAATATTTTGATAGTTTCCAAAAAAGTCTAATCAATATCTTTTTTCTAAATGCTAATGGATATACCATTTTCTTTCCTAGAAGTTGTTCTCTTCTATGTTAACATACATTCCTTCCTTTTTATACTCTTTTTATGACGCTTTAGCATAGTTTCCGAAGAAGTCTATTATTGCCCTAGAAAGTCAGAAGTAAGAAAGACAGAGTTACACTACTATATGATACGTGAGGATTCCGAATCGATAAGCGACTGGCGCAGTTGCCACGAAGGAGTATAGTTTAGAAAGAGTCTATTGCAAGTCACATATTCAAAATGCTTGCGCAAAACTTCTCTAGCACTTGCCTAAAATCCTTCTAGTCTGAACTATGCCATGAGCACTTATGCACATGCACCCCTATCTCTAAAAACAACTTCTCTCTAAAGTGCTGATACACGTCTTGCATAAGTTGCTGCATATCGCTGCCAAAATTTTCATCCATCGCTATCGCGCTCCACTCATCTTTGCTAGCTAAACAGTTTTTTACCTTTTCTATCGAAACATGCACATCTTGCGCTACTCTTTCGAGATTTTCTAGATATTTCTGAGCATTAATGAAATATCCATTTTGTAAGAGGCAAATGAACTCAGATAGCATAGCATTATATACTATCTCCTCTAACTTTGTTTTGTTATCGATAGACCTCTTTCTTTCTTCATGGCACTGCTTCATCGCTCCGATGCATGAATCCTCACGTACTTCATGTACGCTGCGGCTTTGTGCTTTGTATGATCCTTGCATTTGCTCATCATGAGTGAGTTTGGAAAGAGGACTGATGAATCGTTGATTAGAGTTCACGTCTTGATGATCGACTAATACCTGGTTTGAGTTAGCGCATGCAGAATTTCCATGTACACATAACATGCTAGGTAATGATTTTGATATTGCGCGCATAAGAACATCTTGTTATATTAATTTATTGTATCGATAAACTATTGATAAACTTAAAATCAGTTATTTTTCACAACTACAGATATAATTTCTGTGACTCAAAACATATCACAAAAAACACACAATGCAAGCATCGCGTTCACTTTTTTTATTCTTCTGCATTGTCAGCGCAATCAATATTTTCTAAATCATCCCCAATGCTACTACTCGCATCACCACCACCATCCAGATAATCATCCAGCAACCGTTCCCTAATCTTTCTACTACTAACCTGCGCCTTACCTATGCTATGGCTAGCCTGATCTAGCTTCTCTTTAGTTTTTGCAAGCATTTCGCCAAAATACTTAAACTCCTGTTTAATATCACCCAAAGCATGCATTAATTCACTCGATCTCTTTTCTATCGCCAGAGTCCTAAAGCCCATCTGCAAACTACTTAGTAGCGCTATAATAGTGCTAGGCCCAGCTATAATAATGCGATATTCTCTATGCAACTCCTCCAATAACCCAGCATATTGCGATATAGTTGCATATAACCCTTCGGTTGGTAAAAACATAACGGCAAAATCTGTGGTATGCGGCAAAAGTATGTATTTTTGCGATATACTCTTCGCATTATTCTTAATAATTTTTATTAAATTCTTATTGCACAGCTCTATCTCGTCACTCACTCCACTATGTTGCGCATCAAGCAGCCTCTCGAATTCAGATACGGGAAATTTGGCGTCAATGGGCAAATACACCACTCCCTGCCCCTTACCAGGCAGTTTAATTGCAAAATCAACTCTACTATTAGAACCAGCGATAATTTCCACGTTACTCTGATATTGAGCATGAGTTAATATTTGAGCGATGAGATGATCCAGCTGCGCCTCCCCCCAATTACCACGCGTTTTGATATTACCCAAAATTTTCTTCAAATCCCACACGCCAGTGGCTAAATGCTGCATTTGACCCAAGCCATGATGCACCTGCTCTAAGCTCTTGCTAACGGTTTGAAAGGAGGAGTTGAGGCGCGTTTCTAGGGTTTTGTGCAGCTTTTCTTCTACCGTGGAACGAATCTGCTCTAAGTTTGTTAAGTTGCTGCGCTGCATACTTTCTATGCCAGCGCTTAATGCTGTGCGCACACGCTCTAGCTTTTGCTCGTTGTAGCTACTAAACTCAGCTATACGTCTTTCTATAGCTTCTAATCTTTTATCTTGTGACTCAAAATAAACTTTTAAATATTTGAGGAATAAATAGCCAAATATAAGTAAAAAGAAAATTTGCAGAAGTGGTGGTAGTAGAGTATTATTCAGCATGATATTTTATTGAAGTTTTGATTCGTTTTTATGTAACTATACTTGCTGCGTGATTTTTGGTGGCTAAAGTTAACATTTTGCGCCATTATAGCTGTTATCTATAACTTTATTTAGGGTAAAAGTAGGTAATATACACATCCAAACTCTTGAGTTCGAGTTAAAATTAAAGTAAGGTATGTTATGGATTATTGCGTAATCAAACAATGAGATCGTTGCTGTTATTGCTGCGTAGTTATTGCCGCAATTGAAAATATCATAAAATAATTAAAGTAGTTTATAAATAGGTAAAGATGATGAAAAGCTTTTCTAGCAATCAAAAGAAAAAACAAAAAATGGTTAATAAAATTATGAATAAAAAAGAAGATGTGGTGAGAGCGGTAGCAACTCAAGGCGGTGGCGTTATTAAGCGCGCTTTAATTACTTCTGCGCTGGTGGCTGCTGGTGCGTCTCAGGTGCATGCCGCCACACCAAATCTTGGCATTTCCATTATTACTACTGCCGCCGGCGACGCTGTTGTGAATAATGGAGCAAATGTAGCACTTGATAATGCTGAATATGTTTGGTATGGCAGCGGTGTCGCGCAGGCCGAAGGTGACCTTGCTAATTTAGTTAATAACGTCGCCTCCCCTGAGAAAAAGCTAACAACATCAGCGGTGACTTTAGTAATTGATGCAGCTCAAGATGTAATAATCAATACAACTGCAAACTCTACCGCCCCCTGGACCTTCTCCAGCATGGCTATTTACTTGAATAATGCTGCCAACCAAACAGTCACTTTTAATGCATGTAAAAATGCTGGCGGTGGTGTTGTTGGTAGCTTTACTAACTCCATGCTAACAGTAGGTGCCATAGGTACTGCCAACGTAGCGAATTTTGTAACTCTAGCATTGGCAACTGGCAATGCTGCAAATGCAACATATGGCATTGACAACTTGAAAAAAGATATGGGTACTCTGCCAGAGGCGGGTAGTATTGGTGCTACTAATGTTGGCGTGCTCGTGTTAGACGGTGGGGTGGTGGATACTGGTGGAAACACCAATTTTTATATAGCAAATGATGGCTCGAAAAGTGCAACAATAGCCCGCAACACCTGGGATGGCTTGTCCACCCTCAGCCTTGATGCGGGTGGCGTTAATCGTACTGCCGCCGCCATCATCAAAATAGCCCAGCCTACCAACCCAAGCTGGACTATGGGTAATGCTATAGCAGATAATGTCAATGGCAATACTGCCGGCGCAAGCGGCATAGCGGTAGTCGGTGCGAATGTTGGTGCAACTCAGTCTGCGATGATAATTTCTAACAATCTAAGAGGCAAGGGCACTATCAACGCTTTCACTTGGGGTGCTGGCAATGTTGCTGCTAACGCAGTTGGCTTGGTGCTTGCGCATGGAAAAGATGATGAACTAACCGTAAACCTCACCTCACAGAACAGCACCGGCGGCGCCGTCGCCCCCTCAAACCCAATGGGCGTGGGGTTATATGCAAATGGCATGGGCGTGATACAAACTGGCGCGGGCTCAACAACCCTCAACGTTTCTGCTATTTCTGGCGAGGTTTGCTCTACGTTTGAAGCAACTGGTGCTTTGACCATGGTTTCCGCCTCTCCAGTTGCTGTTACGAGTTTCGTTTTGCAAGATGCCACCCCCGCCGGCGGTAACATCTATCTTGATGGCGCAGATAACGCAGAGAAGGTTACTTTCACTTTAGGCGCAAACATCCCCGCCCTTGCTAAGGCTGCAGTGGTATTAAACCGTAAGGTTGACGTGAGCACAGCGGCGGCGAATTTTGCGCTTAGTGAAAATAATGTAGATGTGAATATGCTGAAAAAGGCAGTTATCAACATTAGTGATACCAACGCCGCCTCCACTATAACCATCGCTACCTTAATAGACGCTGCCTTAGGCGCAGTAGCTGGCCCAATAGCTAAAGGTACCGCCGGTGGGGGCCAGTTAAATATAAGCCTCAAGAATGCTGGATCCACCGCTACAATCACTGATTTAACATTAACAAGCGGCGGTATCGTGCGAGGCGCAACTACCGTGACGACTGCAAACATTACGAAAGGAGCTTTAATTAGTAAAACAGCTACTAACGTTACCTTTAACGCAGCTGTAACAACAACTGATAGCATAAAGAACATATTAGATAGCTGTGCTCTGGCTAGTGTTACGCTTGACCATACTAACGCAGCCCCCGCAGTGCCTGGTTTAGCAATTACTATCGCGCAAAATAAAGGCGGAAATCTTATCTTATCTGCGACTGCAGATAATGGGATAAAAATCACTAGAGATGGCGGTGGTAATGGCTATCTAGCCTTAACCCTCTTAAACCCAAGCACCAGCGCTTCTGCGATTAGTGTTGTAGGCGCTGCACTAACTAACTTTCAAAAGAGCGCAGTGTTGATACGTAATGAAAGCACTAAGTTTGCTTATACAGTAAAAGAGGTTGCGGCGGATTATGTTGTGTTTGATGGTTATGGCAATACATCTTCAATTGTTATATCCGATCTCTATGCGCCTTCTGCCGGCACCATTGTAAGAACTAAGAGTGGCGTTTCAATCAAAAGCAAAAGTGCTACATTGCGTAACCTGCAATTCGATCATAAGGATGGGGCAACTGATACTAGCAATGTGGTTGGGATAATTGAGACGAGTAGTGAGGTGAATGAGTTATATATGAACCCTAGCTCCTCGCGCGGCGTATTGAAAGTGCAATCTGACGTGAAGGTAAATAGCAGCGGCAACAATACGCTCGGTAATTTGGTGCTGTCGTTCTCAGTGCCTAAAAAAACCATCTCAGGCCAAGCTAATGATTCAATTTTGCGCGATGGCCCTAGTGGACCATCAGTTATTGGCGGCGCTTATTCATCTGGCAGTACTTTAGCTGAGGCGGAAGCTCCAATTGTTTTGGTTGATGCAATCATGAATCACAAAGATTCAGTATGGATATTTGCAAGCTTAGAAAAAAATAACCTCACTATGAGTAATGGTGTGGTAAAGATTATTGGAGCCCTAAAAAGCGCTAAACTCACTGGTGGAGCACTCACGGTGGGCGGTGCTACCGAAACGCTAGAACTAGAAGGCGGAAAGGCTACCTTAAATTCTGTAGTTACAGCGTCTATTAAAAAAGGCGGGGAGCTTAATGTAAAAACCGCTCAGAATTTGGAATTGTCGGATGGCGCGACAGTATATTTAGACACTAAAGTAGAGAAGGTAACTTTAAATACGAACAGTGCTTTGCATGCTATTGGCGGTAACAGCGTGCGTATCGTAGATTTGATATTAAAAGGTGGCAAAACAGCTGGTTTAATAGACACCTTTGGTCTCACTAACGGTTCTTTGACATTAGAAGGCAAAGTAGGCTCTAATTCTGTAGCGCTGAATACTTTGATATTAGGCAGTGGTGGCGTTTATTTGAATGACGAATCATACATTAACTCCGTGGAAGTTAAATCGGCTAAACCAGCTGGTTTGTATGTGAAGGGCGAGAGTTTAGAGCAGCCTAAACTATACACCATTACTCAGATCACTTCGATGTCTGGCGCTACTTCGCTGCCAATAAATATTCAAAATGGTGTGGTGCAGTTGAATATTACACAGTCTACAGATAAGAATGCGATCATACCTCATGTGCTTCTTGGTGAAGACGGTGTAATTAAAATCACCGCTAGCACTAATATGAATATATCGGCGTTTGGCACTACTATGCCTAAAAACACAGCAGTAACTGTCGTTGGTTCAGGAGAAACATCTGAAATCTTGCTCGCCGGAAAGATGGGTTCTGCAAATTTAAGAATTGCGGCGCTAAACATATACGACGCTCTGCTCTCGCTAGAACAGGATGCATATTTCTCTGAAGTATTCATGAGTAATGCAACTTTAAAAATCAACAACTCTCTTGCCACTCCAAAAATATCAGTAACTGAGAAATCTGAAAAAGCGGTGGTGGTGTTGAACAATACGCAAAATATTGTGTTAAATATGCAAATAGGTAGTCAGAACCAACCATTGAGTGCGCTCGAGATAAGCGGAAAAGATGTGACGTTAGATGGGGAGTTGTATACAAATCTCATTCAGTATACTGGCGTTGCTGATGCTGCAGGAGATACGAAGAGCACGAAAACTATTTTAACTCTTGGTAAGGGTATTAGCTGTAATTTTGATGTGATCTCTGATTCGTCAAATGCGTTCTGGATTGCTTTTAGTGGCGCTCAAACCATTAATAACACTATTTCCATCAAGAATGGTGGAATTTTGTGTACTACTGATGATTTATTACAAATAAAATCTGACAATATCGACCAAATTAGCATTATATCAGACAAAGCCACTGGTGGCGCGGTTGTGTTTGAACCAGGCAAGGCTTTAATTCTTAAAAATATAGGTACTAACTCAAACGCACTAGCGTCTGTGTCTATAAATAATAGACAGATAAATACCACCGATTCTTTTGCCGCTAAGAAGTTAGAATTGAAATCTACAAAACTTGCAGTGGGCGGTAATGCTGTGATATTAGAAGGTAGTATTGATGCTGAAAGTGCAGTATATTTTGGCGGCCTCAATACTAAAGCGCACATCACTGGTGCTAATGGTAGCGTTTATTTGCATCAACTCCAAGCGGAGAGTGCTAGCGCCATAGCAAAGAGAGGGTTTGAGTTAACTCTTGGTACAGAAAAAGCGCCATTAGCATTAATTGAGCTAGATGCTGCAAGCAAGAATGTGATGAAAGGAGCTATTTTTGCGCAAGAAATCAAAAACTTTAATAACATTGCGTTGGATGGCGCGTTAACGGTTTCTGGTGCGTTTAGTAGCGCCGATGCTTCTTGGGACTTAGGTTTACAAACTATGACCCTCACTGGCAAATATGTTGGTGCAATAAATCAAAAATTTAATCTGAGCTTAGACGTTGATAAAGCCACTGCTAATGCTATAGTTGTAAAAAATGCTTATACGTTAGACATGAGTAAGAGCGCGATGGCCGTGAAGGTTAGAGTGACTAAAAATTTCATCAGTGCACTTAATAAAAATGAAAAACTAGTTGATATTAAATTGTTTGTTACAGAAAGTGGCGGCGTTGTGAAATTTCCAGATTTCTCTCAACTTACTGTAGACACTGACAATGATACGTTAGTCTGCAGACTAACGCCTAGTGGCGAGTTATTGTTGCGTAAAAAAGGAAATGACATAGATCCTATACCTACCACCGCTAAAGAAATTACTGAAGTTGCAAAAAGTATAGGGGCCGCTCAATCCACAGTATCTGCGATTGAAGAATACAATAGTGCATTAATAGAAAGTGCGCGCAAAGATCCTAACGGAATGGCGGCGGCTATACAACAAAGAAATGAATCTATTGCAGCCTTTGCTGGTGGTAAAGCTGTTATTAAAGCACAAATTCAAGAAACTAATAATCCAGCCGCCACTACGCCTACTTCCACAGCTCAAACCTTTACTGCCACTATTACCGAAGCTGCGCTAGGAAGTTCTAATACTCCCGATATCAGAACGGCTGACACTGGTTTTAATAAAGAAGGTGGTGTATCTGCTGGTGATGGCTTTACTGTTCACAGAACTAATGCCTGGATTCGTCCTCTTTACAACCTAGGAAATCAAAATGCTCTCGCAACAACGCAAGGGTATAAAATGGGGCAATTTGGTTTGATTACTGGCATTAACCACACCGTGAACCAAACTATGTTTGGTATGGCTATTGGGTATCTAGATTCTAATAATAAGAGTAAAGGCGTTACCGCTGGTGCTCGTAGTGATGTTAAAAGCTTTATATTAAGTTTGTATACTAAACAAGACTTTACCGAGCAAACATCCGCCTCAGTTCTGTTTGCTTATACTAATGGCTCTAATAAAATATCTAACCCTCGCACTGCGTTCGTAAATAATGCTACTCGAGAAGTGCTAGGTAGTGCTAAATGTCGCTCTAATAACTTTGTGCTGCAAGTGAGAGGAGATTATAGCAAACCTCTTAATGATGGGTATTTTGTAAATCCTTATCTTTCTCTCACGGCGATAAGCTTGGGAGCTACGAGTTATACAGAGAAAGCCGATCATCTGCCAGATAGAAAGGTTAAGACTGCTGGATCTGCTGTTGCGCAAATGGTGGCAGGCGTTAATTACGGTGCCAAGGCAGAGTTTAATGGTGGAGCGCGCACGTCTTCGGTCTATGCGAATTTGTTGTTGTCTACTAAAAATAGCAGCAAAACTACGGTAAGTATTGATGGTATTTCTCCTATCGTTACGCCAGCCGCAGAAAATCAAGCTATTATGTTTAGTGTAGGGGCAGCGCTAGATCTTAAGAGCGCGGATGGTTTGGAATTGGGATTAGGCGCTGGATTCGTTGCTGCTAATAAATATACTGGACTGATGACGCAAATCGCTCTGCGTCTGAATTTCTAGTCTCTACCTATTAGTATTTTATTTGTATCTTTTAATCCAGCTCTCAACGTAATGCGTCTGCTGTGTCGTAATGCAGAGCGTTGCGTTGAGATTCGATTCTTGCGTATTCATAATAAAATAAACTACGATGGGGAATTTTCTCGTAATCGAACTATATTTTAGGTTGTTCAAAGAATTTGGACATGCAGAGGTGAAAGTTATTATAGATACAGGATATCAGGGTATATATAATAAATCACCTTGCATTAGGTGAGATAAAGAAGTGCTGTAAGGCGTCATACAAATGAGTAGATCGGTAATTCTATCTTTAATCCATCGTTTTATATTAGCTCAAAATTTTTCAATTGAGTTTAGATCTAGCGAATAAGGTGACGCAGCTTACAGATTCAATTTCTATGATCACTACTTGACCAGGTTACAGTTCTTTTATCAAAAACTCCCTCCACCCAGCTTTCAAATAATAGTGTATTGCATAGACCATTAAATACCATAGGTGCTATTGATTTATCCCGCTATAATATTCGTTCTTTCGTAATGTGTTTAGTCCCAGTAAGAAATGGTTAGGATTAAGTATAAAATATTCAGGATGAATTGTCCACTGATTTAATATAAATTGCCAAGGAGTTTTTCCTTTGATGGCTTTAAGTCGTTTAGCGAAGTTATAAGCCATCAAGTAAGCATGCAGATGCTGTTTTAGCTCATCATGAGATGCATAATGGAAATTGTTTACAGCTGCTTCTTTGAGAGTTCTATTCATGCGTTCTACCTGCCCATTAGTCCAAGGATGTTTGATCTTAGTCTTTCTATGCTCTATCTGACGCTCATTGCAAACACGCTCAAATATATGAGTAAAAGCATTTTTATGATGATCGTGATTGGTAAATTGAATCCCATTATCTGTCAATACCTTATAAAATAGACCTCTTTCCTAACTCTACTCCTGATGGCAACTGTGGCGACGCTGTCGATGCGCAAGTCCTCACGTACTTCATGTACGCTGCGGCTCTGTGCTTCGTATACTCCTCACATTTGCTCTTAATTGAGCGAGTTTCGAAAGAAGTCTATTTTAAAGGTACAGCTTTAATAAGGTTACGTAAAAACTCTGCGGCAATCATTTTAGTCTGGCTTTTATGTAGCTCTGCATAAGAAAATTTAGATGTTCTATCAATTACTACATATAGATATAATTTGCCTTCAGCCGTCCTTACTTCTGCTATATAGTAAATTAATTTGAGGTAGCGTATTTAAAAAAGAAAGATAACGAAGCAAAAAGACTCTGAAAGTCAGAAATTT
>NZ_JACVVM010000050.1 GCF_016751895.1 Candidatus Sarmatiella mevalonica | reverse complement strand
ATTTCAGAAGATTGTCCAAGGATTATGAGATTTCCCCTTCATCCGCTAAGGCTTTTGTTCAATTAGCTTTCACAAAAATTATGCTGAATAGGTTAGTTAAATGTTTTGCGTGACTGGTTCTAACTAATTGATTTAAACTTACCACTGTAATTTGATGCGCTGAAGACATTTGAAAACCTCGTTCTTTTGAGATTTATTATAACAAAAATTACCTCATCTCGCAACAGTCCCAAATAATAAAAAATTATAATTTTTTATTATATTTTCTATGCTATTATAGTAATTTAGATTGAATTAGGTATTTTAAAAAAATAAGAAATAGCCTCATATAATTGATCAAATTCAGTAATTTGATTTTTAATCCAACATTTCATATTAGCTCAAAATTTCTCTATTGGATTCAGAGTTGGTGAATATGGAGGTAAAAAATGATCCTGTAATTTACTGATTCAATCAATTCTTTTGTCTTCTTAGATTTATAAAAAGAAGCATTGTCCATAATTACAACTTGGCCGGACTTTAATTCCTTAATTAAAACATTCTCCACCTAGCTTTCAAATAATAGTGTATTGCATGGACCATTAAATACCATAGGTGCTATTGATTTATTATTCACTAATCCTGCAATATTCGTTCTTTCGTAATGTTTGCCACTCTTTTACTAACTATTTCTCGCCTTTCTTTCCCCATCCCCGATCCTTGCATATCGTCATATCGATACCGCTCTCGTCAATATAAACTATACTTTCGGTAGATATATCTTTTATTTTTTCTTGGTAATCTTGGCGTCTTTCTTCGCTAGCTTCCAAGTAGGAAAAGTCTTTTTTTTATAGCGAAAACCTAGATTTTTTAACCAGTAACTTATTGTAAAAACACTTACTCCAAATTTTTGGGCAGCTTTTTTCAATGTCATATTTTCATTTAATTTAACGTAGTTTTCAAGTGCTTCTAGATCAATTTTTCTTTTTGAACCACCTCGTTTCTTTGCGAGATAATTGCCTTCTTTTTTATATTTTCGGTACCACCTTCCTATTGCTGATACACTTATTTTAAATAATTTAGATGCTTGGTCATAACTATTCCCAGCTTCTAAATATTTTACTACTTTTTCTCTTAAATCATTGCTATAGCTTTTTGTCATTTTTCCTTTCATTATAACGAAAAATTATATCTAATTCAACCTAAATTACTATAAGTAACTGCATCAAACGATTAAATAGCGCCGTTCTTTCTTCGTCACCTTCTATTAGTTGCTTTATGATCTTTTGTATATACTTATCATTAGAATCGAGTAAAAATGGATCGTATTCAAAATGTACCCCTGAAAGCAATACCTTGCCCTTATTATACTTAATTAACACAATTGCTGGCAAATGATTTGTGTATGTGGCAATAACTTCTGTATTTGGATATTGTTGCGCGTCTTTGAAAAATCCACCACCATTATAAAAAACAGTCGCTTTAGCAATATTAGGTAAAATTGTATGAATTACCGCAGCTCTACTCCCGCTTTGCGTTTGATAGTCATATTTAGCTAATACCGGGCCAATAGCATCGCCCTGAAAGAATGAGAGCTCTCGCTTGCCTAATACTTCCAAAAGACCACCTTCGTCGAATTTTACATATGCAGAACCATAGTAAGCTCCTGCGCATATACCTAAGAAAGCACCTCCATCTGCTACGTATTGTTTGATAACACGGTTGCCTCTACCGTTGAGATGCTTTGCATATGGCAAATCAGCCCCGCCAGGCATAACAAATAAAACCGCATCTCTTGTCCAAAATCCCTTTTGTAGTTGTTTAGCATTAATGTTTTTAATTTGCCGTTTAGGTGTCAGCTTTATAAAAGCTGAGGTGATTTGGTTCAGTGATTCCTGACTGACTCCTTCATCTTGATATATGTATATCACACCCTTGTCCTTTGCAGAGGCTGTAGAGATACACAATATCATGATGATAGAATAAAATACTGCTGTGATTGTTTTTATATAGTTTTTCATGTTGATCTCAATTCAAATTTAATATGAAATAGAAGCGGGATTGTATTAGAAATAAACATATGGCTTATCTTGCTTCGTTTTTATAGTAGGAATCTATCTATGGTTGAAATAAATGTTTATACTACCTAGATCTAAGATCAATAACACTTGCTATTATACTCGATCTAGTGTTAATAACCACTAAACACCTTACTCCTGCACAACCCTAGACCTGCCATTTGTACTAGTAATAAGCAACACCCTTTGACCTTGAGCAAGAGGCGATTGAGTACCTTGTACTAAAGTTACTTTCTTCCCGGAATCCAGTTCTATGGTATATTCATATGCGCTCTTCTTACCACCCTTATCCCCAATAATCGCACCCGCAACCGCTCCAGCGAGAGAACCGGCCAATGCAGTATATCCTCTATTACCCTTACCGCCCAACGCATATCCAATGGCGCCACCACCAACCGCTCCTATAGCCGCGGTTTCAGCTGTTTCGCGCCCTTCATCGCTAGGTCTAACTCGTACCGAGCGCACTACAACAATACGCCCTGGATATGCGCTAGACACCACCCCCACTTGATCCTGCGCATACACATTAGGCGACATCTCCTTCGCCTGGCAGCCAGTCAAAAACGACAATGCAATAAAAACTAATATTATGGCTCTAACGTTACGCATTGTAATAAACAACATCAATTTAATTAAAATTCATCTTTACTCCTTTACTTTATCTGATCTTTTGATTCTTTAGACCTTTCTACCCTTCGCTCTTTCTATTCATTATAGCTGGTTGATGCAAATGTAGTTGATATAAATATGCATGATAACTAATTGATGCAAAAGTTACGCTTTATTTTTCTTAATAATAAAATGCTGCTGCAAAATAGAAAGTACATTATTCCAAGACCAATAAATTAACAAACCAGCTGGAAAATCCTTAAACATCACTAGAAATAACAGCGGCATAAACTGCATAATTTGAGCCTGTACGGGGTCAGTCGGCTTAGGATTATATCTTTGCTGCAGATACATTGTAATTGCCATAATTAATGGTAGCGGGCCAAGCGATAGATAGTGTGGTGGAGTGAAGGGCAACAAACCAAAAAGATTAAAAATAGACAGCGGATCTGGCATGGACAGATCTTTTATCCAGCCAAAAAAAGGCGCCTGCCTCATTTCAATAGTAACGTTTAAAACTTTATATATTGCAAAAAATACTGGAATTTGCACTAAAATCGGCAAACATCCACCCACAGGACTCGCCTTATTTTTTTGATATAGCAGCATAATCTCCTTATTCATACTCACTTTATCATGAGCATATTTTTGCTTTATCATATCAATCTGAGGCTGCAAAACCTTCATCTTTTGCATGGAGATGTAAGACTTATTAGCCAGCTGAAACATCAGCAAACGTACCAGCACAGTAGCCAAAAGGATACTTACGCCAAAATTGCCAACATACTCATACAAGAAATTTAGGACAGTAAAAATAGGCTTCGTGAGCACATACAGCCATCCAAAATCTATAGATCTATCAAAAAGATTAATACCATACTTTTGGGAATATAAATCAAGCAATTTCACCTTCTTAGGGCCAGTGAAGAGATGATAGCTCATTACGCGAGATTGTCCAGGCTGTAAGGTTATGCTTTGCGATGTGCATGAAGACTTATAACAACCCGGTATATCTATATATTCACCATAAGAAAGCTCTAAACGGTATTGATATAGTTTTGTATTCTGTTGCTTGTCACTCTCACTCCCCCCTCCGGCATCAATCTGCTCGCTTTTAGGCGCAATGGCGCATAACCAATACTTATCGCTAATACCAAACCAATTTAAGTTACTATCATCAAAAGACTTTTGTACCTCGTCCTTGAGTTTGTCATAATTCACCTCCTCTAGAGTATTATTTAATACTGCTATGGGCCCTTGATGCGCAACATTCCCCTCGTCACTAGGCTTAGTCAACTTTCTTACAAAATTAATGGAGTCTGCTAAAGTAATTTGGGTACTATGAGCATTAGTAACCTTCGTATCAACAAGCAACATATACTGCTCATCCACGCGCACTATCACCTCAAACAACACACCTTCCGGGCTCGTCCAACTAAAGGTGACAGGCTTGTCTTGAGCAAGTTCATCTGAGTCGCTCGACCACAAGGTATCATCTGCAGGTGTGGTTACAAAATTGTCTGTCTCAGTACCCCTCTTAGCCACCCATTTGAGCTGTGCAAAATAAAAATCTTGGTCTGCATTAAATTTGCTAAACAGCCGAACATTAGGGCTATCAGCGCTAACCTTCTCTCTATACTGCAAAAGAACAATATCGTCAAATTTTAACCCTCTGGTATTAATAGATCCTTTAATAACAGATGTATTAATATTCACCCTTTTAGGGGCTTCAGAGATTTTTTGTAACTGGATATTATTTTTTTGTTCTTGTTCTTGTGCCAACTGCGCAGTCTGCTGTTGTTTTAGTGCATTAACTTGCGCAAGCTCTTGTTGACGAGGTTTGAGATAAAAATAATCCCATCCAACCACAATAGCTATAGAAAGAGCCATAGCTATAAACAAACGTCCTTTTTCCATTTTTTATTTACATTTTTATTTTTTTATTTACTTCCCCGTCTCTATGAAGGGGAGCTGTTCACTTTTTGTTGGAAAATGGCAGCAAAAACACTAAAATCTGCTTGCCTTCAAGCTTCGGTGGCACGTCAACCTTGCCTACATCAGACAAATCTTCTAGCAACTTTTCTATCAACTTCATCCCTTGCTGGGTATGTACTATTTCTCTACCGCGGAAAATCATGCTTACCTTCACCTTATTGCCATCCTCTAAAAAAGCGCGAATCTGACGTTCTTTAGTTTGAAAGTCTGCTTTGCCAATATTAGGCTTAAAGCGCATCTCTTTTAATATTGAGCACTTATTCTTTTTCTTGATATCTACTTTCTTTTTCTTGATATCATATTTATATCTGCTGTAGTTTAATATCTTGCATACGGGCGGGTTATCTTTCGCAGAAATCTCCACCAAATCAAGCTTTGCATCAGCAGCCATTTGCATGGCAACTTTAATATCTACTACACCTATCATCACGCCGTCTTGATCAATCAATCTAACAGACGCAACGTTAATCTGGCCATTTATTCTTTGTGCCTGAACCTTAGAACCGGAAATATGCAAAACCTCTTGAGTATTTTTATTCTTATTATTTTTCATCTAATTAAAATACAATTTTGAACTTATTTCAATGCCCATTAGATATATTCTTGATGCAACTAGCAAATTCCACCAGTCAATTCTTGAGTGATAAGGTGGTGCATTAGTAAATGATATGCAAAAATATAAACTTGTGGTATAATTATATTTGTAAGCGATAAAACTTTTAATTGTATTAATCTTATGACATTTTATAATCCAGTAGCAGAAGAATTCTATAATTACATTGAGTATAACAAGGTGCAAAGAACGCCATTTAGACAGCTCTTACAGCATGGCATGGAAATGTTAAAAGGGCAAGACGACATGATTTCAAGATATTACCGCGCAGCTATGAGCGTAGCGGAGAGGATGACCAGACACTACACCAAACCTTGGTTTAATATAAAGCAAATTACTATCGCTAATGGCAAGACGGCGGCCAAAGAATATGACGTAAAAGAAGAAGCGTTGGTTGTAAAAACATTCTGTCAGCTACGTCATTTTAGTATACCAGATCTAAAAGAAAAACGCGAATCTATACTGCTTATAGCGCCAATAGCCGGCCACTATGCTACCCTTTTAAGAGAGACAGTGAAAAGCCTGCTACCTCTTGTTAATGTATACATCACAGATTGGGCGAGCGCCAGTGCAGTGCCGGTGGAGCGTGGCACTTTTGATCTAGATGACCAGATAGATTATATTTCTGATTTTATTAGATTCCTACACAAAAAGCATGGCAGAGTACACGCCATGGCCGTTTGCCAACCTACCGTTGCGTTGCTTGCGGCAGTGAGCTTTATGGCGCAGAACAATGATCCGGCTACGCCAAAATCTATGATTATGGTTGGCGGACCGATAGATGCCAGACGTAACCCTACTAAACTCAATATATTCACTGAAGGTAAGACCATAGATTGGTTTAAAAGAAATGTTATTACAAAAGTTCCACCTAGCTATCCTGGCGCAGGTAGACGCGTGTATTCAGGTATTATGCAGCTTACTGCTTTTATGGGACTGAATATGAAAAGGCATTTAGATGCTCATTTAGACCTGTTTAATTTTATGGTACATGATGATAAAGAAAAAATTGCCAAACATACTAATTTTTATGACGAGTATTTTGCGGTGATGGATTTAACGGAAGAATTCTATTTACAAACAATACAAAGAGTGTTCTTAGACTATGACATTGCGCAGAACAGGTTCATGTCGCGTGGTAGATTAATGGATGCGCGCGCAATCAAAAATTGCAGAATATTTGGTATTGAGGGTGAGCTAGATGATATAGCGGGGCTTGGACAAACCAAGGCGGTGTTTGATATATGTTGCAATGTTCCTGAAAGTTATAAGAGATATCATATGCAACCTAAGGTAGGGCACTATGGAGTATTTAGTGGTAGCGCTTTTCATAAAAACATTGCACCACAAATCCATGATTTTATTTCGAAAAGTTAAAGAGTGAGATAGCGCAACATAAGAAACATACTATGGCAAACTTTTGAAAATAACTAATTAATTATTTAGGGTATCAACATATGAAAAACGATTCAGAATCACAGAAAAATACAAGAGTAGCAGATCAAAAAGAACAGGAACAGATCTCTGTCAATCTCAACAATACTACGCAAGATACGGACTCCTTAACAAACAAGATCGATCGCTATTTAAACTATCCAGTTGTGTATTGCAACACTCCGGGTGAATTGATAGAAAAAACTCAGAATTTACTAAAGATCAAAAATAATATTCAAGCAGGAAACGCGTTGAGCTCAGAGGAAATAAAAACATTAGCTGCAGCGGATCAGAAATTCGCAGATTACACTGGTATGACTTTTCCAATTAACAAAGCTGAGACGCAGCTAGATCTAGTGGAGTTCGAGACAAAATACGTAACAGAACACGAGAAAATCGGAAAAGACCAGAATATATATTATGATTTAGCGCCTTTTATAAAAGAGGTATTAGATCCAAACAAGGTCGGGAAAGAGAATAAGCACGCTGCTCAATTCGCTCAATGGTCTCAAGTTGCACGAGACAATATACAGATACTCGAAAACGATGTGCAACTCAATTCTATGCCACTGTACGCCAAAGAGTTTGCCAATGGAGAGAAGTTGATGACTTTAATAAATGGGAGTGAGGTGGAAAAAAATAAGATATTAGATAATGCAAAAAATTTTAATGATGTATTATATCGAGTCCAGCATTCTGAATTAGAGAAAGACTTAGGACACTTTCAACAGGCAAACCAGGAGAAAGATCACGTGGTAAGAACGAAATTGGAACGAGAGTATGGAGCTAAAATAGAAGGAGAAGATTCGCATGCTGTATTAAAGCTTAACGTGCCAAAATTACGACCAATGACCGACGAGATAATACAAACTCCACAACGGGAACAAAATGTCTTTTTTAAAATATGGAATAGCATAAAAAATATTTTTACTAAAAAACCTAAAAATGCACAAATTACAACGCCACAAAAACAAGATAAGGGCGTGAAACAACAGAAGAAAGTGCAGCAAATAACAATCAAAAAAGATCATCGAAAAACTCTTGCAGAACAGAAAACACGAGAACAAGGGGTGGAAGTGGGAGGTCGCAAATGAGGTCTATAATTTTTTATTTGCACACGATGCTTTTTCACTTTATCCTATCTATCTGAGAAGTAACTACTGTTAAAGTACTGAACATAGGGCATTATGAATTTAAGCGAGGTGTCTAACCTACTATATATTATTAGGGATAGATTACTATTTGAGCAACGAAGACGAGGCGCTATCTTTAATTAAAAGGTACAAAAACGCAAAATATCATAATAGCCCCCTGGCAATACTTGGTCAAATCGAAAGTAAATGTGAGGAGCGCAGACAGCTCGGCACGTTAGGGTTACATGAAGTATACGAGAATTCCAACGCAGAAACGAAGCGGCGGTTGTCATCGGTGCTAGAGTTTTGTATGGAGTCTAATGGGTCTTCTCGCAAACTCTACTCCTTCATGGCACCGCCCCGTTGCTTGCGATTCGAAGCCCTCACTTTACTTCATGTACAACGGAAGTTCTGCGCTTCGTATGCTCCTTACATTTGCTCCGCATGAGCGAGTTTCGAAAGAAGTCTAATGAGCGCGATAACTTTCACGCTAGTTCCTACCTCCATTAACGGCAAGCATCTGCGCAAAACCTAAAGAGGCGATAACAAAGTAACGAGGGCTCCAGCACCTCTGCCACAGCTCTCAAGCCTCCTCCGGCTCTGAGGTATAAGCAGTTTCCTCCTCCTGCCTAAGTGGGCTGAGCGCATTCTGTTCAAGCTGACTCAGCGCATACCTCCTATTGGTATAGCATCCTTCTCTATTCCAACCTCGAGCAATCGCTCTATCATATGCCGCAACTCCTTCTACATACCGCCCAAGGGTGCACAGTGCATTTCCTGCATGGTAATAGTGCATTCCATTTTCCGGCTCAAGCGCGATGGCCATCTTGAAATCCTCAAGCGCCTCTTCATATTTATCAAGTTCATAAAGCGCGTTTCCTCTTCTGCAATAGCACTCTGCAGTATTTTTGCCTAATGCAATTGCTTCGCTATAAGCTTCAATCGCCTCTTTGTGTTTCAGAAGCAGACGCAACATTCGCGCTCTGTCAAAGGGATGCTCTGGATTTTGCGGATCTTGTTTCATTAATTGAGTGTAGTACGCCACTTGATCTAATGTGTCAACATCTTGAAACGGCGTATCGTCAACTTGCTGCTGTTGCTGCGCAACCTGCTGCTGTAATTGCACGCTTTGTTGCTGCACAACTTGCTGTTGTTGGGCAATTTGCTGTTGCTGTAATTGCTGTGAATCTTTATAACATTTTGACCGAATGAACGGTTGTTGAGTAGATGATATATTTTGCATGGTACTTATGACACCTTATCTATGTTAAATTAATACAACTACCTTGTTGTTGAACGAAGCCAGGGCTTACGCTGAAATAAGGTAGTTATTGAGTAATAATATGATGTTTTATGATTAATATTAGGAAAACTTAGAGTTGCCAAAAAGTAGATCAGACTGATGGATGCCTAGCTCAGAGCTATGAAAGCTAGCGGTCTATTAGACCTCTTGCAAAACTCTATTCCTGATGGCAACCACGCCCTCCGGTGCTCGAATCCTCACTTTACTTCATGTACAACGGAAGTTCTGTGCTTTCATTTGATCCTCACGAGCGAGTTTCGAAAGAAGTCTAATGAGCGCGATAACTTTCACGCTAGTTCCTACCTCCATTAACGGCAAGCATCTGCGCAAAACCTAAAGAGGCGATAACAAAAATAACGAGGGCTCCAGCACCTCTGCCACAGCTCTCAAGCCTCCTCCGGCTCTGAGGTATAAGCAGTTTCCTCCTCCTGCCTAAGTGGGCTGAGCGCATTCTGTTCAAGCTGACTCAGCGCATATCTCCTATTGGTATAGCATTCTTCTTCTTCATCCCAGCCAAGCGCAATCGCTCTATCATATGCTGCAACTCCTTCTACATACCGCCCAAGGGTGCACAGCGCATTTCCTGCATGGTAATAGTTCATTCCATTTTCCGGCTCAAGCGCGATGGCCATCTTGAAACCCTCAAGCGCCTCTTCATATTTATCAAGTTCATAAAGTGCGTTTCCTCTTCTACGATAGCACTCTGCAGTATTTTTGCCTAATGCAATTGCTTTGCTATAAGCTTCAATCGCTTCTTCGTACTTTAAGAGTGCGCGTAATATCCGACCTTTGTTAAAAGGATGCTCTGGATTTTGCGGATCTTGTTTCATTAATTGAGTGTAGTGCGCCACTTGATCTAATGTGTAAGCATCTTGAAACGGCGTATCGTCAACTTGCTGCTGTTGTTGTGCAACCTGTTGCTGCTGTAATTGCACGCTTTGTTGCTGCACAATTTGCTGTTGCTGTAATTGCTTTGAATCTTTATAATATTTTGACCGAATGAACGGTTGTCGAGTAGATGATATATTTTGCATGGTACTTATGACACCTTATCTATGTTAAATTAATACAACTACCTTGTTGTTGAACGAAGCCAGGGCTTACGCTGAAATAAGGTAGTTATTGAGTAATAATATGATGTTTTATGATTAATACAACATGAATGTGCGCGTATAAAAACTTTGTCTAATCATCAAGATGTAGATATGCAGTTGTGCATTCAGCTTAACTCGCTGATCGAGATTCTGGAAAGAGATAGATCAACACTTCTGATGATAGAATTTTGTTAAAACTAAGAACCAGTCACGCAAAACATTTAACTAACCTATTCAGCATAATTTTTGTGAAAGCTAATTGAACAAAAGCCTTAGCGGATGAAGGGGAAATCTCATAATCCTTGGACAATCTTCTGAAAT
>NZ_JACVVM010000049.1 GCF_016751895.1 Candidatus Sarmatiella mevalonica | reverse complement strand
GCCTACGACTCTTTTATCCCAGATTTTTTCTAGCTTCTTTATTATTATTTCAAACTTTTCTAGCTCCATGCCAAATAATCTTAAAAAAACTCTTGGATGTTTAGCAATTTTACTGTATCTTATCATTGTGTGTAGTCTCTTGTTGGTTAAAAATCAAGTTCTATACACGCTTTATAAAAAATATCAACCCCTCCCTGTAAGTAATTTCCAATTCTATATACTTACGCAAGAGGTCTGCTGAATAGGTTAGTTAAATGTTTTGCGTGACTGGTTCTTAGACAAATATTTGTTAGTAATAGATCGGACAAATTGGGAGTTTGGCAAACAAAGTATTATATCTAGCGATTTCATATGAAAACATAGCAATTCCGATCTTTTTTAAGATGCTAGATAATAAGGGTGGCAACTCGAAAGCTTCAGACCGTATAGAGCTGGTCAGCAAATTTATCAAATGTTTTGGGATTGGAAAAATAGAGGCGATTTTGGGGGATAGAGAATTTTTTGACCAGGAATGGATTGAATTTCTTACAAATAAATAATAGACCTCTTTCGAAACTCATTTATACTAGCTCCATGTTATAAATAGCTGCAATCAAATTGAATCTGAGGCCAAACCTTTTTCGTCTGTTTCTATATTTGTCAGATATGATTTTAAATCGTTTGAGCATACCGATAACATTTTCATTTACCGCCCTTTCGCTTGCAAGCTCTTGATTCTTCTCTTTATCCTCTTTTGTTAACGGGTTTTTCTTAGTCTTCTTTCTTGGTAATTCAGACTTGCTATGCAGCTTTTGTATGCTTGATATCCAGTGTCAGTAATAGCTTTTATAGAAGGATTTATCTTTGTTCTCGACTCTTTGAATAGCCTAAAATCATGCCGCTTACCATTTGCAAAAGCAGTGCATATTACTTGTTTCATCTTCTTATCGACAACAACTTGGGTTTTTAATAGACCTCTTTCGAAACTCGCTCATGATAAGTAAATGCGAGGAGCATACGAAGCACAGAGCCACGGCCATACTAAGGTACGTGAGGACTCGAGCATCGACGGTGACGAAGCAGTTGCCATCAGGAGTAGAGTTAGGAAAGAGGTCTATTGAAAACGCAAGGTTTTAATATGGAAGATACTCACATCAAAGATCTTGAAAGATTAGCAAAATTGCTTGCAGTTTTAACAATTGGATTTGTATTTACCGTAAAATTTGGGGTAATAAAAAATTTAGTAAAACCAATTAAAATTAAAAATCATAATCGTAGGTTATTTTCTATATTTTCATATGGACCTACTTTTTTAAGAAAAATATTAATGCAATCAAAATTCATCGAAATTTTTGATTTTTTCCTCAGATCTATTATGTCTAACAATCCTTTAAATTCAAAGCTTAAGCAACTATGTGTCTGGTACTAAGGTGCTGCACTACAAAGCTCCCTCCGTTATCAGGTTTAAGCTGCAAAAAACTATAAAAAATACCATCAACAAATAAAGAAGATCGCTCTAAAAAGCAGAGGTGTAAGTGCGACACGCCAACTAGTTTGCAACAAGCGTCGATTGGGGAATTACTGCGATAAAAGATTTACGTTTATTCTGATAAAACCTCACGTTACCCTCAACCAGCGCAAACAGAGTGTGATCTTTGCCAATACCAACATTCTTTCCTGGAAAAAACTTGGTGCCGCGCTGACGCATAATAATATTACCAGGTATAACTTTTTGCCCATCTGACTTTTTAGGGCCTAATCTTCTGCCAGCGGAGTCTCTACCATTACGTGAACTACCACCAGCTTTTTTGGTTGCCATGCTAAATTAACCTCTAAAAAAAGTATATTTATTAAAAAATCTTCGACAAAAGCATAGAAAAATATGCAAATAAACCATAAAACGAGTATCGCAACCACTTTGAACCGCGCTATCTTGGCCTTAGGCCAATGCTATTATCGTACTTTTGCGATATACACCTCGCGACCTGCGCAGGAGATATGCCCACCTTGTGTTACTCGTTAACAAAGTAAGAGACGTACATAAGCAGGAGATACATCCACTCTGAATTTCTTACTAACAAAGTAATGTCCAACGAAACGTTCAGTTAGTGAAGTTCCAGACGCTTCCAATAAACAACAATAAGAACACCGACAACAAAAAAACATCAAGCATCAAGTATTTTTCATCATAGCTCGATAAACACAATCATACTTGTGCATAAAAATTATGCTTAATTCCTAGAACATTTAAACGACCCAAGATGTTATCTCTCATACAAGTTCTTAGGCAATGCGGATCGCCCGCAAAACACAGAGGACACAGCCCATGCAAGTGCGCTAGCTATGCACTAATAATCTCAAGAATCTTCAGTCTTGTGAGATTTTGTCGATGGCCGTTCTTTCTTCTTGAGTTTTGCCTACGTCTTTTTTTGAAAACGAGAACTTTTTGGTCCTTAAATTGCTCGAGAATCACAGCCCTCACCTCTACCCCTTTAATAGTTGGAGTGCCAATAAACAAAGGCTTAGTTTGAGATCCAAACATCAAAATATCAGACAATACCACATTATCTTGAGCTTTTCCCGCAATTCTCTGAACGGTAATTACGTCCTCCGGACTAACTTTATACTGTTTTCCGCCTATACTTAATACTGCAAACATAAAGCCTCATAAAGCAAAATTTATTCCACCATGGTAACATTGTTTTTTGACAGTGTCAAGGGCGATTACATTCATCTTTTACCGAAATATATAGAATAATCTACAAAATAATCTCATCGTAAACACTAATAATTTATTTTAGTCCTTGGTAACATTTTGTATAAAATTCATCACTATATTATTTTGCATATCACTCTGCAAAGCGCTAGCATTACTAATAACTGAACAATATAACCTATTATCTACTACATAACCCACAAAATCTGTTTGACCAGGCGTCACTCTAGAGTTATATATAGCTTTTAACTTACCATTTACGACATGCGCAAAAGCCCCATATGTCTTATACAAATTAGTTGATTCATCTATCACAAACTGCCCTCTTAACATTTTTTTGTATTGCTGTTTGTTTAGCACTTTCAGGGCTTCAATGCCTCTATAAAAATTTATCATATCAGTAACAGTAGAGGTGACAAAACCTTGATAATTAGATTTTAATACTTCATGAAGCTTTACTGGCGTAAATGACGCCTTTCTCTTATGAAAATCGGTCACATAATATCTTATCGGGTATTCGCCACCAGGTTTGTCTTTGTTATGCATGAACCTCACTACTTCTTCCCCATTCAAAAAATTTGTATTTTCTAATTCGAGTGGGCGCAGGATGTTATCAAAACAAAACTCGTTAAATGTTTTGCCACTCACTTCTTCTATCAACAACATCAACAAAACATTATTTCTCTGAGAAAAAACATACCTCTTACTTTTTGGCGGAGATGTAAAGAGAGACGAGGGATTTTTTATTTGTTCCAGGGTAACATCTTCAAGTTCAGATAGCCCTGTATTATGTAGCAATAAATCACTAATTGAGAAGTCTAAAACCCAAGGCGGCATAGCCTGTATCTCCTCTCTATCAGATTTATTAAAATAAACCTTAATGGGGTTATACAGCTTTAAATCACCACGCTGCTCTAGTAATAAAACTGAAGTGGCTAAGAGCACATCTAGAAAACCAGAAGTTGGCATCACTTGGTTAAATCTCAGCTGACGCCCATCCAAAGAGGCGATACCAGATGCGCCGCAGTTAAAAATTTTATCGGAGTTAGCTAAAGCAAAAGTAGCATTAAAAAAACTACTCTCTAAATGCTCTCTCACCTTGCTATTTATGCTCAAATAGTCATCGCGCCCTAACGCTCCAAAGGATAGTAGCGTTATTATGCAAAACAAAAACAATAACGCGCATTTTATAATTCTCATTAGTGTTAAAAATACATAAAAATAAAATACATCCAGAATCAATAAACAGAAAAATAAATCAAAAAATAATTTACTCTAATCAACCTAAAAAACGCTCCACTTCCAAAGCGGCCATGCAACCGGTAGCGGCAGCAGTAACAGCTTGGCGAAACACTCTATCTTGCACGTCACCAGCAGCAAACACGCCTGGTATATTAGTGGCCGTAGAATCAGGAGCCGTAATGATATATCCAAATTTATCTAATGCAATAGATGGATTATTTTTAGAATTTAAAAATAAGGATGTATTAGGTGCATAACCTATAGCAACAAACACTCCATCGCATTTTAAATCCGTCACCTTGCCATCCATATCTTTTAAACGTATACCAGTAACACTCTTGGGTTGGCTCTGACCTAAGATCTCCTCAACTACACTATTCCATATCACTTCTATCTTAGGATTGGCAAAAACTCTTTGCTGCAAGATTTTTTCAGCGCGCAAAGCATTTCTTCTATGTATTAAAGTTACTTTGCTTGCGTGATGAGCAAGATGCAGCGCTTCTTCTGCCGCGGTATTCCCTCCTCCAACTACTACCACTTCTTTGTTTTTAAAGAAAAACGCGTCGCATGTGGCGCAACCAGACACTCCAAAGCCCCGATATTCTGCTTCCGAGTCAAGCCCTAACCATTTAGCGCTCGCGCCAGTGCTAATGATGAGCGTTTGGGTGGTTATGACAGTTTTATTAGAGGTTTTTACAACAAAAGGTGAAGTAGAATAATCTATCTCTACAGCATCATCTTGCAATATCTGTGCCCCAACATTTTTTGCCTGTTGCATCATCTGCTCCATTAACCAAGGCCCTTGTATAGGCGATGCAAAGCCTGGATAATTTTCCACATTCGTGGTAATCATCAGCTGCCCTCCATACATAGATCCAGCTACAACAATCGGGTCTAACGCCGCCCTCGCAGCATAAATAGCGGCACTAAGGCCGGCGGGCCCTGAGCCCACAATGCATGTTTTTGTTGTAAATTCTTGTTGTGTCGACATAATTTTTAATTACCACTTATTATCAATATTTATCAAAATTCACAAATCACTTAATTTCACCTTGTTATCACTAACAAAAAGCGTTAAAATTATCTTTGCTTATCTAATTAAAAAGAAAAAAATAATTTTGTTCAAGTATTTTGTGCAATTCTGCAAAATTAGAAGTAGTGAAAAATTAATATATGCGTAATGTAACAAAATACTTTTAATTCATTTGTAATTCATTTTCTATATGCTTCCTATATCAACCAACAAAGTTATCACACGCTTTGCCCCATCCCCCACTGGCATGCTACATATTGGCAATGCTCGTAGCGCATTAATCAACTGGCTTTTTGCCAAGTCTATGAACGGCACTTTCATTTTGCGTTTTGATGACACAGATCTTGAGCGTAGCAAAGAACAATATAAACATGCTATAGCAAAAGATTTACGCTGGCTGGGTTTAGTATGGGATGATATTTTTTATCAATCTCAAAGAATTGCTCAATATCATCAAGTTATTCATGAGTTATTAGAAAAAGGCAGGTTATATGAATGCTTTGAAACGCCAGAGGAGCTGGAGTTAAAAAGAAAGATGCGCTTGACTCAAAATTTACCACCGATATACGATAGATCAGCTCTGCAACTCAGCCAAGAAAAGAAAGAGCAGTATTTATTAGAAGGTAGAAGGCCGCATTATAGGTTTTTGCTGCAGCATGAGCAAATTCAGTGGAATGATATGATTAAAGGATCGATCCATTACGATGGCTCTGATTTGTCCGACCCTATAGTGGTGCGTAGTGACGGTAGTATGACCTATATGCTTTGCTCTGTTATAGATGATGTAGACTATAATATTTCTCATATCATTAGAGGAGAAGACCATGTTACTAACACTGCAATGCAAATTCAGATGTTTCAGGCGCTTAACGCACCCGCGCCAATATTTGCCCACTTGAGTTTAGTTAAGTCAAAAGAAGATAAGATATCAAAACGCATTGGTGGGTTTGAAATAGAATCTTTGCGCAGTACTGTTGGGCTGGAACCTATGGCCATTAATAGTTTTTTTGCGCTCATTGGTTCTTCGAAAAATGTAAAACCATATTTAAATCTACGCGATTTGGCTGAGGATTTTGATATCACAAAATTTTCAAAAAGCTCTACCATTTATTCCCCTGAAGAATTAGAAAGAGTGAATCATAAACTTCTACTAAGTTCATCTTTTGCAGATATCGAGCCAAGATTACAAGAAGAGGGGTTTGGTTTTGTTACTCCTGCAATCTGGAATGTGGTGAAAAATAATCTGCAATCCTTATTAGAGTTAGAATTGTGGCGCGCAGTGTTAGATCTTGATGTATTTTACAATAATAGAGTTACTAACAATTCTCAAGAAGATAAAATCTTCTTAAATCAAGCCGCTATACTCTTCTCTAAGATAAGACAAGAAACGCAAGGGATAGATGAGGTATGGTCTGCATGGATAGAGAGCATTAAAGAGCATTTTCCTGATCGCAAAGGCCCAGCACTCTTTTTACCCCTAAGGCTTGCGCTTACTAATCTTGCAACAGGTCCTGAGTTGAAAGATTTGCTAAGACTGCTAACGCCAGAAGAGATTGTGCGTAGATTGAATACCTTTTAATATAAATAAAAATAGAATTAAATCTAATAACTAAATATATTTAGAATAACCTTCAAATAAAATAATTGATTTATGATTAGAGTCTTAATTTATTAACAGATATCAATTTACACTATCCTGAAGTATGCGCATTACTGTTTTTTCTGTCATATTGCTATTAATAAACGCACGCATTACTCATTGTTACGCTAGCGCCACTGAATATTTGAATGCACAATCGGATCCGTTCCCTGATGTTTTTATGATGCAGGATGAGAATGCAAGCGCTGCATCTTCTTCTAATGTTCGTCGTTCTCAGTCTCAGGCGCGAGAGTCTCGCGTTAGCTATCAAACAATAGCAGTAATAGATATACAGTTAGTGTTGAACAAGGCTCTATCAAACCAAAAGATACAATCACAATCTCGTAAATTAATTGAACAAATTAGGAGTGATATTAAATATCATGAGAATCAGCTAAAGCAATTAGAAGCGGATATGATGAAAAAACATCAGAATGCACCGAATGATTTAGATAGTAACTTATCTCAATTCAATGCCAAGTTAAATGCTGCATATGAAATTATCAAAAATAAACGCTCTAATCTAGAAAAAATACAATCTGATTCCTTGCGAAAAATTCATATAGTATTAATGGAATTGATAGAAAAATTTGCTAAAGAAAATGGTATAATGGTTGTCTTACCAAAAAATCAAACCCTCTTTGCAGACCATAAGCTAGATATTACTCCAATTATGCTAGAGCTACTTAACAAACGCCTCGCGCAAAGGGAATTTAGCGTTATGCAAAATTCTAAATAATAGAAATAATAGAATTGATAAAACAAAATAAATTAAACAATACCAAATGTATGCAAAGCTATAATGAAATCAAAGATCTAGAACAAATAAATGTTTTTTGGGATAGATATCTAGAGGGTGGGGATCTACCAGCTCTCAAGCAAGATATAGTGCTGCAAGAACTACTAGAATGGATAATAGAGGAGCTAAATTATGGTAGGTGCAGACCCGCTACAAAACATCCAACCAACGGTTGGGAAGTTTGCAAAGAAGTGCAGCGCGCAATCTTGCTCTATTTTTTTATCAAAGATTGCCAGATATCTTGTATGCATAATCCATCGCACACCTTTGGGGTGTATAGAGATAAAATTCCACTGCGCTTTTCATATTCTAACCAACAACACCTACACTATCTGCAACAGCATAACATTAGAATAGTAATGGGTTCAATAATGCGTAACGGTTCATATATCGGCGCAAACACTGTGTTTATGCCTTCCTTCGTGAATATTGGCGCTTATGTTGGGGCGGGAAGCATGATAGACACCTGGTCTACTATCGGTTCTTGCGCGCAAATAGGAGAAAACTGCCATATTTCTGGTGGCACAGGCATAGGTGGAGTGCTCGAGCCAGTTGGTGCTAGGCCGGTGATTATAGAGGATAATTGCTTTATTGGGGCTAGGTCGGAAGTAGCGGAAGGGATGATAGTAGAAAGTGGCGCAGTAATAGGCATGGGTGTTTTTTTAAGCTCGTCTACTAAAATTTTAGACCGGGAAACTGGAGCGATATCTTATGGCGTGGTGCCAGCAAATGCGGTGGTTGTGTCTGGTTCATATAACAACCTATATTGCGCCGTGATAGTAAAGCGCGCTGATGCAAAGACAAGGAGTAAGGTAGAAATTAATAATCTGCTACGAGAGAATCACTAACTTTTGCTATTGCAATAATAATTATTTTGTTTTTTTATCATTCCAATACTTGCTTCTTGTAATAACATATGCTATAATTTTGGCGTTGCATTTGCTGTGCAATGCTCTTCTGTTTATAATTTCAATTAAAATTCAATTCTGTTCTCAGGGCTTTTCTTGTCTTTGATAGAGCATTTGCCTGGGGTTTGTAGCTCAGCTGGTTAGAGCACACGCCTGATAAGCGTGAGGTCGGAAGTTCAAGTCTTCTCAAACCCACCATCCATGCATAACTTTTTTTCAACACTGCCATCATAACATTTTGTTAAATTATGCTCGTTCTACTACTGGCTCTTGTAGCAGTCTTGTGTCAAGGATGCGCAAATCAAGAACCTGCTCCTATTGAATATTATGCAGATGAAAATGGTGCTAACCATGTTATTACTCATAAATCACGTCAATATAAACAACATACAGAACGCGAATACGATGAGCAAGATTTTGCTCAAGACCTACATCAAATACTTCCTGTAAATAATACTGAAAGAATAGAGCAGTTTAGAGGGCGAAGTGGCCAGACCCGAGGTAGTGAGGAGTATGCGCAAAGTGATGCTTTGGAAGCGGCGGTAAGCGGCGCTGAAGGTTTAAATGATCAAGAGCGAAGAGTAGGGGGCGTTCGCCAGAAACAACAAAACTCAAAAGAGAATTCGTTAGAGCAGTTAGATAAAATGCTTTCCGATGAATTAAAGCGTAACAAGAATATTTCCTCCACCAAGACTAATGTTGCTAGCGCTAATGCTGTTAATGCAGTTGGTACTGCTAGCGTTAATTCCACCAAAGTAAAAGATAATAACCCATCTTCCAAGCTCACTCATGAAGCTCGGGCTCTGGCACAAGCGCAAGGACCATACAAAGCGCAGAGCACTCAGCGTTATGCTGCAGGCGAAGATTTTGAATCAGGAACAGCACAACAGCTGTCATCAGGCGCGCAGCTTCGCAATGGGTCTAATGCATCACCCACAAAGCATCTGCCACCACAAACTGATAAAAAAATAATTTATCATGAGGTAGGGGAGGGCGAGACGCTGGAAAGCTTAGCTAGTAAATACCAGGTGAGTAGCCAGGAGATTGCTCAGATAAACGATATAGAATCAGAAACTGGAGGACGCAAGATTCGCCCAGGGCAGTTACTTAAGCTATATGTTTCGGATGAATTAATACAATCGAACAACGCAAAACCAGTATACGATTCTAACGGAGTGGATGGTTCGCGCCAAGCTGCCAATACAAACGTAACTTCTAGCCAACATTCTATGCATCTTGAGAGTGCTATGCGTCCTGAACCCCAACATCCTAAGCAATATGAGTATAGTGGTGAGCAAAATTCTGCATTAGGGACTGGCTCTCAAGGCGAGTTAAATAGTCAAGCTGCTTCACGCAGAAGCGCTAATACCCATCTTCCAAACTACGAGCAAGAAGCTAGCGAACACAGCGTGCATGCATCCTTTATTAAGCCAGTAGAGGGTGGAAAAATTCTCGTTGGATTCCAACAAATAGACGAAAGGGGGAAGAAGAATAATGGTGTAAATATACAAGCTCCCAAAGGTTCAAATGTTGTTGCGATCTGCGACGGAAAGATAGTGTATGTTGGTAACGACTCTACTTTTGGTAATATGCTAGTATTAGAAGCTCCAAATGGGCTGTGCGTCGCCTACGCGCATTTAGATAAAATTGAGGTAAATAAAGGCCAAGTAGTGAGAAGTGGTGAAGTGATTGGTAAGCTTGGCGCTACCGGAATAGTCACCTCTCCTCAACTACATCTGGCGATTCGTCATGCGAAAAATAATCGCTCAGTTAATCCGCTGGAATATTTTGCATATTAACAATATTTTTACACAAAACCTTCTTATGTATGATACTGTTAACAGTTAGAACTGTTTTTTGTTAGTGATGCGTGCGTTATTCAAGAGCTGCAAATTTAGAGCCTTCAAAATAAACTAGACCTGTTGCGTAAGTGAGAATATATCGCCTAATGATAGAAAGAGGTCTTGATTCTTTCAAGACGGAAGGTATATATGGAGTTTATTTCAACACAAAACTACTTCATATATGGCATTTTAAGATTATTTGGCATTAGTTACGAAGAATTTGATATTTTAGTGAAGAAACTTGAAGTATCATTAGGGACCGTTGCGAGATGAGGTAATTTTTGTTATAATAAATCTCAAAAGAACGAGGTTTTCAAATGTCTTCAGCGCATAAAATTACAATGGTAAGTTTAAATCAATTAGTTAGTCCAAAGCATCAATATCGCAAATTTAAAGACTTATTTGATTTTGAGGTGGTAGCGAAAGAATTAAAAAGCGTTGAATCTCCTGCAAA
>NZ_JACVVM010000048.1 GCF_016751895.1 Candidatus Sarmatiella mevalonica | reverse complement strand
GTTAGGCAGCTCTTAGGAAACCATGTGAATATAAGGGAGCAAATTACTAACCCATTGATGGAAAAAATTATAGCAAACAAGAGCGTCGTATCTCGAGCAGAAGTTATAGAAGCTTCTAAAGGGATATCTGCAGCTTTGTGTAATGCATATCAGAGTAGACAGAGTATTATTAAAAACATGAATAGCATATACGACAAAATTAATGCTGGGAACTGCAAGAATCGTGATGATGTTATAAAGTTTTATGGTGATCTGTATAATTTAGCACAAGGAGTGTTTGGTTTGTCAGATTATGCGGATGGTAGATGGTGTACTCATGAGACGGTACATGCAAACCTGAGATTTATATATCTATGCGACTCGTTGGTGAGTTCTATAGATGAGAATCTTGAAAAGATCTTAGCCTGATATAATAGACTCTCCGCATTACGTTCTTTGAGTTACATTTTCTCTTTCGAGGACTAAGCTCTTATTGATTTATTTTGCTTGATTATGCTAGCTTGTATGAAATGCGCTACCAATATAGCGGATACAGGATGATATGGAATGATATAAATTTTTTAATAGAGGTCATAATGAAAAAGACATCAGATGTAAATTTCACAAACAATAAAACTACAACAAAACAGCAAGACAATGGGGGCGTTGAAGAAAAGCAAGTCGTTAGGCAGCTCTTAGGAAACCATGTGAATATAAGGGAGCAAATTACTAACCCATTGATGGAAAAAATTATAGCAAACAAGAGCGTCGTATCTCGAGCAGAAGTTATAGAAGCTTCTAAAGTGATATCTGCAGCTTTGTGTAATGCATATCAGAGTAGACAGAGTATTATTAAAAACATGAATAGCATATACGACAAAATTAATGCTGGGAACTGCAAGAATCGTGATGATGCTATAAAGTTTTATGGTGATCTGTATAATTTAGTACAAGGAGTGTTTGGCTTGGCAGATTATGCAGATGGTAGATGGTGTACTCATGAGACGGTACATGCAAACCTGAGATTTATATATCTATGCGATTCGTTAGTGAGTTCTATAGATGAGAATCTTGAAAAGATCTTATCTTAATATAGTGTATAAACTAGTGTATAAACTTGCGCGGAGTATTTTTTAGAAGCTGCGCGTCTCCGACTTGTGCGTTGCGCGCATAGTAAATACGTGATTTTGTCATATACAACGAGACAGGATGCGCAGCCTTTGCGCATCTCTTGATGGGCTGCTTGCCATGTCCATATCATCTAATACTTCCCCAAATCCCATCTTATTGTTTCTATTTTTGTATAGTCACACTCTGCGTTTGTAGCGTGGGCCACTTCGTCTTTTTGCTAAATTGAACTTCATTCTTCTCCAGATAAATATTCTTGTAATGCGTATATTGCGTCAATTAACTTGGTTGTAGAGCTTGATTATAGCTAGTCAGATAGATAGTTGGCCAGATAGACAATCCTAGGATGATTATAATTAGATGCTATTCAACTTATATAAAATATGTTATCATTAATACTACAGGATTGAATAAATATTGTTAGTATAACGAATATAATCGTGCAGTTAGTCGCATTTATAACACTAAAAAGTGTAGTGAGTGCAAGCTGAATTGCTCTGTTATATAAAACAATTATTGAGAATGCATAGTTTGTTTGAACGAATGTCATGATGTAGAAAGACGTGAGATTCGAATCTCAAAAACAAGCTTATATAAAAGCTTATATGTAGGGTCAGGAAAGCGTTATCGTCAATATTAAAAAACCTGAAATGGAGTATTTTTGAGAATGAATAATTAATTAGTTTAATATGAGAAATTTATGCAACAGTTACAACAGATAAAACAGTTTTCAGAAGAGCCACAACTGCCTCAAGGACAGTATGGGCCACATACCGTTGGCGTAGAAATTGAAGTGTATAGTAATGGAGAGCGGAACTACAGCATCGTTCAAGCACATCTACAACAGATTAAGAACGAAAGAAAGTCGCAGATTATAGGAGATTTAGGGATTGATGAGCTGAAAGATCTTAAACGGGCGCCCAGTACTTCTTACTCATGTAAAATTCAGAAAGAGCATAATGGCGAGCTCGTAGATTTTATGGACGTGATTTTTGATACTGATAGTACAATGTCAAAGGTAGAGTTTATATCGTCTGGGAATAAGCCTGGCGGAGGAATACTTCCATGTAAGCAGTTTTGTACAGCAGATAATAGAGAGAATATTAATACTGCTGTGGATAAATTTGCAGATGCCGTGAAGGAGATGAAGAACGTATGCACAGCAGCGCAGAAATCCGATGAGTATTGCGCTGTAAGCATAGGGGAGTTTACTTATACGTTTCCTAGATACGCTTGGGACAACTTTGGAGTATTATCAAAATCAAATTTTGCAATGCATGTGACGCATACATTTCCAGTTGATGTGAGTCCGGGGGAGCAACGGAAGTTTATAGAATCTGTGATGCCCAACAGTCAGCGCAAAACGTTTACAGACGAGATAACGAAGAAGATGCATAATACGGATGATAGAAACGACTATTGTCCTTGTCCCAAAACTCCATCAGAATTTATAACACCAACAGGAAAGCCATGCGCAAGTAAGGAATCGCGGGAGTATGGGTTAGCCTACCGAGAAGGAAAAGTACTATTTCCAATGTCAAATACCGTGGGAGATATTCGTAAGGACATTAAGCTATACAAAGCAGTATGGGATGAACTATACAAAAAAGTAGAGGATAAACTAGATAAAAAAGTATTGGATGAACTAGATAAAAAACTATTGGATGAACTAGATAAAAAAGTAGGGGATAAACTAGATAAACAAGTATTGGATAAACTATACAACAAAGTAGGGGATAAACTAGACCAAAAAGTATGGGATAAACTATACAAACAAGTAGGGGATGAACTATACAAAAAAGTATTGGATAAACTATACAACAAAGTAGGGGGTGAACTAGACCAAAAAGTAAGGAATAAACTATACAAAGAACTATTGGATAAACTATACAACAAAGTAGGGGGTGAACTAGACCAAAAAGTATGGAATAAACTATACAACAAAGTAGGGGGTGAACTAGACCAAAAAGTATGGAATGAACTATACAAAGAAGTAGGGGGTAAACCACCCGAAGAAGTCGTGAATAAACTACGCGAAAAATTCGTGGATAAACTACGCAACTTCATGCCTGAACAGCATGACAAATTGCAGGCATTGGAGAAGTTAAATAACACAATTGCAGGTTTAGAGAGTTCTATAAAAGGAGTTATAGCACAGAATGAACAGGTTGCTCAGAGCGAATTGCGTGTGTTTAATTCTCCTGAAGAAAAATTGCGCCCTCTTATAGGAACAGAACTGATGCTTGTTGAACATCATGCACCCAGCGACCTCATACGACAGTCTATGCTATTAGGAATAGACGGTCGCAAGCGCAATGATGCTGCACTCGCGAACTGCTTCCAATTATTACAAAAGATCCCATCTGTACAGCAGAAGCAACAGCAACAGCAGGTGCCGCAGAAGCAACAGCAACAGCAGGTGCAGCAGAAGCAACAGCAGCAGCAACAGCAGCAGCAACAGCAGGAGAAGCCGATGAAGGTTGTACTGGGTGGCAGCGATGGTCCGCGTGAGGTGCCGGAGGCGAAGCGGCGCGAACTGAAGCAGCAGCGTCAGGACGAACTGGAGAAGAAGCGGCTTCAGGACAAACAGGAGCGGGAGCAGCGTGAGGCCGAACAGGAGGAGAAGCGGCGTAAGACCAAACTGGAGCAGGAGGCCAAAGCGGAGGCGCAGCGTCAGGCAGCAGAGCAGCGGGTGCGTCAGTGGCGACAGCACAGCCAGCCGCCGCCGGAGAAGACTGTGCAATTAATCAAGTTTGAGAAGACAAATGTGCAGCAGTCGGGAAATGGCAACAAGAAGCAGAATTCAAAGGAGGTTGCCAGTGTTATACAGCAGCAACAGCAGGTGCGGCTTCCGTATTTAGCAAGAACTGGTGTATTTCAAAACCAACAGCAGAATCCAGAGCGGGTTGCCAGGGCTATACAGCAACAGCAGGTGCAGCTTTCGTCATTAAATCAGACTAGAGGCGTATCTCAAAAGCAGCCGCATCAGAATCAGCAGCCAAATAACAAGGTGCCTAAGTTTCCGTTATTATAAATCGCAGATACATCCTAAGGGTGGCATGTGATACAACTAAAGAAAAACGCAACGCCACCCAAACATTGACTCGTCCCAACTTATGCCCTCGTTCATAATATCCTTGGTGAAGAGAGCAATCCTTCCCACCTAGCAAGCACACGCTGAGGTCTTGCGGGGAGACGAAAGCAGCGCGCCACGGTGCCGCGGGCGGCGCTCATCGAGCTTAAGTGCCACAACGCCACGCGCCTACCGCGTGGCGCAACTCCCGTCGAGTACGGCGCTTAGAATTTAAATAAGCGCTTCAAGAAATAAGCGCTTCAAGTTATACAAAAGTCACGCAGTAGCAATAAGCCTCTTGCTAACATATGCGTTATGTTATCAGAAGCCAAAAACCCCCGTCTCACTCATCTACAAAGCCACGAATCGCTGCATCCTATTAACCACCTCATCTCTCCCCACAATAAACATCATATTCACCAAATCCACCCCACCACCTTCGCCAGTCAACGCCATCCTCAGTGGCGGCATGATATTTCCCAGCTTCAAACTCTGCGCCTGCGCAAAATTCTGCAGCTCCTGCTTAATCGCCTGCTCCTCCCACGCTACCACCTCTAAGCAACTAAGCAGCGCGCGCAACAAATCTCGCGCAGTATTCTCCTGGCCATTCGCAGCAACAACAATTTGGTCTAAAACTTCCTTCCGTCCTTGCTCTTGTTCATAAGAAAGCTGCAAGCCCTCCAAATACACAGATGCAATGCGTGGCAGATCTGTAAGCAAACTCGCCCTCGCTTTTATTTGCGCCATCCCTTTTAGAATATTTTGTTCAGATACTTTGCTAATTTTTCCAGCCCCTCCTTCTTCCATTTGCTCGCGAATAGATTGCAACAAGAACTCATGGCTCTCCAATTTGAGATAATGCGCGTTCAAATGCTTCATCTTATCAAAATCAAGGCGCGCAGGAGAAGCCCCCAGCGCTTCCAAATTAAACCAAGACCTAGCTTGTTCTGAGCTAATAATTTCATCATCACCATGGCTCCATCCTAACCGCAGTAAATAATTACATAGAGCCCAGGGCAGATAGCCCATCTGTCTATAAGCATCCACTCCCAATGCCCCATGCCTTTTGGAGAGCTTTGCGCCATCGGGGCCATGTATTAGCGGCACGTGTGACATAGACGGCAATCGCCAATTAAATGCTTGATATATCAAGGCTTGCCGAAATGCATTGGTAAGATGATCATCACCTCTAATAATGTGAGTGATTCCACTTTCTCTATCATCCACAACAACAGCAAGCATATAAGTGGCCATACCATCTTGGCGTAGTAGCACCATATCATCTAATTTAGAGCATTCTATGGTAATCTTACCCTGAACTGTGTCTTGAATAGTAACGTCACCATCCACCGGGCTTTTAAGGCGCACCACCGGCGCTATGTTTTTGGGGTATTCATGAGGTTGCGCGTCACGCCAAGGGCTATGGAACATAAAATCCTCCCCTTTATCTAAAGCAGCTTGACGCTTTGTTGCAATTTCTTCTTGCGATGAGAAACAATAATAAGCTAAGCCATTATTTACTAGGCTTAATGCCGCCTCCTTATACACATCATTTCTTTGCGATTGAAGCAATGGCTCTTCGTCCCATTCAATACCAAGCCAACGCAAATCTCGAAAAATAGCGTCGGTTGCGCTTTGTGTAGATCGAGCGCGATCGGTATCTTCTATACGCAATAAAAATTTGCCATTATGCGCTTTAGCAAATAAATAATTAAATAGCGCCGTGCGTGCTGACCCTATATGCAAATAGCCGGTGGGAGATGGGGCGAAGCGAGTAACAATTTTATTCATATTAATTTAAAATTTAATTTTTAATATAATTTTAATATTTATTTCTTTTGATGTTGAATAATGTTTTTTATTTCGAAGAATTGACTATTAAGCAGAGAGCAAAGTACAAACACTCCAATGCCAAATGCTATTTGCGCAACAACTATTATAGTTTTATACAATACTATCTGCGCTTCAAAACATTCCTGCGTATAAAAGTTAAACGTTATGAGAGCAAGATACATAATAGCCGAAGCAGCAAGGGTATGTAAGGCAAAATTCAGCATGGAACTGCTAGAGGTTTGGCGAACTGTTGGGTTTAGAAGGATGGTAACGTCCTCTTTCTTCTTACAATATAACAAAAGCGCCAATTGCAACCATCCGCCTAATGCTGTGCCTAAAGCGATGCTTAATTCTTGCAGATAGTTTAAACAACAAACGCTAAAGAGTAAATTCACTGCCAAAGAACATAAAGTAATTTTAAAGGGAGCGGAGATATTCTGCCTTGCATAAAAAATATTATTATACATTCTCGTTAATATGAATGCAGGTAAACCTAATGCAAAACACACCACCACCTTACTCACCCTTTGCGTATCAAGAGCAGTAAACATTCCTCTTTCATACACCACGCAAACAATGCGCTGTACGGTTGCTATAATACCAAAACTTGCCGGCAGAGCTAAAAAAATACACAGCTTGATGAGTTTTCTACTGGTGAGCTCCATTGAGCTTAACATATTTTGCGCACGCAATTTAGAAAGAATTGGCAGAGCCAGCGTACCGAGAGTGCCACCAATAATACTGAATGGAAATTGGTATATCCTGTCAGCATAGCTTAAAACAGAGATGCCTCCGATAATAAAACTCGCCAGAGATTGCGAAAGAAAAAGATGTAATTGAGTTGAAGCGGCATTTGTGGAAGCAGGCAGCATCTTTTGTAAAAATTGCATCATTTGCGCGCTATGCGCCGATAGTTGCCATTGTACGCGATAGAGTGGGGTGCGAGTGTATGATAGGTAGATAACGAATAATTGCACGGCTCCCGCAATTGGCATGGCCCATGCTAAAGCTTGCAATATTAATTCATTATTAGGAGCTATAGATGGTATAATCATTATCATTACGCTTAATATTGCAGGGGAAATTGCGAAAGCAAAGAATCGATTATATACATTTAGTACGCAATTGATTAATGCTATGATAGCGATAAATAGTAGATAGGGTAGGGTGATTCTACATAGCAATACCACCTCATTATTACTAGATAAATTAAAACCAGGGGCAATGAGCAGTATAATTTCTGGCATAAAAACTTCCATGATGCATACTAAGATGCATAGTGCCAGACAAAGAAGGATGAGGGTGGTGATGAAAAAAGATTTAGCTTTGGTTTGAGACTCCTCTGTTAGAGAAGAAAAGATGGGAATAAATACGTTAGAAAGAGCGCCCTCAGCAAAAATTTTACGAAAAAGATTAGGTAATCTAAAGGCCAGGTTGATGTAGTCAGATTGCAGGCCAGTCCCTAAAGTCGATGCTATAAATAGCTCTCGAAACAAACCAAAAATTCTAGAAATAATTGTGGCGCAAACTATTTGTAAACCAGAGCGAAGCCAAGCCAAGAAAACACCTCAAAAAACATCTCAAATTTTTATTAAATAAATGTGGCGTTTATCTTAATTTAATACCAAGTTCGCGTAGTTGTTTTTCTGTCACGGTGCTAGGAGCATTCATTAACAAGTCTTGCGCTTGCTGATTAAATGGAAAGGTTATCACCTCCCTAATATTGCTCGCCCCAGCTAGCAGCATCACTATCCTATCTATACCAGGCGCTATTCCGCCATGAGGAGGAGCGCCAAATTTAAATGCTTTAAGCATTCCAGCAAAACGCTCCTCTACCTCCTGGGTGCTGTAGCCAGCTATTTCGAATGCTTTATACATAATTTCTGGCTTATGGTTTCTAATTGCTCCGCTGGATAGCTCAATGCCATTACACACTATGTCATACTGAAAGGCATTTATCTTGAGCAAATCTTCTATGTTTTTAGCATCCTTCAGCACGCGTAACCCACCTTGAGGCATAGAAAATGGGTTGTGGCTAAAGCTTATTTTGCCAGTATCATCTAATTCATAAAATGGGAAATCTGTGATCCAACAAAAATGAAAAACATTTGCATCTATTAAATTTAAATCACGCCCTAGCTTGTCTCGCACTTTACCGGCAATTTTCGCGCATTTTTCGGCGAGATCGCATGAAAAGAATATAGCATCGCCATTCTTTAGTTTATGTTGAGACATTAAACTCTCGAGCGCTTCCCGTGAAAGAAACTTAGCGATAGGCCCCTTCCCTCCTTGTTCATCAAATTGAATGTAAGCTAAACCAGATGCGCCTTCTTGCACTGCAAACTCAATCATTTTATCAAAAAAACTACGTGGATGACTAGCGCATCCTGGAGCCGGTATGCCGCGTACCACGCAACCTTTAGCTATTGCATTGGCAAAAATGGTGAAGTTTGAATCTTTAAAAACGGATGTATCATCAGCAATTTCGATAGGATTTCGTAAGTCAGGTTTATCTGAGCCATATTTCAGTATCGCGTTGGTATACTCTATCCTTTGGAATGGATATGGCGAAACCGTCTTGCCATTAGCAAAGGTAGTGAATAACTCATGCATCACTGGTTCAATAGCAGCAAAGACATCTTCTTGTGTTACAAAAGACATTTCTACATCTAGCTGATAGAATTCTCCGGGTGATCTATCCGCCCTCGCATCTTCATCTCTAAAGCATGGAGCGATTTGAAAGTATTTATCAAAACCAGCAACCATAAGCAACTGTTTAAACTGCTGTGGGGCCTGAGGTAGCGCATAAAATTGTCCTGGATGTAATCTGCTTGGCACTAAAAAATCACGCGCACCCTCGGGAGAGCTGGCCGTGAGAATGGGGGTTTGGAATTCAAGAAATCCACTTCTGTGCATCAGATCGCGAATTTTCGCTATAATCTGACCCCTAAGCATGATGTTTTTCTTCAGCTCTAGTCTACGTAGATCTAAAAATCTATATTTTAACCTCAAATCCTCTGGTAAATCCTGCTGCTCTGCATTTACTGGAAAGGGTAGTTGCTGAGCTTCAGACTCTATATGCACTTGCGTTACTAACACTTCCACTTGCCCCGTATCTAAGCCAGTGTTTATTGTTTCGCTAGATCTTTCCTGCACTTTACCAACAATAGTGATTACGCTTTCTAAGCGCAAACGACTCACTATATCTAATAATTCCTGATTCTGATCGGTAAATAAAAGCTGCACTATGCCAAAATGATCGCGCAGATCGATAAAAAGCAAGTTACCATGATCTCTCCTGCGATAAATCCAACCAGAAAGCTTCACCTCCTCCGAAACATGCTGAATATTGAGCTGGTTGCAATTATGAGTGCGATAAGGATGTGGGGTAGAGCGCATAAGTATTATTAGATGGTTGCGTATAAAAAAATAAACAAAGCGAGAAGAAAGAAAAGAATTTACTTTGTTTGAAGATGGGGCGAATGACCGGACTTGAACCGGCGACATCCAGAATCACAATCTGGCGCTCTAACCAACTGAGCTACACCCGCCATATAATAATATACTCTTGCGTTTAAAGAAATTTAATGCCGTGAGCGTGAAAGAGATCTGTGCTTGGTGTATTTTGCTTCTATAACAAAACTTTTAAATTTTTGTTTTGTCTAGAAAGTATAGCAATTCTGAGCATTTAATGGCATTAACGCTCTCATTCTCACCCTTATTACAAGGGGGAGTGGTGAATTGCCATTGATATTCTAACGCCTAAAAAACACATCAACCTTCAAGAAAACTATACCAATTCCACCCTGCGCTGTCAAGCACGGATTTGGCGTGATTTTTGCTATTCCTAACTAGACCTGTTGTGTAAGTGAGAATATATCGCCTAATGATAGAAAGAAGTCTTGGTTTTTCAAGACAGAAGGTATATATGTAGTTTATTTCAACACAAAACTACTCCATATATGGCAATATCATACACAAAAATCAGGAAACATCCAAGAATTTTTTTAAGATTATTTATATATAATAAGATAATTGTTAAAAGACGTATAAAAGTTGAAAATATTATCGCTCAACTTAAAAACTTTCGCATTTTATCGAATCGTTACCGTAATAAATGCAAAGCGTATAACTTAAAGTTTAATATTATAGCTGGAATTATTAATTTCAAAAATAGACCTCTTGCGTAAGTATATAGAATTGGAAATTACTTACAGGGGGGTTGATATTTTTTATAAAGCGTGTATAGAACTTGATTTTTAACCAACAAGAGACTATACACAATGGGACCGTTGCGAGATGAGATTTTAGAAAATTTTGTATTTTGTAGTTAAAATTTTTGTTTGAGTGATTTTATAAGGATTTTGCTATTAAAAACTTCATAGTTTTTTAGTCAAATCAGAAATTAATCTCATTTTTAGCTGTTTTAGTTTTGTTATAAGCCTAAATAGATGTATTTTTACCTGTTTTATGCAGCAAGGACGGTTAAACGCTTTAAATTAAAACAGATCGCATTCATAAATTCAGCAAATTGATTTTTTGCTATTCCTACATATCGCAGTCGTTTATTATCCTGAGCAAACACCCTTTCGAAAGGAGATCTAATGTAAGTATAATAGCGGTCGAGATCAA
>NZ_JACVVM010000047.1 GCF_016751895.1 Candidatus Sarmatiella mevalonica | reverse complement strand
ATACGCAGGGGTGTTTGCTGAGCATTGTCAAGCCGGTGGACGGAACGAGGGGGTTTAAGGTTCAGCAATGGCGGTGACTTGTGGAACGCTCGTTTGCGTAGCTGGGTAATTTCAGAAGATTATCCAAGGATTATGAGATTTCCCCTTCATCCGCTAAGGCTTTTGTTCAATTAGCTTTCACAAAAATTATGCTGAATAGGTTAGTTAAATGTTTTGCGTGACTGGTTCTAGAAGCTAGGAATAGTTATGACCAAGCATCTAAATTATTTAAAATGAAAGTTGGGTGGAGAATGTTTTAATTAAGGAATTAAAGTCCGGCCAAGTTGTAATTATGGACAATGCTTCTTTTCATAAATCTAAGAAGATAAAAGAATTGATTGAATCAGTAAATTACAGGATCATTTTTTTTGCCTCCATATTCACCAGATCTGAATCCAATAGAGAAATTTTGGGCTAATATGAAACGATGGATTAAAAATCAAATTACTGAATTGAATCAATTATATGAGGCTATTTCTTATTTCTTTAAAATACCTAATTCAATCTAAATTACTATATCACCTTCCTATTGTGACCACTGAAGATTTTTTATGATGTTCACTTGTACAAAAAACGTAACATTACTGAGCGCTTCTTCGGTAGGATGAAGGACTTTATCGCTCTTGTTTACGCTAAATATATTCAAATTATTCAAATTATTTTGTTAACATTGCCATGCACAAGCCTCAATTGAATTTACTATATTGCTCAATAGAGTGTCCCTGCTTCAGGCAATCTTTCGGTCTTTCTATAACAAGACTATCAGGGGATACGCAACTGATTTCATGATTACACTTACCGAATTGCCATGGGTGACACTTCAGTAGTCTAAATACAATCAATACGAGAGCTTTTATCAAATGATGACGTTGTATAGTAAGTATAGCGTACGCGGAACAGGACGGTGTGAAAATACAGCTAGACCCCAGTGATGGAGATATTACGTATTGGTAAAAACGAATAATGCAAATTATAACTTTCTTCATCCACTTCTTTGCTCATTAAAGATTTCATCTAAACTGCGCGCCTCTCGGCGCAACTCACTCGCTAGCAGTAAACACAAGTTACATACTTCGACGAAAATGGAGAAACATACACAAAAGAGGGTTTTGATGAGCGATCCATCGCGCAATAAGAATCATGCTGAGCAAAGAATTTATACAAGAGGAGCTTATACAAGAGAAGTGCCGTGCTACTTATCCAGCAAATCAAACAGAAGTATCGTGCTGCATCAATACTTAAGTAAGCGCTAGAGCGGATCTCTTTTGACACTCCATATTCCTCTCATAACAACCGCGCCGCCGCTCCAATTTGAAACTATCAATGAACTTCATATACGCTTGAGCACTAACGCACGCATCAGCATTTTATATCTTTATCCACTCCTCGCATTCGTTCCTTGCGTTTGCTTACTATGAGCGAGCTTTGAAAGAATCTAATCTAAAAAATCTTTTCTACTACTAAAACTTCTAAGCTCACTCAGTACAAACGTACCAAAAAATAGTGAGGACAAACTAAGCGACGGAAAAATAAGAAGATTATAAACCCTCTCCAGCTGAAACAACGCTAGACCAAGGCAAAGTTTGGCCTGCGTTATCACATACTAATTCTTCATTATCTTTATATTGCGCGCAGAACACTTTACCATCGTCAGATACTACTAGAACCGGTTCAACGTCACGCCCTTGATACTTATGTACCTTCGCTACGCCCCTGGCATTTGGGTTATTTTTAGACGCAATTTTTGCTTTTTGTTTAGACATAAAAAACCTTTAACACACTAATCAAAATAAACTTCAATAAAATACGAATACTTTAATAAGTATAAATACTTTAATAAATATAAATATAGCAACTTTCTAAAAAATATACACTAACAAATAAATCATGCAAAATCAATAAATCATCAGAGTATAAATTTTAAAAAATATAAACTCGAAGAAGACGAAAAACAAAAGCTAAATTGGCTTTTTCGTAACTCCCGCTGTTTTTTTTCCAGCCACAGCGCACACTTCTCTAGTAAATGCAGCAGAAGAAATGCCAACTTTTTCGTACAAAGCATTCATACTATCTTCCATATCACGCAATTTTTTAGTCATAGACCGTATCATCTTCTCGCTAGATTCATTGGAAAGCTCCTTAATTTGCAAAGATAGAACATTGATGCCATTCTGAATTTCAGCAATAATACCACTCAATTTTTCTTGTGAATTATTAGCAAACTCCTCCAATTCAGCGCAATGCTTTTGCCAAGATGCGGAAATTTCCAGTATTTTCTCTTGCACAAAGCTAACGCCGGACAGTTTATTCTTTGCTAATATCAGAGCAGTTTCTTTTTTCTTCGCTTCTATTCTATATTCTGGAGTGATGTCTAAATCCCAAGCTAACCCAACTTTACTCATGCACCATATAATCCATTTGTGCGCATCAAAGTGATACCATTTATGGCCATTACGATAATCACGAGGAAATGCATGGTGAAAATTATGCCAGTTCTCCCCTAATACAAAAGGAGCAAACCAAAAACTATCTTTTGAGCTATTAGCAGTATAATTTGGTTGTCCAACAAAATGGAATAAAGAATTTATACAAAAAGTAGCTTGTTGTTGCAGCGCCCTTGCTATAGCTATGAATAAAAACGTGCTATAGGCTCCATGCAAAGTGCCGTACATATAATAACCTATCATTGGCGGCAACACAAAATTCATAAAACAAGCTAGCTGCCAATAATATTGCAATTGAAAGCGCAATATAGGATTAGTACCCAAAGTTTTCATGGTGCCTTTGTCAATAGACTTATGACTCCCCTCGCCAACTAACATCCATCCAATGTGAGACCAAAAGAACCCTAAAAATCTATTCTCAAATTTAAGAGGGCTATGAGGATCTTGCTCTTTATCCGTAAAAGTATGATGGCGATAATGATTAGAAGCCCAAGATAACACTGGCCCCTGGAAAGTGGCGGCGGTGGTGAACATCAAAATTAACTCGACAAATTTGTTTGTCTTAAAAGCATTATGAGACCACAACCTATGCAAACCAACTCCCACTGAAATGTTGCACACGTAATAAGCTATAATACACGTCCAGATCTCCTGTTTAGTAACGCCATAATCATGTACATAATGTACCGTTAATGCCACAAGTAACAAGGGGTATATAACAAGCACGACAAAAGCTGGTATGTTAATGTCTCGGATAATCTTCATCATCTTGGTATCCATCTAAGAAAAATAAATAAAAAAACAAGTTAGAACGCAAGCGCATCAGCGTTTCTACTACTCCTTCACGCTTTGTTCAAAATGCAACACAGCTACATAAAAAATAAAACTGTGATTATTACATTGTACACTCACAACACATTTTGTCAATCATCCATATTATCGATTAAAAACAATTTAGTACACTCAAAACACTTAGACTATGCCGAACAAATGCTAGTAAATATCAATGTGCATATAGTTATACTGCCGCATAAATATAAATATCTAATAAAAAAAGATGGTAAAATAAAAAATTGACTAGAACAAAAAGTATTACGCGTGATACAATCATATACCAGGTACATCTTGAGCTTTGCAATTGCCGATTTAAAAATTATAAAATAACGTTTATGTTTCATTGGATACTACTAGTTGTAGCTTGTCTTTGTTTGCTATTCTTATTAAGAGGGAAGTTTGGGGGGTTATTTCATCGTACAAAAAATAGTATCGATCTTAGCGATCCACAAAAACAATACGAAGCAGCGAAGAATGCCAACGCAATACCGGCAAAAGAAAAAAAGGAAAGATCGTGGGATTTTTTGTATGAAATCACTGATATAGTATTAAATAAATTTTCTCCTGAAGATAGACATGACGTAGAGGAGATTGGTAAAACTCTTTCCGAACATAACATGAAATATCAGCATGTGATTGAGTTGGGTTTGGCGCGCGATAAAACCCATAAGGGACAGACGCAAGAACAAGAAATGCAGCGCTAACGACCTTCATCTTCAAAACCCACTCATCTATCTCCTTCATTGTCTGCGCGTAGCTGCGCAGATATCACTAGTTGATTCTACGTATTAACGCCCCCAGTTCCCTTGTGATATTAGACCTCTTACAAAATTCGCTCAATGAGGGGCGAACGAAAGGAATCTGCGAAGCGAGAATAGAGTGCACGAAGATTCGAGTATCAACACCAACCCTGTAGTTAGCATTTATTAGAAGAGGTCTATTGTGTTTGAAATAGCAAGAATTGACATTAGCTCACTAAGTCTTTTAATATTTACTAAGCCGCCCTCTATAACTTAATAAGGCGTTTTTTTTGATCAAAGTTTTTGTGCATGCGTAAGCTTTATTACAATACCGTCTGTCCATTTTCTCGACAAATCGCCATCTTTCTCTATGAAATGAACATGGAATTTGAAATTATTAAATATAATTTCTGGACCAGAGACGAGGGGTTTTTGCACATTAATCCATCCAATATGCTTCCTGTGCTACAAGAAACTCATGGATTGCGTATTTACGAAAATTATGCAATATTAGAATATTTCAAAGAAAAATATCCAAGTTTTAATTTTATTACCGAAGATATCCTGGTAAACTGCGAAATACGCAGGCTAGTGCATTGGTTTAATGATAAATTCTATAAAGAAGTATCTAAATTAATTATAGATGAGAGATTTATTAAACCCCTGGCCTCGCGCGCCGCGCCGCGCACGGAAATCCTCAAAGTTGCCCGCAAAAACTTAAACTATCATATGCAATATATTTCTTGTTTATTGCAAAATAATAATTTTATAGCTGGAGACTTTATTACGGCTGCCGATGTGGCGTTGGCATCCCATATATCACTACTTGATTATTTTGCTGAAATAAACTGGCATGCGTACTCTAAACTGCACTACTGGTACTCTGTATTTAAATCTAGACCAAGCATGCGCCCTATCTTGGCAGAAAAGATTTCTGGCATGATTCCTCCTAAACACTACCAAATGCTCGATTTTTAATTAGCGTGCAGCAAAGGGCTGATTAAGTTGTAATATCAGCAATCTAGTTGCGCCATAGTACTTGTCTTTTATAATTTCTAGTTGTGCTGGCAGTGCCACTGCTTCTTTTTTACTAGCTTCTACCACTATAGTAGCACTTTCGTTTAACCAATCTAATGCTACAAGATCATGTAGTATGTTAGTAATGTAATTATGAAGATAAGGCGGGTCTAGGAATACTACATCATATCTAATTAAACTTTTTTCTAATCTCTTAATCTTTTGTTTATAGCAACACACTTGCGCCTGAATGTCTAACTTTAAAGCGAAATCAAAAATCGCATCCAGCGCAGATTTATTACAATCCACAGCAGTTAACATCTGGGCGCCTCTAGACATAGCTTCTAATCCAAGAGCGCCTGTACCGCAAAATAAATCTATTACTTTGGCATTATCAAAAATGTTATTGCCATAAAATGCACCTGAGGTTAATATACTAAAAAGCGCTTCACGTAACTTAGATGTAGACGGCCTACAAGCTTTCTCTCCTAATCTTTGCTTGACCATTGGTAGCAGATGATTTTTATATTTGCCGCCTATTATTTTATGCATGTTATCTATAATCTTTTAATGAATAACGATTAATTGCATGAATAAGCATACTATATATTATTACGTAATACAAAACGAAGGATTATAACGAATGTTGGTAACAATAGTGTGCGGGCCTACTGCGTCAGGTAAAACAAATTTTGCGCATCGTCTTGCTCAGCGTGAAAACGGCGAAGTGATATGCATTGACTCTATGCAATTATATCGAGCTCTTCCAATTCTCACCGCCTCGCCAGAGCAAGGGTTCAGAGCCGAAATTCCTTATCATTTATATAATATACTAGAACCGCACGAAAGCTCCTGTATGACCTCTTATCTACGATTAGCAGTAGATAAAATTACTCAATGCATTAATAACGATAAAAAACCTATTTTGGTTGGTGGTACTGGACTCTATATTAACGCATTGATAACCGGCTATAGTGCTATCCCAGAAATTGATCCGGAAATACGCAAAATGGTTAGAAAAGAATATGATACAATAGGCCATGAAGCCTTCATTAAAAAACTATATAAGATTGATGCAAACGCAAGCATGCATCTAGATAAATATAGAGCTATTAGGGCCATGGAGGTAGTGCTATCTACTAATCAATCCATCACAACTTTCCATAACAATAAAGTGCCACCGCTACCAACGATGCGATATTCCATCCAATATATCTGCCCAGACAAAGATAGCTTAATGCGTAATATCTCTATGCGTTTTAATAAAATGCTACTGCTCGATGTTATCCAAGAAGTAGAAGACGCTATCAAATCTCATCCAAATTTCATGCATTCTAATCTGGCTCAGGCTATTGGGGTAAAGCAAATATGGCATTATCTTAACGCCCAATGTTCTTGGGAGGGTATGACTGAGCAAATTCAAATTAAAACCTGGCAATATGCGAAGAGACAAAGGACTTGGTTTAAAAAAATGATTGAAAACTTGAGCGTAATAACGAATACCCAGGTTATAGTAAATTAAGTGGAGGTTTGCAGGGTAAAGAACTGATTTAAAGCTTTATAAAATTTATCAAAAGAAGAGATTCTGTCCTTAATCCAACGTTTCATATTTGCCAGAAATTTTTCTATAGGATTTAAGTCTGAAGGATATGGAAGTAAAAATACAAGCTTGCGCCCAACAGATTATGTCAACTCTTTAATTTTCTGAGATTTATGAAATAGACCTCTTGCATAACCTATTCCGTGGGGTAATTTTGTTGCCAAAACTCCTTTGCGCTCCTCATATACTAGAGTATGCTGCGGCGCTCAACATCATTTTTTCTAAAAATTCCTCTTTCATTTTTAGGTTATGCAAGAGGTCTAATGTCATATTTTCATTTAATTTAACGTAGTTTTCAAGTGCTTCTAGATCAATTTTTCTTTTTGAACCACCTCGTTTCTTTGCAAGATAATTGCCTTCTTTTTTATATTTTCGGTACCGCCTTCCTATTGCTGATACAAATACTTAATTCAACCTAAATTACTATATTATTTGAAAGCTGGGTGGAGAATGTTTTAATTAAGGAATTAAAGTCCTGCCAAGTTGTAATTATGGACAATGCTTCTTTTCATAAATCTAAGAAGATAAAAGAATTGATTGAATCAGTAAATTACAGGATCATTTTTTTTGCCTCCATATTCACCAGTTCTGAATTCAATAGAGAAATTTTGGGCTAATATGAAACGATGGATTAAAAATCAAATTACTGAATTGAATCAATTATATGAAGCTATTTCTTATTTCTTTAAAATACCTAATTCAACCTAAATTACTATAAAAAGTATTTTGGATTGTGACTCTACTATTGATTTCAATTTCTATTTTCCTCAATTATTACATAAATTGTAGGGTACTATGAGAAAAACCATGGAAGGAATTTGTACGGAATATACTCAAAAAGACCATAGAGATCTTAGAGCGTACAATCCCCGGGTGGCTATACTTGTAACAAGATGGGTAGTTGAGAGAACGTTTGCTTGGCTGAGCAACTGCAGGAGATTATCAGAAGACTATAAAATTGCTGTAGCAATTGCGGAAAACGTGATAATGATAGCCCACTCTATGCTGTTACTAAAGATACTCGATGGGATGGCTAAACTGTGAATACAGGCCCTCATATTTGATCATAAAAAACTTCCTTTTCTACAATCATATATCAATACCTTCTCTTTGTCTATATTTATTTAGGAATGCTCATGATTTTGCATATGCAGGCTTGACCTACATTAAAAAGTCTGATATTCTCAAACTTGCTGTTTAGTCGCTATTGGCTAAAGGCTTTAGTAGACGCGGGATGGAGCAGTCTGGTAGCTCGTCAGGCTCATAACCTGAAGGTCGTTGGTTCAAATCCAGCTCCCGCAACCAATCGCATTTTGTTATTTCTGTAATGCTGTGCATCCTTGGTTTTGCTGATTCTTTTTTGTCTACCTCTATTAACGGCGTCTCTTCGTCTTAACTCTAACTTTCTTATTTCTTTAATCTGTTTTTGAAATATATCAGGCTAGAGTTACGAACACTCTTCCTGCTAGCGATTATCGAAACCCTTCTGCCTATTCTAAAGCAATATGTTTAGTAAATTAAAGCAAGTTTTTTCTAAACCAGATTCCTTCTTTTCTCGCGTCTCTCAACTCTTTTCTACCTCCAAGATAGATCAAGCATTTTTAGATCAACTATATGAAAATTTGATCTTTGCTGATTTTGGGCATGAATTTAGCTCTGCATTATTACTGAAATTTAAAGCATTAAATTATAATTCGGATCTTGATGGCAGTACTTTGCTGAATAAGTTTAAGGAATTGATAGCATTAGAGCTAGATGCTGCTTGCATCACACCAGAGCAAGAGAGCGATACCGGGCAGAACATGAAGATAATTATGCTATGTGGAGTAAATGGCAATGGCAAAACTACTACCATTGGTAAACTAGCGAATATTTTTCAGCAAGAAAATAGATCTCATTCTAAACTCGCTCATGATGAGCAAATGCGAGGAATAAATGAAAGCACAGAACCGCGAGCATACGTGAAGTTAAGTGAGAACTTACACATCGACGGTGACGTGCAGTTGTTGTCAGGAGTAGAGTTTAGAGGATGGTCTAATAAAGTGGTTGTGGGTGCGTGCGATACCTTTAGAGCTGCCGCCAAAGAACAGTTAAAACTTTGGGTTGCTAACGCTGGTGGGCAGCTTATAGAGGGTAAAGAAGGAGCTGACCCTTCTAGCGTGGCTTATAGCGCGGTAGATTATGGGTTGCGCCATGGTAATGATGTGGTGATGCTTGACACTGCGGGCAGGCTACATAATAAAAAAAACCTTATGGATGAGTTGGTTAAAATTAATAAAGTTATACGAAAACTCGCCCCAAACGCTAGGCATGAAAGATGGTTGGTGCTGGATGCATCTACTGGGCAAAACGCCATTGATCAAGTATCTTTTTTTAAAGAAGCTATAGATGTGAACGGGTTGGTTATTACCAAACTAGACGGTACTGGGCGTGCTGGTTTTGCGGTACATCTGATGAAAAAGTTTGGCATACCAATTAAATATTTGTGCACTGGGGAGGGTATGGATGATATATCTTCGTTCAATCTTGCTGCGTTTTTAGATGCAATGTTTTCTTAGTCCGGATGAGGTAGTTTCGCAATAATTTCATGATAAATATAAGTTTAAAGAAACAAAAAAACAGAAGCTAGAAAGAAGAGTGGAGGGAATTAGAACATGCCGCAGATACAAGACGCCATAAACGTGCTTCATGCCTTTCGCAGGATAGAGTCTTATGTATACCGCACTCCTCTTATAGAATCAGAAGAAGTGAATGAGTTATTTGGTTGTAACTTATACTTCAAACTCGATTCTCTGCAAAAAACTGGGGCTTTTAAAATTCGCGGCGTCATTAATCATTTATTATGCCTCAAACAACAAAATAGCTTACCAGACAAGATTGTTACTTATAGCACTGGTAATCACGCCATCGCCACTGCCTACGCGTGCAATTTGTTTAATATACAAGCATTGATTTACTTGCCACAAAATGTGTCGCAAGACAAAAAAAAACTATTGCAACGTTATCGAGCGCATGTCGTGGAAACGCCTACTAGAGCTGATGCAGAATTAGCTTGCAGAGAGCAAAAGAAGATGGGCGTGTATTTTCTGCATCCTTCTGATAGTGACTGGACGATAGCTGGAGTTGGCACTTTCTGCTATGAAGCCATAGTAGATTTTTATTTGTTGCATCGTCGCAAGATGGCGTTGTTGCATGATGCAGATGCAGCAAAAAATATCACCTATAATACACAAGAATTAAGTGAGTTTTGCACAAATCACCTGGATGTTATTTTTGCTCCTTGCGGTGGCGGTGGGTTACTTTCTGGTAGTTATTTAGCAAAGGAGTTACTCACTCCACGTACTAAGCTGATTGGAGTAGAGCCTGAGATTGCAAACGATGCTTTTATCTCTAGGCAACAAAATTCCATATATCGCTTTGCAGACTCACCTATGACTATGGCGGATGGTTTACGCGCCCTGTCCCTTTCACCTAGAACATTTGAGTATATCAAGTGTTTAGATGATATGATGTTAGTAACAGAGGATAGAATAAAACATTGGCATGATTTTGTCGTTTCTAACTTGCGCGTTCACTGCGAACCTTCTTCTGCTATTAGCCTAGAGGCGGCGTGGCAGTGGTTGCAGTGCAATGATGCAAAAAATAAACAAATACTTATTTTGATTAGCGGAGGCAATAGCTAAAAAAATAATAAACCTCTTCGGAAACTAGATTTTTCATAAAATATTATGTAATAGTTGATCTAGAGCATAGTACCCTGCATTTTTTTGAGCTCGCTACTTAAGAGTGCAAAAAAGAGGGCGTCGGGCTGTCTTAAGTTGTGAGATAATAGACCTCTTTCGAAACTCATTTATACACAACAACTTGGGTTTTGAATAGACCTCTTTCGAAACTCGCTCAATTAAGAGCAAATGCGAGGAGTATACGAAGCACAGAGCCGCAGCGTACATGAAGTACGTGAGGACTTGCGCATCGACAGCGTCGCCACAGTTGCCAT
>NZ_JACVVM010000046.1 GCF_016751895.1 Candidatus Sarmatiella mevalonica | reverse complement strand
GGCAACTGTGGCGACGCTGTCGATGCGCAAGTCCTCACGTACTTCATGTACGCTGCGGCTCTGTGCTTCGTATACTCCTCGCATTTGCTCTTAATTGAGCGAGTTTCGAAAGAGGTCTATTAAAAACCCAAGTTGTTGTCAATAAGAAGATGAAACAAGTAATATGCACTGCTTTTGCAAATGGTAAACGGCATGATTTTAGGCTATTCAAAGAGTCGAGAACAAAGATAAATTCTGATATAAAGGTCATTACTGACACTGGATATCAAGGCATACAAAAGCTGCATAGCAAGTCTGAATTGCCAAGAAAGAAGACTAAGAAAAACCCGTTAACAAAAGAGGATAAGGAGAAGAATCAAGAGCTTGCCAGTGAAAGGGCGGTAAATGAAAATGTTATCGGTATGCTCAAACGATTTAAAATCATCTCTGACAAATATAGAAACAGACGAAAAAGGTTTTGCCTCAGATTCAATTTGATTGCAGTTATTTATAACATGGAGCTAGTATAAATGAGTTTCGAAAGAGGTCTAATGTCATATTTTCATTTAATTGCTTCTAGATCAATTTTTCTTTTTGAACCACCTCGTCTTTGCAAGATAGATACCGATAAAAAAGAGCAAGAAGAAGCCAGTTTTGATAAACTCTGCGAAGCTATTGTCGCGTTCTTCTGTTTCTCTATTTTAACCTAAATTACTATAAGTTAACAAGAACCTTTGCAGAAAAGGTTGTACTATTGCTCTTGGATTGATTTAATACTAAACTAACTCAATATTTATTTTCATCTTAAAACATGCTTAGCTTTCTCTCCAAACTATTAGGCACATCTAATGACAAACTCTTGAAGCAACTAAGAGTGCATCTTCAGGCTATTAATCATCTACAAGATGCATATAGCTCATATTCCAACCAGGAACTCGCCTCCAAAACAAACGAATTCAGAGAAAAGCTATCTCAGGGGGCAGGCTTAGATGACATACTGCATCATGCATTTGCAACGGTAAGAGAAGCATCTAGGAGGGCCACTGGATTGTTTCATTTTGATGAACAGATTTTGGGCGGTCTAGCGCTGCATAATGGCATGATAGCTCAAATGAATACTGGTGAGGGCAAAACTTTAGTAGCTCCATTAAACGCCTATTTAGAAAGCCTGACGGGTCATGGCGTACACGTTGTAACCGTAAACGACTATCTAGTAGCGCGCGATGCGGCTTGGATAGGACAAATCTATCGATCTCTGCACGTTTCCCTAGGGGCGGTGATAAGCGGTATGAACGATCAGGAAAAAAAGCATGCGTATGCTTGCGATGTCACATACGTCACTAATAATGAATTAGGCTTTGACTACCTGCGTGATAATATGAAATATCATGAACTGTCTAAGGTGCTACGCCCCTTTCATTGCGCAATTATTGATGAAATCGACTCAATTTTAATTGACGAGTCTAGAACTCCACTGATTATCTCTGGCCCAGTGAATCAAAATCTAGATCTCTATCTAGTGATGGATAAAATTATGAGAGAGCTGTCTAGCGATGGATACGAACTAGATGAAAAAAATAATCAAGTAATCTTCACAGATCATGGCATTACTTTTCTTGAAAATGCACTACGTCGTTTTGATTTAATCACTCCAACAGGGAATCTATATGAATACGACAACTTATATCTTGTGCATCATGCGAACCAAGCTTTAAAAGCTAAATGCTTGTTTAAAAAAGATGTGCATTATTTAATCAAGGATAATAAATTATTAATTATTGATGAGTTTAGTGGGCGCGTGATGGACGGCAGAAGATATTCCGACGGTCTGCATCAGGCGCTAGAAGCAAAGGAACGCTTGCCAATTCAGAATGAAAACCAAACGCTGGCATCTATCACCTTTCAAAACTACTTTAGGATGTATCCAAAGCTCTGTGGTATGACAGGTACTGCGCAAACAGATCAAGTAGAATTTAGAGATATATATAATCTAGGAGTTGCTGTAATCCCGCCACACAATCCAAAACAGAGAATTGATCACGACGATGCCATATATAGCACAGTTGCAGATAAATATAGCGCTATTCTCAAACTGGTCACGGCATGCCATGCCAAACAGCAACCTGTATTAATTGGCACCATTAGCATAGAGAAGTCTGAAGAAATAGCGGCCTTGCTACAAAAAGAAGGATTAAAATTTAATATTCTCAACGCCAAGTTTCATCAACAGGAAGCTTACATCATAGCCCAAGCTGGTAGGGCGGGCGCAATTACCATCGCCACCAATATGGCTGGTAGAGGTACAGACATCATCTTGGGGGGTAATCCAGAGATGTTGCTGCAAACCATGAATATTGCGCCTGAGGAGAGCCAAATCGTGCTTGAGCGCTTGCGTGAACAGAGTAGGCGGGAAAAGGAGGTGGTGCTAGCGGCTGGAGGCTTGTTTGTAATAGGTACAGAAAGGCATGATAACCGCAGGGTAGATAACCAGCTGCGCGGTAGATCAGGAAGACAGGGAGACCCAGGCGAAACAAAGTTCTTTCTCTCTCTGGAAGATGATTTGATGAGGATTTTTGCTTCAGAGCGCACCGCTAGCATTCTAAGAGCGATAGGACTGCGAGATGGAGAGGCTATAGGCCATCCAATGATTAGCAAAACTTTGGCAAAAGCTCAACTCAAAGTGGAGGCTATGCACTATGAAGTGCGCAAGAACTTAATTAGATTCGATGATGTAATTAACCACCAAAGAAGCATAGTATATGAACAGCGAAATCGTATTATATCAGCCGCAAGCTTAATTGACGATTTATACTCTCTCACGCACGATCAAGTAGAAGCAGTAGTGCTGCGCTTTATACCTAGCGGCTCCCTGCGCGAACACTGGGATTTGCGTGGCTTGGTGCATGAAGTGGCTATGTCTTTTAATGTAATTATTAATCAAAAAGACTTAGAGAAAGGCGATGTGACTGAAGTAGAGATAGTGAGTAGTGTATACAACCTCATTCTCAACTTATATCAACAGAAACGGGAATTATACACAGAACAGCATTTTCATGAGGCATTGCGCTATATTTTCTTAACTAGCTTGGACCAAACATGGAAAGACCATTTATATAGTCTGGATAACCTCAGGCAGGGCATTTCTCTTAGAGCGTACGCGCAGAAAGATCCATTAAATGAGTATAAGAAAGATTCGTTTGAATTGTTTAGTAACATGCTAGACAGGCTGCACTTCACGCTCGTTCAAGGCGCTTGTCATTTCCATATAGATCAAAACACTATTGCTACCAAGGTGATTGATTTGAAAGAGAATACGCTAGACGGGGTCTTTTATACTAGGGAGGAACCTAACAATAATAAATATAACAAGGGTTTTAATTTAGTTACTAAAGCCAAGAAGAATTTATATATCGCGCCAGAGCTGAGGTCGCCAGAAGACCCTGCTACTTGGGGTAAAATTGGGAGGAATGAGCCTTGCCCTTGTGAATCAGGAAAAAAATATAAATATTGTCATGGCAAAGACCAATGTTAGAGTTATGCAGGAGGTATATTGCTTTTGTCCTTGAATTTCTTAAATATAACCAAGAGCAAATTAATAATCTAGTCCTAACTCTTTGTCGTAAAGGACTATAGTAATTTAGGTTGAATTAGGTATTTTAAATAATTTAGATGCTTGGTCATAACTATTCCCAGCTTCTAAATATTCTACTACTTTTTCTCTTAAATCATTGCTATAGCTTTTTGTCATTTTTCCTTTCATTATAACGAAAAATTATATCTAATTCAACCTAAATTACTATAGTGCATTCCTGAAGGATTAGATCTATAGCGAGCAGCCTAATTGGACGTAGCGTTCTTTTTATATGATGCATTTACCACACTGCACACTACAAAACATATTACGAAATTACACATTAGGTTAATTTCGCTCAAAGAGAAAAAGAGAATTTTAAAAGAATTCTGCGCACAATCTGGCCTAAAATCCTGTTGCATTACACTCTCTATAGAGCCTTCCAATGACATTGCCGAATAGTCTATACTGCTGATGCAGAACGATGAGATAGTGCCATGCTCAATCAATACGTGAATGATACCAAGAAAGCAAGAGAGTATTAGCACCGCCACCTCTAGTAAGAGCGCATACAGTCTGCACTTTCCTTGTTTTAATATCAATGCTAATAGCGATGTGCAGAGCAATATTGTGCAAGGAATTCTTTCGAGTATACAAAGTTGGCAAGGGTTGAGATTTGCTACCCGCTCTAGTAAAAAAACAAAAAGTAATGCGCTAGTGCAAAAAGCAGCAATGCAGAAATGGATTAGACGGAAGTTATTTACAGACAGACGCTGAATTATTTGATGGTACATACAGCCTTTAACATCTTATGGTATCATCTTAAATTAAAACATTAGAAGGGACGGGAAACTAGATGTAAGTGATTACATGTATTTCAAAATACATATAAATAAAAAATAATAAAAAGTTTTATGTGATATTTATATCTCATAGTGAGAAAATTATCTATGAATAGCCGAAATCTACATCGATTTTACATTATCCTCTCTTGCGCGCACTTGCAAGGCGTGATATATTTGTTTTCGTTACGTTGTTAGGCTTCTTTCTAAGCTCTCCACAGGTGATGCAATTTGCAGAAGACGCTGGGTATAAAATCAGTACGGTAGTGTACGTGAAGATTTGAGTCGTAGTTGATGCGCAAATGTACTGTTTGTTAGTAGTTTTAGGGACGTATGTCTTAATAAAAAGCCAGATTAGCTCAGTGGTAGAGCATCCGCCTTGTAAGCGGCAGGTCATCAGTTCGAATCCGATATCTGGCACCACTTTCTAGGTTGTTTGCCTATGTTTCTTTTGTCTTTAGGTTTCTTATCTGCTTTTAGCATGGGGTAGGTTAAGAAAGCTTACTTGCTGTAAATCCTTCTGTTGCTGTATTTCGTCTAATATTTGCCTTCTGCTCGCCTTTTTCTTTTGCAGTTTTATTCTTTACTTAGTGGTGTCTTGCAAAGTGCCAGGATGTCTGGCATATTATTTGTTTGTTTACATCTCGCAAGTTCGTTTGTTTTTATGATTATATCACATCAACTTTGACGGGTGTTTTTCTGTATTTTCTAACATCGACTGTTTAACAATGGCAAATTCTTCTAATATTATTTATGTTAAATTTTAGCTTTAAATCTCCTTGGGATGATGGGGATAATGTGAAGAATGATGATTTTTTTAAGAAATTTAATCAGAAATCATTTTTCTCCAAACATCCTAAGTTTCCCTTTCAATTAAACAATTGTATTCTTTTTATCGTGGCAGGGATTGTTTTTGCAATGTGGTGCTTCTCTGGTTTTTACCAGGTGCGTGAGGGTGAAGAAGCTGTGGTAACACGCTTTGGCAGGGCTGTGAGAAAAAGTACGCCTGGCTTGAATTACCACTTGCCTTTTCCAATAGAAGTGGTATTGATAGAGCAGGTAAATAAATCTCGTAGGACAGAAATTGGATATCGTTCTTCTATAGACAATGGCAGCAGAAACCCTAAGTTAACGCAAGAAAGTACCATGTTGACAGGGGATGAAAATATTGTGGAATTAAACTGCGATGTGATTTGGCATATTTCTGATTTAGAGGCTTATTTGTTTAACTTAGCTAATCCAGAAGATGTGGTAAAAAGCACAACGCAAAGCGTGATTAGAGAAGTGATAGCTTGCACTTCTATTTCCGCCATTCTGTCGGATAGGAAGCAAGAGATTAGCGAGCAGATACAGGAACTTACTCAATCTATTTTAAACGAATATCATGTTGGTGTGCATGTAGATAAAATTCAACTACTTAGAGCCGAGCCTCCAGCGGAGGTGATTGATGCATACAGAGATGTGCAAACTGCAAAGGCAGACAAGGAAAAAGAAATTAACCAAGCTCATGCTTACAGCAACAATGTGCTGCCGCGCAGTAGGGGTGAGGCCGCTAAATTGCTAGAGGAGGCTCAAGCTTATAAACAAGAGATCACTGATAAGGCAAAGGGGGATGTGGCTAGATATAAGGCTGTATATAGCGAGTATGTGCTTAACAAGCAAGTTACTAGAGATCGATTATATTTGGGCGTGATGGAAAAAATTCTTGCTGCCGGGCAGAAGGTAGTTACTAATAGTGTATTGCCTCACATGCCGCTTGGACCCGAGTATAAAAATGCAAATTAATAATATAGATAAGCTATGTGTGTGTAGCTGCAAGTAAGGAGAGGGAGTGATGTTTAGCGTTATACAGAAGAAAATGATAATTGGGCTGTCTATTTTTTTATGCATGCTATTATCTTTAGGTGGGCTATGCGTGATTGTAAACCAGAGGGAAAACGCCATGATTCTTCAGTTTGGTGAAGCGGTAAGAACTATACTCACGCCCGGTTTGCATTTTAAAGTGCCGTTTATACAGAGTGTTGAATTTTTTGATAAACGCCTTTTAAGTGTAGATGTTGATGCAAAAGAATTAACGGCTGCTGATGGCAAGAGAATTATTATCGATGCTTTTGTACGATTTAAAATCATTGATCCCGTTTTGTTCTATAGAACTATGCGTAATGAGCATGGCTTAAAAATTAGGGTCAATAGGCTATGTGAATCTTCTATGCGTAAAGTGATAGGTACAGCTAACTTAAGCGCGTTGCTAACAGACCAAAGGTCCGACATCATGCATAGAATCAAAGTGAGTATTGAGGGTGAGCTAGTATCGTTTGGTGTGCAAGTGGTAGATGTGAGAATTTTAAGAGCCGATTTGCCTAAAGAAAATAGTGCAGCTATATATAGTAGAATGCAAACTGATAGGGAAAAAGAGGCTAAACAGATTAGGGCGGAGGGTTATGAAGAGGCCGCGAAAATTCAATCTCGCGCAGACAAGGAGAGTAAAATTATTTCTTCGCAAGCTCTACTCGAGGCACAAAATCTCAAGGCTCAAGCAGATAAGGAGGCGGCGCAAATTTATAATGTTGCTTATGGCAGCGACCCAGAGTTTTATCAGTTTTATCAGTCTTTGTTAGTATATGAGGCATTGTCTCATAATACTTTTTTTGTTTTGCAGCCTGGCTCTGAGTTCTTAAAGCATTTGAAGTTATATGATTCTCGAAAAATGTAGTAGGATTTTCGTATAGCGCGCACATCAACTATTGAGGTTGGCATAGCTAATATCATTCTAGTTTTAAACGGAACTATTAAAAAAAGTATAGTAAATAGATTGCATATTTTAATTTTTAATTATGATCAGACACAAGGTGATTAGACACGTGGCCACGCAGCGGCAATTTGTTTGGCAAAAATATTTACGAAATTTGTTCGTATTATTTGCATCAGCTACTTTTATGTTATGCAATGTCTCCGTTGCGTCTCAAGGGCAGAACGCTAAATCCTCTTCTAAAAAATCTTTTCAACTTGATGTAAAAAAAAATAAAAATAAGAAATGTACTCCTATTAACCGTGCAGCCGTGGCTAAAGCTAGCAGCGCTAATAATAATGTTAGTGCATCCGATGCAGAGAAGGTTGTAGCTGGTGTCGAGGCTAAATCTCATGATGCGTCTAGTCAGGATGCTCAGCCTAAATCTCCTGATGCATCTAAGCAAGATGTGCAGGGTGGCGATGGCCCAACGCTGACTGCAGATTCCAAGAAGACTGTTGAAGAAGGCAAGAAGTTTTGGCCATGGGCTGGGCGTGGCGCGCAAGATAGCTTAAAGGCGCGAGGTGGGCAAGTGCCGGCAAGTTTTGCTGATATAGTGCAGCCTCTCATTCCTGCTGTAGTGAATGTATATACGGTGCGTTATAACAAAAATTCTACTCATAATAACCATCTACCAGGCTTTCCGTTTGAAGAGTTTAATGAGCTACTAGAGCAGTTCAATATGCGCGGTTTTAATTTTGATAATTACTCTAACCCTAAAGCTACCGCTGTTGGTTCTGGTTTTATCATCGAGCCGGGCGATTTGCTCGTCACGAATCATCATGTTATTGAGGGTGGGGACGAAATATATATTAAGTTAGTGGATGGCACTGAAATTCCAGTGAAGTTATTAGGTAGCGATAAGAGAAGTGATTTAGCATTATTAAAAATTGAGACAAAACAGCCTCTGGCGTTCGTCAAATTTGGTGATTCAACCAAGATGCGAGTGGGGGACTGGACTATTGCCATTGGTAATCCATTTGGTTTAGGTGGCACCGTTACCACCGGTATTATTTCATCAAAAAATCGCGATATCGAGATGACTGATACTGGCAATATTATAGACGATTTCATTCAAACAGATGCGGCTATTAATCGCGGCAATTCTGGAGGGCCGTTGTTTAATTTAGATGGAGAGGTGATAGGTGTGAATTGCGCTATTCTTTCCCCATCTGGCACTAATGTTGGTATTGGTTTTGCTATTCCGTCAGAAAGAGCTCAGAACATCATTGCGCAGCTTAAGAAGAATGGGAAGGTAGATCGTGGTAGATTAGATATTACTATACAGGAGGTAACTAAGGAGATCGCGCAAAGCTTGAATCTAGGTGAGTCATGCGGGGTGCTGGTAACCGATGTGAAAGAAGGGGGAGTGGGCGCTAAGGCAGGTTTGGAAATGGGCGATGTGATTTTAGAATTTAATGATCAGCGCGTGGATAACATTAGAAAATTGCATATTTTAGTAGCAGATGCCCCTATTGGAAAGGAGGTGAAGATTGTTGTTTTGCGTAATGGTAAAAAACAGTCTCTAAAAGCTAAAATTATTGACTCCTCCGTTACGCCACAGAATGGTGCGGCTACGAATAAAGCTGAGCAAAAAAGCGCTGCGAATGAGATAGAATATTATGGCATAACTTTTGCTGCCGCTGCGCAAGGAGGGCGTGCGCAGGGGTCTGGTATGCAGCAAGGGCCTGCGCAAGGGACGGAGCCAGGTGCGCAGGGGCAAGATATTCAAAATTCTCAAGATGAAGGCGTGTATATTGCTAAATTACATAAATACTATCGTAATGCTGGATTATTAGTAGGCGATATGGTGGTGTTGATAAATCAGAGGAGGATTAATAGCTTGCAGGATGTGCAGGAGGCGTTTGCTCAAACCCAAGATAGGCAGGATATGCTGCTATTGGTGAGGAGGAATAATATTAATTTATTTATTTCTGTGCCAGTTTTTCGGGAGAAAAAATGATTGTAGATTATGCGCGGAATTCTATTGCTTGAGTCATAGAGCGAATGTTAGATTAGACCTTTTGTGAACTCCGCTCCCGATGGGATAGCTAAAACAGTATAAAAAGAGGATGGCAATAAGAAAAGATATAGTCAGTTAACTTGAATTAGGGATAATATGTGGTATGCGCAAATGAAAAAATAAGTACAAAGGCATTTATAGTAAATTAAGTTGAAATTTGAGTATATGATGCGATAAAATAAAAAGAAAATGCCATCATCCTATAGTCAAGATTTTCGTAAAAAAGTAATGAATTATGTAAATAAAGACAATAGCTGTAATAGAGCTGCATTAAAATTCGAGATATCACCAAATACAGTAAGGAATTGGGGTCGCAAGATATAAAACCGAGGGTAATTATTTATCTAAAAAAGTTGGTGGCAAGAAAGGATTTTAATATGAGTGCAGCAGACGCACATTATTGGTTAAAAAACTGTGATATATAAAAAAAGATTTTAATGTAGAAGCTTATGAAGAAAAGCGTGAGCAATATAAACAAAGAATAGGGGGTACTAACTCAAGGTCTTGTGTATATAGATGATAAGCGGTATTGATATGAGTATTTGCAAAAACAGAGGTTGGGGGAAGATATTTGGCAAAAAGAGTGGGAAATACTGTAGTAATTTAGATTGAATTAGGTATTTTAAAGAAATAAGAAATAGCCTCATATAATTGATCAAATTCAGTAATTTGATTTTTAATCCATCGTTTCATATTAGCCCAAAATTTCCCTATTGGATTCAGAATCAGTCACGTAAAATATTGAAATATAAAGAAGAATTGTCTATAATTACAACTTGGCCGGACTTTAATTCCTTAATTCATTCTCCACACAGCTTTCAAATAATAGTGTATCGCATGGACCATTAAATACCCATAGGTGCTATTGATTTATCCTGCTATAATATTCGTTCTTTCGTAATGTTCGCCACTCTTTTGCTAACTAGTTTCTCGCCTTTCTTTCCCCATCCCTGATCCTTGCATATCGTCATCTCGATACCGCTCTCATCAATACATATCTATACTTTCAATAGATATATCTTTTATTTTTTTCTTAGTAATCTTGGCGTCTTTTTTCGCTATCTTCCAAGTAGGAAAAGTCTTTTTTTATAGCTAAAGCTCATTTAATTTAACGTAGTTTTCAAGTGCTTCTAGGTCAATTTTTCTTTTTGAACCACCTCGTTTCTTTGCAAGATAATTTCCTTCTTTTTTATATTTTCGGCTTAGTACCGGACAGTTAGGTAAAAAAGTAGTAGCGTAAAGGTAGAAAAGCAGTTAAACATATACATTTTTAACGCTAATTAAGGATGTTTATGTTCTACAATACCACTTTACGCCAAATGTTATCAAAACATTTTCGATGGAATAAATCAAGAGTCGAATTATTGGTGATGATAATTTTACCACTTTTTAAGAACCAGTCACGCAAAACATTTAACTAACCTATTCAGCATAATTTTTGTGAAAGCTAATTGAACAAAAGCCTTAGCGGATGAAGGGGAAATCTCATAATCCTTGGACAATCTTCTGAAAT
>NZ_JACVVM010000045.1 GCF_016751895.1 Candidatus Sarmatiella mevalonica | reverse complement strand
ATTGCAACTAGACCAGCCATAAGCGGCTCTAGCTTCTTTATAATCCGGCTCACTCTTGATTCGTCAATGTTAAACATAAAGCCTATCTGCATCATTGTGCTATAAGTGCGAAGGTACATTAGACCTCTTTCGAAACTCGCTCATGATGCGCAAATGCGAGGAGTATACGAAGCACAGAGCCGCAGCGTACATGAAGTACGTGAGGACTTGCGCATCGACAGCGTCACCACAGTTGCCATCAGGAGTAGAGTTAGGAAAGAGGTCTATTAAAAGCATCAGGGTCATTTCTTCTAGACCTAATTTATAATTCCTCCCGGGACGTTTATATTGGCCTACGACTCTTTTATCCCAGATTTTTTCTAGCTTCTTTATTATTATTTCAAACTTTTCTAGCTCCATGCCAAATAATCTTAAAAAAACTCTTGAATGTTTAGCAATTTTACTGTATCTTATCATTGTGTATAGTCTCTTGTTGGTTAAAAATCAAGTTCTATACACGCTTTATAAAAAATATCAACCCCTCCCTGTAAGTAATTTCCAATTCTATATACTTACGCAAGAGGTCTATTGTAAGGGGGGTATAAGAAGTAAAAGCTCTTGTAAGTAGGTATATAAATAGTACGCAATATGAGTGTAATACATGCAAACAACATTCTTTCGCTTAAACAATTATATCTATGGGGGTTAACTACTCTTCGGGCTGTTGGTATAACCAATGCTGGGCTTGAAGCAAGAATATTGTTGGCGCATGTACTTAATAAATCACAAGAAGATTTATTGCTGTTACTCTATCAAGACTTACCCTTCACTTCATGTGTAATTGAAAAATTTACAGATAGTATCGCACAACGCAGTAATTTTATGCCAATTGCATACATCACAAATCATAGGGAATGTTATGGTCTACCATTTTATATAGACTCTTCGGTATTAATTCCTAGAGCTGACACGGAGATAATTATAGAATGTGCTGTAGATTATTTAAACAATCATCATCGCATGACTACATCAAAATTAGATGATGCAGTTACAACCGTCAAAACAAAACCCATTGAGATATGTGAGATTGGTGTTGGAAGTGGATGTATATTATTAAGCGTGCTTATGTCTGTTAAGGCAACAGATATTTTGGCGACTGGTATAGACATCAGCTCTCAAGCCATATCGGTTGCTCAAAAAAATGCACAACTGCTATTTAATCAAAAAACACCGCCGCAAATTAATTGGATAGTTGGTGATATGTTTGAGGTATTAGAGAAACGTTCACGCCATAAATCGCATGATGTTAAGGAAGATTTTATTTGTACCGATGGTTTTGATGTAATAATAAGCAATCCACCCTATATTCCTACTACTCAAAAGCATTTGATGGCGCGAGAAACTTTGTTATACGAACCGCAGCTAGCGCTATTTGCAAGTGACAATGGTTATGAATTCTATCATAGAATTGCAAAAGAAAGTAAGAGATTTCTTAAAACAGATGGCGTGATTATGTTGGAAGTTGGATTTGATCAGGCGCACAAAGTGACTGCGATTTTTACTCAACATGGTTTTCATCTCGCGCAACAGCGCAAGGATTTATCAAATATAATAAGAGTTTTATGTTTTATACTATAGTAAATTAGGTTGAATTAGGTATTTAAAAAAGGAAACAATGGCATCATAAAGTTGTGTAAAATTTGCTATGTTATATTCGATTCATCTTTTTATATTGGCACAGAATTTCTCTATTGGATTCAAATCAGGCGAATACTTTAGTTTTTTGAGATTTATAAAATGCAGCATTATCCATAATCACTACTTGACCAGCTTTTATAGTAATTTAGGTTGAATTAGATATAATTTTTCGTTATAATGAAAGGAAAAATGACAAAAAGCTATAGCAATGATTTAAGAGAAAAAGTAGTAGAATATTTAGAAGCTGGGAATAGTTATGACCAAGCATCTAAATTATTTAAAATAAGTGTAATTATGGACAATGCTTCTTTTCATAAATCTAAGAAGACAAAGGAATTGATTAGACCTCTTTCCTAACTCTACTCCTGATGGCAACTGTGGCGACGCTGTCGATGCGCAAGTCCTCACGTACTTCATGTACGCTGCGGCTCTGTGCTTCGTATACTCCTCGCATTTGCTCATCATGAGCGAGTTTCGAAAGAGGTCTATTGAATCAGTAAATTGCAGGATCATTTTTTTGCCTCCATATTCACCAGATCTGAATCCAATAGAGAAATTTTGAGCTAATATGAAACGATGGATTAAAAATCAAATTACTGAATTTGATCAATTATATGAGGCTATTTCTTATTTCTTTAAAATACCTAATGCAATCTAAATTACTATATGCCTAGCGTTACCCCTGATGCCAAGAGCCATATTTTTGGTGCTAACTGAACAATTTTCAATTAGGTTAATCATCATTTCGACAAAACATTAGACCTCTTGCATAACCTATTCCGTGGGGTAATTTTGTTGTCAAAACTCCTTTGCGCTCCTCATATACTAGAGTATGCTGCGACGCTCAACATCATTTTTCCTAAAAATTCCTCTTTCATTTTTAGGTTATGCAAGAGGTCTATTCTATCCTTGATTTTTTTCAAGAAAGGTTTAATGTAAGCGCTTGAAGTAGTATATTATGCATCATCAGAAAATACATCCTCATACTACTTCAATCCCCTATATTTAAGCCGCTTCTACCACCTCTCACTACATAAATTGCAGGGTACCATGGGTCTAATCATCTCATGTACAATAATCAATCCGACAGCCAGATTAATTTGTAGTAGTCGTATGTAAGATCAAATCTTGGCTTGTACACCGTAGGAGTAGAGTTTTGTGGTAAGTTGAAAAATTTTACTTTCTGCTCATTATCCATTCAAGCTCTTCCAGTGCTTGCAAACACGTTTCTGGCGGCAATTGTTCCAATTCTAAGTAATACTCTTGCGCTTTCTCTAGAATTTCGGCATCTCTAGCTCCAAATGCGCCGCTGGTTGCGCAATAGAATTCTTTTAACGCTCCGAAAGCCTCATGATATTTTTGTATTTCTTCATTTCTTTCAGCGACCGCTTTCACTTTTGCTAGTGGATTTTTAAAAAGTTTCACGAATTTCCCGTCCCACAAATCTTTGAAGTTATCTTCTTGTGATAGGGCAAGCATGTGCGCCATACCTCTCTTATACTGCTTGTTATCTAGAGCGAACTTAGCGACCGTTAGGTACTGTCTCACGAATGACACGTACTTTATGCTATCCACTGCTGAAAAATGAGTATATTCCTTTTCGTTATATGCTATATGTATTAGGCGCTGATCGAAACCCAGCACCTCATCGTTTTGCAATACTAGAGGGAAGTGAGGTACTGCAGACCGCCAATCCTTTTCTACTATCATAAGTAGAGCATTCTCAACATCAAAATTAAGCGCTATAGCTTTTTCGAGTAATGCAATCACCACCTGTTCCCGTGTATGCATGTCTGGGGCAGGAGCAAACTCACTTTGTATAAAGCGGTATGCCAAGAGTCCTTCTTTAAGAGCCACATAACATTCAAGAATATCTAAGGGGTACTGCGCATTTTCTCGGTATTCCTCATACTCCTGCAGTTGCAAACATAAATTCTTTAATTCCTTTATCTTGTTTTGCGGTAGTTCTTGAGCGCGAGCTTGATACTTTCTAATAATTACATTACATTGTTCTAAATTTTGAGCGGCAATAGCATTCTCTAGTTGCACTGAGAGTGGCGGGGCAAGATCTATATAAATATTATGATTACTTAGACCTTTTACTTGTTTTATTTGCATAAGATTATAAATGATTTAGTTAATAACACGCTGTAATTTTAATAAATAATAATATTTAATTACTGTATATTAATTACTACGAAAGTATAATATTGACAAATAAATATGTCAACAAACCCGCTACGTCAGTCAAGATGATATGTTTATGATGAGTGGCGCACCTCTATAAAATGAAAAATCTTTAGATCATAGCAAGCTCTCGATTGTCTGCTCTATTTGCGCACCCTTAGTTAATATATCCAAAACATACATTACCCTATCCAACTTGGTTGTAGTTGGCCATTCTCGCGTCAAATCCTTGTTACTTGGGTCTTGCGCGAGTGTATGCCACACCTCGTTTATCAAATGCACAACTTCCAATGCTTTCTCTCTCTGCCATTGCGTTTGCTTTTCGGCACGATCTTCTGATATGTCAAACTGCTTTTTTTGATCTTTTATGATCCTATGAGCAGCATCTCGTTCTCGTATGGTTGCGCCATGCAAGGCATAAGAAGTATTTACTGTGTTCATAAATTCCAACTTTTCATTACTTTCTTTGGTATACTTTAGTGTGCGTGGATCAATATACAGACTGAACTTTTCCGGCCCAAAGGATCTTTTACTTATATCCTCATCCTGTTCTCTGCTATTATCCACTTGCTGCTTTGGAACATTAGTTCCATCCTTCTTATAACCATTATCTTCTCTTTCCTTCTCGAGGTGTGCATTTACGGCAAGATCTACTTCCTTCTCTTCTATGTCAACATTCTGCTCATCCTCGTCTAGAGATTTATCGTTGTTTATGATTAGGTTATAGAGCGCCGAATTATCATATTCTTGCCTTAAGACTTCAAGATCCTCATTTGTTAAAGGTTTTAACTGCACCTCATCTGCTTTTATATAATCCGTGAGGGTTAATTTTGGCAGGACGCGTATATCTTGTATTCTGTTAATATCATATCCTTGTATTATATACGCAGCATTCTGCGCATTTCGTGTACGTATCTCGGCTACTTTTTCGTTAAACTTCGCATATTTCTTATCATTTTGCCGCAATTCTTCTTGGAGCTGCTCGAGTAGAGCTTCGAGTTTGTCGGACGGAAGGTCCTGCAAATCATCTCCTTCGCGCTTCATAAATTCTTTCACCACAGGGAGTAGATTCGCTAATTCATGCTTAAAATACTCCAGATAATTAGCGCGCAACACTTTTTCCTTTTGCAATTCCTTCTGTTTCTCTTGCAATGCATTCTGTTCTTCTTGCAATGTGATTAATGACTGTCTGTACTGCGCGACAGAATCGCGTATTTCCTCGGTTTCCCGACTTTGCGTTTCTAACTTGTTACGGTCCTTTATAAGCTGTTTGCGCAACTCGCCGCACGCTTCTAGATTAGTTTGCAACTGACGTATTTCATTAGAAATCTTCTGTAATTTTTGTATTCTTATGTTTTGTCGCATATCATCTTCCGCTTCTTCTTGGTCCTCATAGGAGTATACCATATAGTCGCCATACTCGTTTTCGCCATATATTCCATCAGATTCTTCTCTTTGATTCGCGAAATCACTCTGCTCTTCTTTTCGATTTTCTAAGTTTGCTTGTCTTGCTAACTGGATATCTATCAACCGCTGATATTGAGCCATCTTAGCGTCCAATACTCCTATATTTTTGTTAAGTTTATACTTTTTATTCTCTATGTCATCCTTGATTTGTTTATTGTAATTTGAGAGCTGGTTACACAGTTCCGTCAAAAATGATATTGAATATATTTGCTCTTGAGCATTCGTCTTCCATTTTCCGTACAATTGTTGCGGCGATATTTTTAAAAGCTCTTGATGTATAGATGCAATTCTGTCGTTTGAATCCGCCAACAAACGCACGTGCTTGTCATTTAAATCGCCCAACAAGCGCTCATACTCCCGCAACTGCTGTTCGAAACGCTCGATCTCTTCTCGATTGTACCGCAACTCGCCTATTGTTGAAATTTGCTGCGATAGTTTTCGAGTTTCATTTGCTATTGGCATTTCAGTACCAAAAATCCTTCTATTCTGTTGCGCAACTTCCGCGATGCGCTCAAGATAACTCTCAGCCCACATCATCTCTATGGCTGATTTCTGCTCTTTTATCATCCGAAGCTTTTCTGCGTTCTGAGGATTTTCAAAATATGTGGCGCATTTTTCGGCAATACTCATACTAGCAATTCGATATGGGTTTTTTTGCATCATTTTCCTAGCCCTACTGGCATCGATGAATACTGAATATTTAATATTCATCATCCTCAGCGCGTTCTGCAAGAAATCTAATGTTTTCCGATCTTGCAACGGAGAAGACAAGCATTGTTTTGTCAATTTTACGAGAAATTCCATGCATGTTGCAGAGGGAAACGTGGATGACGATACGGTTTCATATAACATCTTCGCTCCGTCTGCTAAATACCGATTATATACATGATTATATCCTTCTGTTAAATAGTTATTTTGTGGAGCGCATAAAAAGAATGCCATGTAAGTTAAGCGCATTAGTAACAGTTGATCTTTCGCAGGAAATTCTCCTTGCAACGATGATATTCCGGGTAATAAATCTGCCCGTTCGCCGATCAGACAAGCGGTGCGTAAATCGTCGCATAACTCCCGCGGCTTTCCGCCGCACGCTTCCATGATATTATTCCGCAATATCTCCCATACAGTATCAGGATTCTTTTGTGTGTATTCGATCAGATTTTCTGGCAGCTCATCAATAGCTATAAGTTGTCCACGAAACTTACACAATAAACCAAATAGTTCTTCTGAAGAAAAGTTTAGCTCCGAATATTGTGCTGATATATCAGAACTAAGCTTCAAATCATTAGCTATCTGGGGTGCGGAGTATAATATGTTTAATACCTTGGTTTGTCGCAGTTTAGGATTGTGCTGAAGGTATAATGATAATTTATAGCACAGTGATACGTGCGCAATCATTTCGCTTCTATATGGTTCAGTTGCAAGGAGCTCGGCGCATTTTGTCAGAGACTCTGAGCTTAATTCTTGTTTATTTTTCGTATCGGTTAAATCTTGTGCAAATATATTACAAAGTGCAGTTAAAATCATATTTTCCTTCTCTCCACATTTCATGCTGATCGCGACAATCGAAAAAAGCAAAGAGTTGTTAGAGTCTGAAGGTGCTCGAGACATAAAAAGCTGACGATAACAATCACCAGAGTTAGCTGGTTGATCCATTGCTTTATCGCCAAAAAGAATGCTCGGGTTGAGTGTTTGAACTTCCTGCGCATTCCAAGTTAACGGCGTGATCTGCGATGCATTTGATGTTAAGTCGCAATAACAAAGTCTTAGAGCGTTGACGCTTTTATTGGATAACGTATCGAATTTTACTTGCGAGCACCGCAGTATATGTGACAATACCTTTAAGACGAGAGGAGGTTTTGCAGGAGAGTCAACAGAAGTTTGCATGGTCATTGACTTATGCATTTTCGCTGGCACTCTCCAGGATACGTCAGCCATCTCAAGACAACGGAGCAACATTTTTGTATATCCAGTACTACGAACTGTGTTTGTCGTATTGCACGTCCGATCTATATTTATCAACATACATGCAATTTCCATGGCTCGTTCTGGTTCTACGTTGCCATGAATAAGCTCGAAATATGCGTCATGCATACCTTGAATGTTAGCGCTTAATCCTAGTATGTGACATTCCATTGCGCGGCATTTTTCTATGTTATTGCAATTATCTACATCATTCGCGCCTTGCTTATTGTATTGATTATGTAACGAGTATAAGCCGTACATTAGCGCATCTACTGCCCATGAATTCTCTGCAATATAAGCAGGATCGATGCGCGGTAGAGTTTCATACCATTCAGATATCTTTTCTGATTGTTCTAGACTTTTGCATATCTGCTCCTGAGATTTTGAGTGTTGAGTAATTTCTGTTTGGATTTTTTTCTCTTGAATGTTTTGTATTGGAGTAGGTGTTATGCGTGGTGATAATCCTTGTTTTGAAATATTTTGCATTTTGCAATATAATTAACACAAACCTAAATTGAATTGTATATTTTATTATATATTAATAATCAAATCAAATTAGTGCATCGCCACTCCTTAGAATGTATAGTACAGCACAAAAAATTGTAATTACTCACTTTCATAGGTCTCTCTATCTTTTGGCTTCGCTCTCTCGAAAAATGACTCTATTAACTTTTTAAACCTTCTTTCTTTTATTAGACCTCTTGCATAACCTATTCTGAAGGGTAGTTTTGTTGTCAAAACTCCCTTGCGCTCTTCGCACACTAGAGTATGCTGCGACGCTCAAAATCATTTTTCCTAAAAATTCCTCCTTCCTTTTCATACTCTTTTTATAATGCTTTAGCTATATAGTAATTTAGGTTGAATTAGGTATTTTAAATAATTTAGATGCTTGGTCATAACTATTCCCAGCTTCTAAATATTCTACTACTTTTTCTCTTAAATCATTGCTATAGCTTTTTGTCATTTTTCCTTTCATTATAACGAAAAATTATATCTAATTCAACCTAAATTACTATAGCCCGCAACAGTCCCCGGATGTATTTACAAGTCATAAAGATGATCCTTTATATAAGCTTGCTCTTCCTTCCATCTCACGCCTTCTTCTTGATTTTCAGCCTCTTGAAGTATGGTGATTCTTCTAATTCTTTGATCTGTTCGTATTTCATAGGAATCTCCAGATCTCTTCTTAACTCACTTTTTAACTAAAATCTGTTTCCGAAGAAGTATGTTATATGGTTTTGTTGACATTTTTCCTTCAACAATACCGCATTTTCTTACCTAATGTAAGGTGGTTTACCGTATAGGTTTCAACGTGAAGTTTTTGGAATATAGCGAGATTTTAATGGAGCCCCTAAGAGTTTTGCGAAAGATTGGTATAATTCCGCAAAAGTAACCGAGTCAATCCCCTTATATGGTATAATAATAACTGCTCGATAACTAGCATGTAACCGACCATTACTTAACAAAAGCCTAATAACATGACGAATACGCCTCTTAATCTTATTACGCACAACACTTGAGCCAATTCTTTTTGTCGCCTTAATAGCAAAGAAAAAATTGTTTGCAGGCAGTTGATTTTGCGATAGACTTGGTTCGCGTTGAGTAGGTGCGCGCTTTAACTCCCATTGTACTAACTTATCATACGTAAATTTAAAAGAGTCTTGCAAGGGTGTGGTGAGGCAAAAATTTTGATCTTCATGAGGGGGTTTCCGAAGGAGTTGATTATCAACTATGGTAATAGAAGGTACACGTTCGAAAGGCGCATCCATAGCAGATGCATCTATAGCATCAGAGACATTTTTAGCATTGCGCGCAAGCACAACCAGTAGGAACGAAGAAGACTTCAACCTTGCGCCAGATTTATTGATTAAAGCGAAACTGGCGGGACGTCTTAAAGAATAAGCGCGTCTGAGGGGTGAAACTTCAAGACTACGCAACGAATCAGCAGACAATATAAAACCCTTAATCTTAGAAGAGTAATTAGTAAAAAGCGTTCAATAAAAAAATAGCAAAAAGCAGTGGTGTAATCACCATATACAATAGGCGACCAATATCACTGACCTCAATACCGCGTTCGATACCACATCCACTTAATACTCACGCAATACGTCTAAATACTATCAGATCGCTTGACTACAAACTAAGCAGTTAACTTTTTTCTCCCTTTGTTTCTTCTGTTGTTAATAACGTTCCTACCTCCAACAGTTTTCATTCTAGAGCGAAAGCCATGCCTTCTTTTACGCACTAATCTACTGGGCTGAAAAGTTCTTTTCATAATTTAACCAATATTTAAAACAACAATTAAGTAACCAATTCAGTATTTATATTAAGTATTCATTTATGGTAAACAACAAGATATCACTAAAAGTAATATAAAACAACAGCATATGCACGAAATTCTTAAAAGAAAAATTAGCAATAATTTCTACGCAACTCTTACCGCTTCAGACTACTTTTAATATACCTTTTGTCCTGCGAGTTCTAGAAACTTACGCGCATAAGCTCAGTTTGCTTACGTATATCATTAGGCCTAGTTACCCAATAGGTGTCTTATTCATTCACCTTCTGCAACACTATCCATGATGGCCACACCGCGCTGCGCCATCGATGCTCAAACCTAAGGTATTCTACTTATATTTCAGCGTCCGGCGCTTTTATTTGCTCCTTACATTCTCTCTTGACTTGATGGCACTGCGCAGGAGGTCTGCTATTACGCACTCTAGATACTATACACTTTGAACATTTTAAGCGATAGCTCAGCGCTAATTATCTTTGACTCGAAGTGAGTTTGCCAAAGAAGCGCCTATCTCATAAGAGACTTCGCGCTTGCTCGGAAAGCTCAACGGAATCTTGTAGATCAGACATATGTCTGCCACCAGAGCTAGTAACAGTCGTTTTCGATGTAACGTTCTTCTTAGCCACCTTATTCACTTTTTCCTGCTCTTTAGGACGAGCCACGCCGGTTGCATTACCCGTCACTTGTTTAGGACCAATCACTGGTGGAACTGGAATAGTAGTTACCCCGCTTATTTTACTAATCTCCACGCTAATACAACCTATAAAACTGTCAACACAGCATACATGGTTTATTATATCTCATAACATGACAAAAAGTCAACAAGCGGCGAACAAATATGTTGAGGCATGCCCTCGCTAAATATAGATAGCAGATCTTAGCGCATTCCTTGTACTATAGTCAATTAACTTGAATTAGGGATAATATGTGGTATGCTCAAATAGACCTCTTGCATAACCTATTCCGCGGGGTAATTTTGTTGTCAACACTCATTTGCGCTCCTCGCATATTAGAGTATGCTGTGGTGCTCAACATCATTTTTCCTAAAAATTCCTCTTTCATTTTTAGGTTATGCAAGAGGTCTAATAAAGCATTAGCGGCATAAACACATCAGCTCTACACCTAGAACCAGTCACGCAAAAGGTTGAAGTATTGGAGGGACATCGTTATGATTGGCATCAAAGGGAGGATATGAGATGTCAACGAGCTATACGAGTGATTTAACAGATGAAGAATGGGCCGTAG
>NZ_JACVVM010000044.1 GCF_016751895.1 Candidatus Sarmatiella mevalonica | reverse complement strand
TCTTTCTAATTCACGGTCTGACAAATCTTCCATGAATTGCAAAAGCAAACATTTAAAAAGACGCTGAACTCCATAACCTTTATAATTTGCAGGAGATTCAACGCTTTTTAATTCTTTCGCTGCCACCTCAAAATCAAATAAGTCTTTAAATTTGCGATATTGATGCTTTGGACTAACTAATTGATTTAAACTTACCATTGTAATTTGATGCGCTGAAGACATTTGAAAACCTCGTTCTTTTGAGATTTATTATAACAAAAATTACCTCATCTCGCAACGGTCCCATGAGCTGAAACAGCATCTGCATGCTTACCTGATGGCTTATAACTTCGCTAAACGACTTAAAGCCATCAAAGGAAAAACTCTTTGGCAATTTATTTTAAATCAGTGGACAATTCATCCTGAATATTTTATACTTAATCCTAACCAGTTCTTAGTGGGACTAAACAATTTATTATCCCGCTCCGTTGTAACATGCATCTTAGGTTAATACAGGCTGGACGCGCTTCACTAAAGAAGGGAGGAGGAGCAAAAGCTTTTGCAAATTTAAAACCTTTAGGATATGAGTATTCCGAAGGAATTTTGTGGGGGCACAAGGTGATTATTTACGCATCCAAAAATGAATCGGGCAATTTAATGATTTTAGCTTCTTGCGAAGAATTAGAGCAAAAAGCTTTTGAGAAATATAGACATAGGTGGGCTATCGAAAGGTTATTTAAACATTTAAAAGCGGCGGATTCAATAGACCTCTTTCGAAACTCGCTCATATGAGCAAATGCGAGGAGTATACGAAGCACAGAGCCGCAGCGTACATGAAGTACGTGAGGACTTGCGCATCGACAGCGTCGCCACAGTTGCCATCAGGAGTAGAGTTAGGAAAGAGGTCTAATATTGAAAAAAGCCGTATAACTTGCCATGAAAGGTATAAAAAATTGATCGCCTTAGCCGCAATTTCGGCTGCAATTATTATTAAAGGATTAATAGAAGCCGGCTATCAAAAGATACAAATGAAGAAAAAAGAAGAGGTAAAAGTTCCTATTTGGTCCCTTTTACCTTAGGCTTTGATAGGTTAAAATTCTGCTTTCGTGCAACCGTGAAGTGCTTTATCGAGACATTATCTCACAACTTAAGATTTCGTCTCCTTGCCGCTCGCTTCTTGGTTTCAACATCTTCAAGAATACTTACTATTCTGTCAAATACAGTTTTTGTTACTCCTGTCAATCTACGATTTTACTTCAATTTTGAACTAAAGTCTAGTTTCCGAAGAAGTCTATTCAAGGAATTTTTTAAGACCGCTTGGTATGACAAAAGATCTATCATTTCCCCAAACATAACTCTACGTTTCCATTTCTCGCGGTCCTCGCGCCCGGTTTTCATGAGCAAGCGCGCAAGAAAGTCGATCCAAACACACCTCCACTTTCCTCTCTGATCGCGACACCCAAACGCGACGCATCATCCGATCTCGGCTTACCACTAACCGTCGCATGCTGCGTCACGCCATCCTTATACAGTTTATGCAGATCCTGAATAATAATAACCATTGAATCAAACAAAAAGGCTGACTAAGCAAAAATGTCTAATCAAGCAACCACTATTACACCTGCTCCAAACATTGTGCCGCATATAATGTATTCAAACACGTCGACACTCTGCCCGCGATATCTTGGCGCACTTCAGTATCTGACTTCGGCTTACCGCTATCCCCTTCATGCTGCACCACACCATCCTTATACAGCTTATGAAGCTCTTCAACTATAGCATCAACACTGCGACTACCATCGCATAGCAGAGCGATGACGCGATCTATATCTTGCATCAGATACATAACAGCCACAGGAGAGGCGTATATAGCTCTCGTATCTATCATATGCCTATTAAACGGAGTAAGTTTCGGATTTTTAGTATTATCCCATGGTTTTCTTGTGAAAGTATAAGAAGTGCATTTTAGTGAACCACCGCACAACATTTGGAGTATCACGTCAGGAATCTGCCGTTCAATAGGATTAAGGATATCCATATGCTCAGAAGCAAGCAACCCTTTGACCCCCTGAACAAGCTCATTCAAAGACATCGGACGGAAAAGGTCTGTATTCAAATAACAAAGCGCAGCTTTAGCTATTGGGTGGTTAATACTAAATTCAGCCCCGGAGTTTCCGCGTAACTTCATGTCTGATTGATCTCTAATTCTGTCCTGCTGGATCGGCATGCCCGGGCTGTCTGGTACTGGCATGTACTCCGTATAAAAATACATATCTGAAATCTTATTCCAATCTAAAGTTCTATTCAACACGCAAGAGGCGTGAGTGAATAAATTAGATGCAAATCTAGTTCCGCGTATAAAATACAAATATTGCATAAGCTGACGTACATCTTGTACACTTTGCAATGCATCAACAGCAGCCTTAGGCATGTTTTGCAAATACATCTGCGCAAGATCCGTCTCTGCTAAATATTGCAGATTCTGCTTTTCACATATCTCAAGCACCTGATGGAAATGGAAAGGTTGATTGACTGTGGACAGGTGATCGTGTCTAAAATAGTGTCTAGGTTTACCTTCTAATATTTTTATTTCAGCATCAAGCGCCTGAGCATAAGGGGTCTTTTCCATTGCAGTACCAGTGACAGACCCTTTTATGAGAGAGAGCACCGCCAATGCTTGGTCTACCTTCTCATCCGGATTGACAATATTCCTAGTGTGATACATCATCACATCTCGTAAAGCACCCACTATACTCCATCCAGGCAGCGCATTGTAACTCACATAAGCCACTCCCTGCTCTTCTAGATTTTCTTTAAACACCCTCACAATTGCATCGCGTACATTTTCCGGTACCCATGAAAAGATGCCATGTGCAATGATATAGTCAAACTTTCCAAAGCCCTGGTCTACATCAGTAATAGATTTTGTGAGAAACTCAACATTTTTCAAGCTCATTTTTGCTTTGTTTTGGTTCGCAATCCTTATTGACTCGGCAGATATATCTATCCCAACAAAATGCGATTCTGGGAAGAGAGACGCAAAAAATAGTATATTCTCCCCAGTAGAGCAACCTAACTCTAATACCTTACATTTTTCAGCTGGTTTAGGCTTCATGCCAAAAAGAGTGGCTATTGATTGCAATAAAGCTGGGCTGGTAATGCCAAATATAGCAGCTGCATAGACTTGCTCGTCATAATCGTGAGCCAGGCTAGTTTCTTCGCTAGCATACCCACTAACACCCTTCGCAACGCCATTTTTAGTTTCTACATTATGTTGATTATGGCCCCCTATCATCTTTTCTTTATTTTTTTCCGACATATTTTTTGAACACAAAATAAATTAAATTACAAATACGACAATTATTAAAATTAGTATAAAAACCGAAGCTAACCTCATAAACACAAGAGGCAAAGCAACCTTGCGAGCACATCAACAGCTTAGTAGACTTCTTCGAAAACTCTGCTTCTTCATGCCGACTGTGGCGGCGCTGTTGATTCGAAAGCCTCACTTAACTTTCATGTACGCTTCATATACGCTTGATACGCTTGAAGTTCTGTGCTTCGCATACTCCTTGCATTTGCTCATCATGAGCGAGTTCCCAAGAAGTCTAGTTTTTATGAGGAGGCAAGCCAAGCTTGAAATTTTTATAAACCTTGGTAATGCAATCGTTTGTTACAGAACGCAAAACGCAGCGCCTCAAAACCTCCGTACATCTATCAAAACACTCAGTGGATAAAAGGAGTGCAAACAACCTAACCACTAAATACAGTAACGCACATTACCAAGACTAAAATACTCCAGACATTCTATCAGTCTTCAAATCGGATTTCAAGCTCAATTCCTTCCAAAAGTGTATACCACTCCCACACTCAATTGTAATAAATCAAATCCTTGGCTATTATGTTGCCTTTGTATAGAATTTTCTATAACTTTCGGGAGAAAAAATTTCGTAATATTTAAATTACAAAGTAATTCGATGGCCAAACTCTGACTAATACGATAGTTTATTCCAGCCCCAGCCTTGTATACAAATTGATTTGACCTGTAGGTTGCATCATCGCTTGATGATCTCGCCATACTTGAAGCAACGCCGCAACCAAATAAGAAAATAGGATTCACTACGTTATATGCATCGCATCGATATACCAAATTTAATAAAAAATTCTGACTTTTCTGAAAAAGATAAGGTCGATCGTATTTTTGAGGCATCTGCGCCTCAACATTTCTCCCGCTATCATTTATACAATTCCATTCCAACTCCAGAGCGATGCTTGGATAAAAATATCGCCCCAACTTGAGGCCGTATCCTCCCAAAGCACTCAAATCCCCTTGGAACCTAGCATTACTAGACACTAAAGAATTATAATATCCTAATACTCCAACATAGTAGTTCTGCGATGACGATATTTCAGATTTATACGCGTCAGTGCCATGTGCATATGGGTGATATAGAGATAGACTGAGCGCTAAAAATACGCAAAGTCTGAGACATATTCCGGCTATTGCACAAATCATATCAAAATGTTATAATTGTGTGATAAAAATCTTGTAATTAGAATATTAACCCGTTAACCATAAGGGATGCAAACCGAGTTATGACGCATTCACATACCACCAAGGAGATACAGCACAAGTCTTCATCAAATTTATTACACGTATCAGATGTGCATTGCGATTCGGCTCAGGAGTTTAGCGCTGCATTATCATCTGAAACTAAAATACGCCGCGAAAAGAACGTAGTGAGTAGCTCGTCTTCTGATAATAATAAAACTCAACGAGAGTCTAGAGAGGTGCAAATACGAGTTAACAAAAACAAAGGCAAGAGCGATGGCCAAAGCAAAGACAAAGATGAGAGCGGCACGCCTTCTGCCAGTCAACGCATCAAAACCGTAACTAATGAACGCGATGGTGGCGCCACGCACACCCAGCGCCCTCAGAAGAACGAGGTGCGTCAAAAAACTGGCAAAAAAGATGCCATAACCACTACAGATTCAAGTAGTAAGAAAGTTGAGTCTAAGGAAGAGGTGGTAACAATGCAAAATACAGAATTAGACGAAGAAGCTTGTGAATACGAGCAAATCTTTGCTAGTGAAGAGTGGTTAGATAAAGCAGAAGCTTTAGTATGCGAAGAGCAGCGCGATGAAGAAGGGGCGTTAGTATGCGGTGAAGAGCGCGATGAAGAAGCGTGTGAGCTATCTGACTCATTACTTCAGCAAGCATCAATGCTGGTTGCAACGCATGCTACAACGCAAGAAAGAGAAGTAAGGCTTGATACAGAAAATCATAGTGCGTTGCAGGAAACTCTAGCAATTAATTGTTCGGAAATCAAAACAGATGAAATGTTGCTGAATGCAATAGAAGAAAAAGTGATGCAAATAAAAGAAGGCATTACATATCATGACACTACCAAAGCGACGCAAAACGATGAGCAAAGCAACCTTCAATTATTAAACTTCAAGATGCAGGTGCAAGATGTTGCGTATAATACTCAAGGCAGTGCGTTAGAAAAAATTAACTCACAACAAATTATTTCACAACAGACCATCCATTCAAAAAATTTTGCGCAAGCTCAAAGTGAGCAATCGGCACCAGATTCTGCTCAGGCGTCTTATACATCAAATATAAGAGTTACGATAGAAAGTGATACGTCTAACTCTTTTAATTCTCAAGAATCTAGTCAATCATTTACAAATGAAGAAGGTGGTGCAGAATATTATGCGCAGCAAATAGTTAACAACTCGCAACCTCTCAACGCCAAGACATCTGCACAACTCGCCGCTATTGAAGCAGCAGCGGACAAATCTAGCGTCAACTCGCTTTCTTCTAATCTATCTATGGCCAAATCAGCTATGCAGGAAGTATCAGAAGTGTTTATAGCTAATCTATCAGGCATTTTAAGCGCTAGTCTTTGGCAGAGATCAGATGGTGCAATGGTTGTGAAAATAGGCGAGACTTCTTCTAAGTATTCTTTTGTGGCTGATCAGATAATTGAGACAGTGAATATTTGTAAAGTAATGACCCCACGTAAGATTACTATACAGATGAATCCTAGCTGTCTAGGTGAAATTTCTATTAATCTAGAATATGGTCTTGATGGCAAGATCAAAAAACTGAACTTTGCCTGCGCTCATTCCGACACTATGTGGATGCTACAACAAGATGCCAGGGAACTAAAGCATGCAGTTACTCAAATTGCACCAGATGCAGAGATGTATTTCTCGCAATCTGAATCAAGTTTCTTAAATCAACAAAATCATGGTAGTGAGCAACAGCAAAATAATGCTCGTAATGCTTATGCGCAGCACCTTTCTGGCGACGCTTATATTGAGGACTCAAGAAGTGATGTTGAGGATGAAATTATGATGCGATCTTAATTTATATCTTTACTATGGTTTAATGAAAGTTTAATTAAAAATTAAATAAAAATGGTTTGATATTCTATTAATATAATCTATTATTGATTTAATATTTATATAACTATACTATTAAGCACCATATATTCTTTATCTACACCCTTTTATTCATACGTTGGTTCGAAATCTATGGCTCCTACGCAAAAAATACACAACGATGCCCCGCACTTATTTACGCAAAAATACGATGCATCATCTAGAGATTTACATCATATAAAGCAACAGCAGACTGAACTTTTTGAATTGCATTTGAAAATGTCTTCGATAGAAAGTATGCAAAAAGCCGTAGCAAGTATCATGGGAATAGACGGTGGTCACTCCAATATGGCTGGGATGGAAGGTATGTATAAAACCATAGAGGTGATGGAAAAGAAGAACGAAACGCAAGCTAAAATTGAGCAGAGAAGCAGAGATATGGAGCGCGCGCATCATCAATCTCTTTTAGATAAGTTGCAAGAATTAAATGCCTGCATTGACCAAGAGGTCAAAGTAGACTCTAGCATACTTGAATATTCGGGCAGTGGCATGAGTATGCCAATTGAATATAAGGCATTAAAGACTGGTGCACTCGATGTTGCAGTTTTTTATAAAGACCAATGTATTTTTAAGCAAGAGGTCACATGCAAACAAGGGGAGAACCAGTATACATGGTCAGGTTATGACAATGATGGTATTCAGGCTGTACAAGACGTATATACCGTAAAGTTTACCCCAAAACAAGACAAAGAGCAACGAATTGAAACTATCAGCTATCACAAACTGAATGATATTAGTTTGTGTGATGGTCAGCTCTTAGCAATATGTGATAACAAAAAAGTATGTGGACATAGCATTTTTCGCTCCTCCATTAATAAACCACCGGCAGTATTTAGCGCAAATCCGTGCTCGTTAATTCAAAAAAACATTACTGTGGACTGTTCTATACCCACTGATTCTCGACGCAAGGATGGCACAATGGAGGTACGCTTCATCTCTCCTCGCGCCCTAAATAAAAACGAAAAATGTTTTGCTGTCTTATATAATCCCAAAACAAATACTGAGATCACTAGAGAGGCAGTGCGTAATTTACAATTGGGATATAATAATATTACAGTGCACAACGATCATTCACAGCCATCGGCTGATATACGCGCAAAAGTAGTGATTGTGGATGAAGATGGCGAGGAAACCAAAGTTAATAACGAGCATAGTATGGAGGTACGCGGAATAAGTAATGACGGTTATGTTCTAGATGAGCACAACAACGCCTTTCCAATAAATAACATCACATCTGTTGCTGTAGCATCAGACGCGAAAAATATACTCGATGCTTCACCTACAACAAATCTATTGGAGCAACGAGGAGTAGATCAAAAAAAATTAGATGACTTATCGTCTTTTATTGGTTCAACAGTAGAATGTCCTGTGCGTTTTACTAAAGACATGTCTGTTATACACGTCACCCCTAGAGCGCTCATACAAGAGCATCAAGGTATTTCTGAGGTTACAATTAATGTATGCAAATACGAGGATGATAAAAAGGATGGTAAAAAGAAGGAAGTTCTGCACACTATACTACCAGAAATACCATCTAGCATAAAGAAACCTTTCTCAATCGCGGAAGAATACAAAGATCTTTGCCGTGAGAGTAAAAGCGATGTCAATGCACGCATTAAATCCATGTCTGCTGGTGTTTTTAGTAGTTTTAAGGCTGTAAATGCTCTCGATCCCGCTAAAAAAATAGAATTTTTTACGACACTAAATACGATACAGAAAGAAAGTGGTATATGGTTAAGTAAGAAGCAAGAGCAAGAGGTAAAAGGGGCGGGTGACGAAAAAGCGCAAAAAGAAAAACGACAAGAATATCATCTTGAAAATCGCGGTCTTCTTGCTGTAACACTACCTGATGCCGAGATAAAGGCGCTACCACCAGAGCATTTTATAGAAATGACGATTACCACAGCGTCTCCTGACGGTAGTATTGGTCCTATACCAATCAGCAATCGTGAAAAAGTGCGAAATGCACAAGAAAGCGATGAAGAAGGCGTGTATCTTTTACACTTAGCGTCAGGCGGGCAGATAAAATCTAATAAGATTAATGGAATGTATAAATAAATATTTTTTTACACAACAAACATTAGACCTCTTGCATAGTAATAAGTAGGCGTAACTACAGTAAACTTATTTGAGGCTTGAAAATATTTCCTTGTAATTACCCTATAGTTCAACGCGTTTTATAATATCCGTCATCACTCTCCCTTGGTCCTTTTGCGCTAATAATGTCTAATAACTTACGTAAAAAAAATAAAGCTCCCGCCTCTCGTCCAACCCAAAGAGATGGCAAAAGCTATTATATGTATGGTACGCACTGCGTACTGCATGCCATGCAAAATGCTCACAGAAAAATACATAAAATTTATTGTACTCATAAGATATTTGCAAAATATCCTCTCATTTCCTCCTTCCCATTCGAAATTCTTGATTCTGCTAAAATAGCGGCTTTTGTCCCTAGGGATAATGCTCAAGATATTGTTGCCCTCGTCTCACCTATTATTTTTAATTCACTTTCAGCATTAGACTATACTTCCGATCCAAATATTATTTTTGTTTTAGATCAGCTACAGGACAACCAAAATATTGGCGGCATTATAAGAAGCGCGGCGGCTTTTGGTATTAACGGCATTATTTTAGCGCAGGATGGGAGTCCCGAGGAAAATGCAGTGATGGCAAAGGCGGCATGTGGTGGTATGGAGTTAGTGAAGATTGCGCGCGTAGTAAATTTAGCTCACGCATTACATAGCCTGAAGCAGCAAGGATTTTGGGTTATTGGAGCGCATAGAGTTAATCAAGATAGCTCTGAATCTGTCATGCAAAATTATAGCGAGCAGAACATTACGCCAGTAGCTACTCTTAAACTTTCTCAGGTTGAGCAATTAAAAAAAACAATGTCTGGCAAGGTAGTAGTGGTATTTGGCTCTGAAGCTAAGGGTATTCGTAGATTAGTGCAAGACTCATGCGACTATTTTCTTACAATCCCAATGTCTTCAGAAATAGATAGTTTAAATGTTTCTGTTGCAGCTGGTATAGTTATGCATACCTTTTCTTTCATTCGATCCTAAACCTCTTTTTACATCCAAAACGGTTCAAGGAAATAAAAATTTAATTAAAAGTTTAATTAATTTATCATGAGATGCACAAATTATGCTTGAGGATAAAAGATCTATGCAATCAAAAATATTGACACAATCAAAAGATCCAGTACAGGAAATATTAACTCATTATAGCTCTTGTTCTATTGGAATTAGATGCAAGTTGCATCAACTCTTAACTCATGGCGCGTTGGGTGGTAGTGGTAAACTGCTCGTTTTACCAGTGGATCAAGGTTATGAGCACGGACCAATCAAAAGTTTTGATCCAAATCCAGAAGCTTATGATCCCGACTACTATTTTAAACTTGCTATTGAATGTGGTTTTAGTGCTCATGCTGGTTTATTAGGACAAATAGAATGTTCGGTGGATAAATTCATTAATCGCATACCTATTATTCTTAAATTAAATTGCAATAATCAATTGAATCCACAGTTAAATTGTTTTGATTCTGCATTCACTGCATCCGTAAAAGATGCGGTGCAATTAGGTGCGATAGGGGTAGGCATTACCATCTATCCTGGGTGTGATAAAATGCACGAGATGATAGAAGAGGCGCGAGAAATAATATCTCAAGCAAATGACGCGGGCTTACTGAGTGTTGTTTGGTCTTACCCGCGCGGCGATGGAATTGAAAGACAAGATTCGCTGGAAAACTGTTGCTACGCAGCTTATATCGCTGCCAGCATTGGGGCGCATATTATTAAAATAAAATTCCCAACCGCAGATCCTATGCAAAATATTATTTCTGATGAGTCCGCTAAGTTATCTCGGCGCAATTCAAAAACCTCTGTATTCGATGAGCAAGTTGCCATGGTGCAAAAAATAGTGCAAAGCGCTTTTAATGGTAAAAGGATAGTGCTATTTTCTGGCGGTGCCAAGAAGGATGATGAAAGTTTATTGCAAGAAGCGCGAGCTATTGGCCAAGGGGGGGGGCACGGCTCTATTATTGGTCGTAATGCGTTTCAAAGGCGTTTTATAGATGCGTTAGGATTAGTAAATAGTATCAGGGGTATTTATGGCGCTGTTAACAAAATAATTGAGCAATAAAAGAGGCTTCAACCACAAAAGAAGAGAAGAGCTGTTGCGTAAGTAAGAACCAGTCACGTAAAATATTGAAATATAAAGAAGAATTGCTATAATAGGCGTCAAAAAAGAGAAAAGATGTCAAAAAAATATAGTAGCGACACTAGTGATAAAGAGTGGGAATTAATAGAAAAATAATATACAAGCGAAAAGGTAAATAAGGTCGGCTACCACCTAAGGATGCAAGAAGGCTATGGGATGGAATATTCTATGTAACAAAAAATGGCTGTTTTTGGCGAGATTTACCAAATGATTTTGGTGAATGGAAGAGAGTATTTAACTATTTTAATAGGCTAAAGCACAAAGGTATAATTGAAGATTTAATGAACGAAACGAGAACTAACATTAGGCTTCAAGTGGGCAAAGAAAGACCTCTTGCATAACCTATTCCGTGGGGTAATTTTGTTGTCAAAACTCCTTTGCGCTCCTCATATACTAGAGTATGCTGCGGCGCTCAACATCATTTTTCCTAAAAATTCCTCTTTCATT
>NZ_JACVVM010000043.1 GCF_016751895.1 Candidatus Sarmatiella mevalonica | reverse complement strand
CATGCCAAATAATCTTAAAAAAACTCTTGGATGTTTAGCAATTTTACTGTATCTTATCATTGTGTATAGTCTCTTGTTGGTTAAAAATCAAGTTCTATACACGCTTTATAAAAAATATCAACCCCTCCCTGTAAGTAATTTCCAATTCTATATACTTACGCAAGAGGTCTTATCCTTGATTTTTTCCAAGAAAGGTTTAATGTAAGCGCTTGAAGTAGTATATTATACATCATCAGAATTTATTGCTGGTTATATGAGATGATAGCGCTTGAAGGCTTGAAGTAGTATATTATGCATTTTTGTCACAAAAAATAAACGATATGTACTACTTCAAACCATCATAGTAAAGCCTTTCCTTAAAGAATGTAGGGTACTATGATAGAAAATATGAAGGTCAAAAAATTTTACAAGAAGTCGTCTAATCTTGACGATGACAAGGTAGTTGCCATGAAGGAGCAGAGATTGCGATGGGTTTAATTTACTCATCATGAGCGAGTTTCGAAAAGAGGTCTAACGCCTCTTCTACTTCCTTGCGACCTACGTGGCATTTTCGGTATCACGCACCATAGACCTCATCAAATCCAGTAGTTTTTTACGTATTCTACGAGATGGGATGGAGCTAAAGGTGCGCACGCACTCTATCACTTCTTTATCGCTGGCTCGCGCATCACTATCAGATGCATCATCGCTAATTGCATGCGCAAGAAAACCCTCCTCTTCTTCGGCTACTCTGCTATCAAGATTAAAGTCTTGCATGCCATAAGATATTCCTCTATCGATTTCCTCAAAAAAGTAACTTACTGGCACATTTAGAATCTGAGCGATATAAAATAACCTACCGCTAGAAATGCGGTTTGTGCCCTTTTCATACTTTTGCACTTGCTGCGTGCTAACGCCGAGTGCTTCGCCCAATTTTTCTTGGTTTAAACCAGACATTAAACGCAATGTTTTAACTCTTCTACTAATTAATTCATCTATAGAGCTGGCTTTACCCTTCCCACCTGCCCGTATCCTTTTTTCTTTCTTGTCTTCAGTTTCAAAATCAAATTCATAATCTGAAGCATACTCTTGGCTATTGTTACTCATACAAATGTACTCAAAAAAATAAGCGAATTACTAAACTTAGACGTATTAAGCAGTTCTGGAGCCAAGTAGACTTTGAGATTTTTGCAACTCTGTTTCTTAATGATTTCTTTCGAGGATAGCAAAAAGCCCGAAATCTGACAAAAAGATTATTTTATTCATTGGACAGAACACTCATAGGTAGTAGTTGTAACATAAAAATGCTACATAGTCAAACTACTAATGCACAACGTCTTGTTTATTTATGATATGTAAAAGCAAATAAAAACACGCAAGAGTTGCAAAAACCCAATCACCAAGAAAACTATAAGGCGTATCGCCTGTTGCATGCGGTATAAGTTGAGTATCTATGACGCCAATGTAATTTATTGGCAACATAGCAACTACCCTCCCCAATGGATCTATCACACCAGAAATGCCACTATTAGCTACTCTCAAGACAGGAATTGCGTGCTCAACAGCCCTAATTTTTGCCAAAATAAAATGTTGATAAGGACCAGAAGTTTTTCCAAACCATGCATCATTCGTAATATTAATGATACAGTTTACGCCTCTTCTGTATTTTGCTATATAATCGAAAAACGAGATTTCATAACAAATCACCGGTTGTATTTTAAATGGTGAATTGTTCAGGATAGGATGATGGATGTGAAAAAGAACCGGTGCACCAGGTTGAAAATCAATCATACCACGCGCCACTTTGGTAAAAAAGGACAATAGCGCCTTAAACGGAATATATTCACCAAACGGCACCAAATTCACTTTATTGTATTGAGCAACCATACGCCCACCAACCAAGATATACATAGAATTATATATTTTAAAGTTTGGGTGGAGGTAGTGCAGAGCATTGTCTAGGTCGCCCCCAGCTATTAGAACCTGCTCTAAACCAAGGGAGCGCAAATAGCGCTGCGCAATTGGCAGTCTATGATCTATAGCTATTGCTGATTCGGGCCAAATGATAATGTCGGCATCTAGGCCGCGCGAGAGCTTTGTCTGTTTAAGGATATTTTTATATAACTCATCTTCAACGAAATTATCAGAAATTGGAATATTAGGCTGCACCAGTTTTATTTTCACGCCATTACCTTGATCTGTGGTATTGGTGGAATTGATGGCATGCACTGGTTCGCCATCAATTCTAGTGTCCACAATATTCACGTTTGGATGTAATGCACATCTCAAATAACCATAAACAACCATAATGCATAAAGATAAGACTACGCATCGGTAAACAGTCGTTTTATTTAGATATAATGGTAGATTTGACAAATAAACTACAAAAAAACTCATACCTATTGGGCCTAGCAACGAAAATCCTTGAATCAGCAATAGGTTTTCACCAAAACTATAAGAAATAAGGTTCCAGGGTAGAAGATGTAATGCAACGGATCTAATCCACTCAAATAAAGCCCAGAGATATGCAAAGCTCCAGTAGTAAGCTTTACTCTCTTTTACATGCCAGGCGATGAAAACAGGGGCAGCTATAAAGCATGCTAGTAAGGATGGTATGCCCAGCAGTACCCAGGGTTTGAGCCAATCAAAACCACCTCTTACCTCTAGGGCAGATGTAATCCAAGACAGGCCACACAAAAAATATCCGAAGCCAAAACAAAAACCATATGCTAGAGCTAGATGCTTGGTTACCGCCTTTTGTGTATAGTAAGACAGTATACTAATGACGAATAAAAAGCATAAATGATGATATGGCGCTAACGCCAAAGCTAGCATAGAGCCGCATAGAGCATTAACAAGTAACGCGGCAATAATGTTAAGGCGTATTTGCCGAGTGCTGCGGTGAGGGTATGGTAATGAAGCGTTGAACATCTTTGGCATTTTAGTTGATGCAACTTAAGGCGGATCTAAGCCTCAAGATGGTGTTTATTGAGGTTTTGAAACTTAGAATAGGCAGGATTATAAAATAGATCAACAGTGCTAGTAGAGCCATTACGGTTTTTAGCAATAATAATCTCGGCCAGATTTCTAATTTGATCCTTCTCCGCCTCGCTCATCTCTTTATTACGCTGCATATAATAAAAAGCTCTATAAATAAACATTACTATATCAGCATCTTGCTCAATAGAGCCAGACTCGCGCAGGTCTGAGAGCAGCGGGCGCTTGTCTTCTCTCTGCTCCACCGCCCTTGAAAGTTGCGCTAATGCCACAACAGGGATATTCAATTCTTTTGCTAACGCCTTTAATCCCTGGGTAATTTCTGAAATTTCCAGCACCCTATTATCGTAGTTTTTCGCGCCTCGCAAGAGCTGCAGATAGTCTATAAATAAAATAGCCAAATTATTTTGCCTCTTCAGCTTTCTCGCCCTGCTCCTCAAAGTTGCTATAGAAATAGCAGGGGTATCATCAATAAAAAGATTTAAGTGTTTAATATTAGAAGCAACTTTACTTAAAATATTATATCCCTCCTGTTTCAATCCAGATTTGAGCGAGTGAGAGTCTAGCATAGATTCTATAGAAAGTATTCTAGTGGCTATTTGCTCAGCCGACATTTCCAAAGAGAAAAAACCAACGGAGCCCTGGCTATTTTCCAGGCTCTTGGCGGCATTTAATGCAAGATTGATTGCGAAGGCGGTTTTACCCATAGAGGGGCGAGCAGCGATGATAATAAGGTCTGATCTTTGAAAGCCACACAGAATGTTGTCTATGTCCATAAGACCAGAAGTCACGCCGGTTATACCAGACGAAAGACGTGCTTTGTCAATCGTGGTGAGGGCGGAATCTACTATCTCATCTAGAGCATAAAACCCCCTTTCCACCATGCCGCTGGAAGCGAGCTGATATATTGCATTTTCGGCATACTCTAGATATTGCGTGCCTTTGTGCTCTAAGTTTGAGTTGTATACTTGGCTAATAATATCCTGAGTAACAGTAACCAAATTACGTTTAATAGATAAATCTTGCAGAGTTAGAGCGTAGGAATAGGGATTGGGGATGAGCGCGGAGTTTAGCAGGAGGTCTTTTAGATAGTTGTCTGAACCATAGTAATTAAACAATTCATCTTTCTTTAATAACTCGCTCAAAAGCGTTACGTCGCAATTAAAACCTCTATCCTGCAAGATAATAATTGATTCATAAATCTTTTTATGCAAATTATCATAAAAGATTTCCGGAGAGAAGTTAATTGCTAGCAGCTTATCTAAATGCATAGGATTGCTAATTAAGCAACCTAGAAGCATTTTTTCAATTTCAATATTAAATAATTCTCGATTCTCGCTCACATCAGTGTTCTATTAAACAATGGTCAATTAGTTATTCATAAGCACTTGGTTAAACACATCCACTAACGAAGTTCTGTCGGTACGAATGTTTTTTATTGGCACCGAACAGGTGCTGGCTGCTTGCAATATAGACATAAGAGTCTGATTATCTGTAATTTCAACCCTCATCTTATTAGATGAAACCGTCTCCCATAGCTGCAAGGTTTTAAGCAGGTCCGGGATGGTTAAATTACTCTCAAACTCCACTTCTAAGTATCGCGCTTGGCTGTGCTTAAGTATTTGTTCTGTTTTGTCTTGCTTAACTATTTGACCCATGCGCAAGAAAGCTATCTCGTCGCATAATTCCTCCACCTCTTCTAGATTATGCGTGGTGATAACAACTGTTTTACCCGCCTCTTTAAGCTTACGAATATGCGCCCATATTTTGTGGCGCAAATTTAAGTCAACACCAGCAGTTGGTTCATCTAATATCAATACCGCAGGGTCATGCACCATCGCCTTCGCCATCAAGAACCTCCGCTTCATGCCGCCAGACAAAGAGCGCGCAGTTAAATGCTGTTGTTCGAGCAACGAAACGCTATCTAATATTTTTTCGATATAAGCGTCATCAACCTTTAAACCATAATAGCCAGCTGTAAAGCGCAATGTTTTATTTAATGACAAAAAATTATCTACAGCTATTTCTTGAGGCACCACGCCAATTGCGCGCCTGGCTGTTTTAGGGTGTTGGTCGACATCAAAACCCATAATTTCTATCTTGCCGCTGGTCTTTTTAACAGTGTTGGCTATGATGTTGATGAGAGTAGACTTGCCAGCGCCATTGCAGCCAAGCAAACCAAGCACAACGCCTTGATTTACTTGTAAACTAAGACCGTTTATGGCTACTTTAGCAGAAGTGGTATAAATTTTTTTTAGATCAGTAATTGAAATTGCAGCCGTCATACACTTAACTATTGATTTTTTTGCTTAATTAAATCTAAGGTTTGCTCTATACCAAATAGCTTAATGAAAGAACCTAATCTCGGCCCCTCTTCTTGCCCTAGCAAGATTTGATAGAGATCTTTAAAATAATCTCTTAAATTTTCATATTGCGCGTTTTTGCCTATTTCATATATTTTAGTCTGAATCTCGTCCGCCTCCACATCGCTGCTCTGAATATTTGCTAAATAAGTAGCAATTTCCTCTAGCAACAGCTTTTGTTGTTGATTAGGTGAAAGGTATTTTTTCTTTTTTTCTACAAAATCTGTGTAATAGTTGATTGCACAATCTAGCAATCTATCTAGAAAAGCAGAGTAGGTGGCGTTTGAAACATATCGCTCTAAGAATTTCAAAAGCACTTCTTTGGAGTTTGTATTACATACCGACACCAAGTTTAACAATAGATTAAAATTAATTCCACCAATATCAATGTTCGGCACCTTCCCATCATGCACATAATACAGTGGATTCACCAGTTGTTGTGCCAGATCTTGCTGGTGATATTTTTTATTCCACGCTAAATATTCATCAACACTCTTAGGAATAACATCAAAATGCAATCGTTTAGGTTTAGAGGGAGATGCGTGTATAAAGAGCGCCAAACTTTCTAAAGGCGCATATCTAAGCCAATCATCAACGCCAATACCCTTTCCTTTAGATTTAGAGATCTTGCTGCTATCCTCGTCTAGAAATAATTCATAAAATAACTGTACCGGCTCTACTCCGCCTAAAATGCGACACACGCTGGAATAAATCTTACCATTTGGTAAGTGATCCTTTCCATACATTTCATAGTCTACATCTAGATGAGCCCAGCGCATGCCAAAGTCTGGTTTCCATTGCAGTTTGCACTTGCCACCCTTAACAGATGAACATTCCTCTCTGCCATCAAGTGTGTAATACACTAACCCCTGTTCCTTGTCTATTCTATCTATAGCCACCTGCAGCACATGCCCAGTAGATGAAATAGGCATGAATGGCGAGTAAGTCTTGCGCCTTTCGTCGCGCAGAGTTGGTAGCATCAGATCCATAATTTGCTCGTATCTTTCTAACACCAGCATCATCATTTCATCAAATTTACCCGATTTATAGTAATCTGTTGCGCTAATAAACTGATAGTCAAACTCAAACCTATCCAAGAAGGAGCATAATTTTTTATTCATATATGCGGCATAACTTTCCTCCTGCTCGAATGGATCAGGAATGGCGCTGAGAGGGCGATTTAGGTTGTCTTGCAGCATTGCTGAGTTTGGTATATCCAGCGGCACTTTGCGCAGGCCATCCATATCATCGGAAAAACAGATGAGCTTTGTTGGTATGTCGCTTATCTTTTCAAAAGCCTTGCGCACCATTGTTGTGCGCGCAACTTCTGTGAAAGTGCCTATATGTGGCAAACCAGATGGGCCATAGCCAGTTTCGAACAATATATAGCCTTTTTGATTTTTTTTGTTCTTGATTGAGTCTAAAATGCGCTTAGCCTCAATAAACGGCCATGCATTAGAGTTGTGTAATACTTGCTCGATGTTGTTTAAATCTATTTGCATTTTTTCTTAATTCTATTTCATTCTCAACACGCCTAATACTACCTCTAAAGCAATGAGAAGTACAACAACTATTTCTAAAAAAACCACCGTTACCTCTAGGCGAGTAGAGTGCTTATAGTTTAGCTCATTTGATAAAATCGAGTAAAGATCATGAATCATATCTAATCTATGATTCAAGATGTCATGCCGTACCTCAATATCCTGAAAGCGCGCGGTCATCAAATATAATGGTTCATAACTAGGTTTGCGCCAGAAAAATTCAGGCGTATCTAAAATATCACTATGTAGATTAATAGAATAACGCTCATTAAACAATGAACCTATTTGCTTAGAAAGTTCCTGTTTGGATAGGTTGACTCTGCCAGTTGCAGCTAAAGTCTCTCTGATCGGGTTTGTGCTTTCTAGCATCTGTTTCACTGATTGCTCTAGATATGTGAGTTTAACGGATTGAGCTAGCGCATAAGAAATTGAGAGTTTGAGAAAAACAGTTTGATCTTGTAAAAAAATAGCGTTCTTCTCTTCATTAATCGTGAGTTCTTGAGACTGAGAATAGTCAAAATAAACAAAATCATTTATTGCTTTAGATAAGATATTGACGCCAAAATCTTGAAAGATATTCATGATTTTTGGTAAAAGGTCAGAAGATGCATTCCATGCGACAAAGCACCCAAAGGAAAATAGAAATAAATCGATCTCTCGATTTTCAATGCGCACACGAGTATATAGAGCATCTTCAAAATTAATATACTCTCCTCCAAACTCTACTCCTGATGGCCACTGCGTTGTTGCTATAATTTGTGAATCCTCACGTACCTGATGCATGTCGGGCGTTTTGTGCTTCGTATGCTCCTCAGATTGCTCATCATGAGGGAGTTTAGCAGAAGGTTTAATAAAATCTTTGTTATTTTTCTCTAAAAAGGCAACAATTCGCTCTATGTTATATGAATAGGCGCAGCAACATAACAAGCATTGAGATAGAGTATTCATGATATTCTTCGTTTGTTTTTAGGTTATAAATCAGGTATAATTATAATTGTAAGCAGGAGTGAAATTGAAAAGAAAGATGGAGCTATGATCAACAGAAACACTGAGTCTGTACTACACGATACGTTTGCTATTGCAGCAAACTATGGGCATGAATACATTAAATGCGAGCACCTACTGCTTGCGTTATGCTGTAACACGGAAGCAATCTCGATCCTAACGGCTGTAAAGGTAGATCTTGAGAAGATGGTGGAGCGATTACACGAACACATGAATCATTCTAACACATTTTCAGTATCTGTCAATACCCACCCAAAAACCAGCGCTGAGTTTCAGTCTATCATGCATAAAGTGATAATGCGAGGCAAAGACGATGCTTATCAGAATTACTCCACAATAGGCGCGATGTTACTGGAGTTATTAGAAGATACAGACTCCTATTGCTCCAAAATATTGCGGGAGTTTGGTGTAACTAGGGCCTCGCTTATTCGCAACATTCAATATAGCAAAAATACAAGCAAACAAATATCTATGAAAACAGAAAGGGATGCGAAGTGTGATAGCAATACTCATCATGCCGTACTAGAACAATTTTGCAATAATCTAAATAACCATGTGAAAGATGGGCAGGTAGATTTGCTGATTGGACGGGAGAGCGAAGTGAATAGAATGATAGAAATTTTATGTAGACGACGCAAAAACAACGTAATATTGGTAGGAGACCCAGGGGTAGGCAAAACAGCCATTGCAGAGGGGTTAGCCTATATGATAGTAAATAACAACATTCCAGAGTCATTAAAGGGTTACGTTATCTATTCTCTAGACATAGGGCGGCTTGTGGCTGGTGCAAAGTATAGGGGTGATTTTGAAGAGAGAATTAACAAACTAATTACTGCCACTAAAAACCTGCCAAAAATAATTTTATTTATAGATGAGATCCACATGCTTATTGGTGCAGGCTCTACTATGTCTGGGGGGCTGGATGCCAGCAACCTCCTTAAACCCGCTTTAGCTCGTGGGGAAATTAGGTGTATTGGCTCTACTACATTTAAGGAGTATCACAGATATTTCGAGAAAGACATGGCTCTTACGCGACGCTTTCAAAAACTGTTAGTGTCGGAGCCGGATGTGAAATCTACAGTGCATATTTTGAATGGTTTAAAGAGTTACTATGAGCAATATCATGGAGTAGTTTATACTAAGGAGGCTATAGAGGCTGCCGTACTTCTGTCGGAACGATATATTCACGACAGGCACTTGCCAGATAAGGCTATAGATTTGATGGACGAATCGGGTGCGCGCAAGCGAATCGCAGCGCATAATGATAATAAAATTAGTAAACAAGATATAGAACAAACTGTGTCCGCCCATCTAAATATACCTGGTATTAGCCTAGACAAAAATGACATAGAGCATTTGGCTTCCTTAGAAGAGAAGTTAAAACAGAATATCTTTGGACAGGGAGAGGCGATTAAGGAGTTATGTAACAGTATAAAACTTTCATGGACCGGTCTTAAAAGAAACGCTAAACCCACAGGCACCTATCTTTTTGCAGGGCCTAATGGTGTGGGTAAGCGCGAGCTGGGTCGAATTCTTGCAGATACCATGCACATGCATCTGTTGCATATAGATATGGCGGAATATTCAGAAAAACATACTATCTCTAAACTCTTAGGTAGCCCGCCTGGTTATACTGGTTTCGAGCAAGGGGGGTATTTAACGGAGGCGATTGATAAAAATCCTTACTCAATTATATTGTTTGATGATGTGTCTAAGGCGAGCCCGGAAATACTCAATATTTTGGTGCAAATTTTAGACGAAGGGAAATTAACAGATAATACTGGCAAAGTTATTAATTTTCGGCACACTATCATAATTTTAACTGTGAACACAGATACTGATTGTAAAGGCACTTTAGGATTTAATAAAAAACGTGAAAGTGACACTAAACTCTATACTCAAGACTTCATTAAAAACATCATTAGCTCAGACATGCGAAATAAATTGGATGGAGTGATATTTTTTGGCGCATTAGATGGAGAGAGTTTACATAAAATCGTGCAGAAGAAGATTGAACGTTTGAGTGATCAGTTAAAAGAGAAAAATATACATCTCACATGCAACAAGAGTATCGCGGAGTTCTTGACGAATTATTGTAATGAAAGTGTGGATGGTTTGCGCGCCCTAGACAGAATTATTAATTCTAAACTAAAGCAAAAGATTGTTGATGAAATGCTTTTTGGGAAATTGAAAAAGGGCGGTGGCGTGTCTATCCATTGTGATCAAAAACAAAAGATATTATTTACATTTAAATCATCGAATGCTAGAGCGAAGACGGCGCTTTATAAAGAGGCATTATAAGGAGGTGGTAAATTAGAGCCCATCACCTCCAAACTGTCTCATGATGAGCAAATGCAAGAAGTATAGTAAACCACTTTACATTAGGCAAAGAGACATGGCATTAGACCTCTTTCCTAACTCTACTCCTGATGGCAACTGTGGCGACGCTGTCGATGCGCAAGTCCTCACGTACTTCATGTACGCTGCGGCTCTGTGCTTCGTATACTCCTCGCATTTGCTCTTAATTGAGCGAGTTTCGAAAGAGGTCTATTTTAGCATCAAGCGGCAAGTAATTTATTAACGAAATCATTTTTGAAATTAACAATTCCAGCAACAATATTAAACTTTAGATTGTAGTCCCTACGCTTATTGCGATATCTATGAGGGGACCGTTGTAAGATGAGATTTTAGAAAATTTTGTATTTTGTAGTTAAAATTTTTGTTTGAGTGATTTTATAAGGATTTTGCTATTAAAAACTGCATAGTTTTTTAGTCAAATCAGAAATTAATCTTTTTTAGTCAAATCAGAAATTAATCTCATTTTTAGCTGTTTTAGTTTTGTTATAAGCCTAAATAGATGTATTTTTACCTGTTTTATGCAGCAAGGACGGTTAAACTCTTTAAATTAAAACAGATTGCATTCATAAATTCAGCAAATTGATTTTTTGCTATTCCTACATATCGCAGTCGTTTATTATCCTGAACAAACACCCTTTCGAAAGGAGATCTAATGTAAGTATAATAGCGGTCGAGATCAAAATTCTTTTCCTTCATATTGTTTTTCTTAATAGCGCATAGATGAACTCCCTTACGAGCCGCTGCTATCCTGGCGGGAGCAACGCAATAACCTTTGTCAGCATATGTAGCTCCACCATTAGGCAGAACATGCGCCATACCTTTAGCATCCGTAATATTAGCAGGAGTTACAGCCACTTTATTAATTAGCCCGGAT
>NZ_JACVVM010000042.1 GCF_016751895.1 Candidatus Sarmatiella mevalonica | reverse complement strand
TCTCCGATATATTCCAATGCCATTAATAGCTGATTTTCCATGCTCAGCTTATTTCTTCTACCTCCTTTAGTTTTTTTTCTTTTTATCAGCTTCTTCTAATATTTTTACCATCTTATCAAACGCACCACGCTTAACTCCTGTTAATCTTCTGAATTGATCATCTGATAAAATCTTTACTTGTTCATATTTCAATTACAAAACCATAATATTTTTATTGACCTAGCTTGAGTATACACATATATCACAGTTTCGAAAGAGGCCTAATTTCAAAACCAAATTCTTTATACACATTCAGATGAATCTGCTCAAAAATCAAAGCATCTTCATAAGAAATTTTTCTGGCATCGGTATGCTCGATAAAGCCAAGGTTTTCAAAAAAGAATATCCGGTTCTGGTAACGCCGTTTTTTTAGGCAACGATCAATTTCATCAAACAATACAGGCGAAGGCTTAAATTCGAGGCCTTTCCAATGGGTTAAATATTTACCAAGGGCGTAAGTGCAAAAAGGTGAGTGTCGTAAAATTGCAAATCTCCAGTAGCGTCCATCTGCCACTCTTTTTGCATACGTGTAATTTGATCTAGAAAATCAGGCTCTTCCCATGGTTTTTCTATGCCTTTAACTTGCTTATGCTAATTACATCGGTTGCAGCTTCATGAATAACAGCATAGCCTGATTTTTCTAGCTCTTTGATGACAGAGGTTTTTTCACTACCTGGAGTGCCAGTGAGGATGAAGTGTTTCATGTCAACACATTTTTTGTCCATGTGGAGCCTTTGGATCAACTGTTATCAAGCAAATAGCGCCGCTTTCATCCGCGAATCCCACAAGTAGGAATTGAGAGGTAAAGCCCGCTATATTCTTCTCTCCCAAATTAACGCACCCCACAATCTGGCGACCAAGAAGAGTCTGAGTGGTATAATGCACAGTCACCTGAGCTGACGTTTGCAATACGCCAATCTCAGGTCCAAAATCTGCCCACACTTTAAATGCCGGCTTTTTCGCCCTTGGAAATTCTTCTACTTTCACAATCGTGCCAGAGCGCAAATCCACACGCTCAAATTCTTCGTATGTTATTGTTGTCATTTGTTACCTTCGATTCGATCTATAATTTTTGCCATTTTTTCTTTTGCGTCTGCTTTGGCATGCTGACTGGTGCCAATCTCTTCTTTTTTATCGTCTTCTATGTGGTTTGAAAAAATAATTCTTCTATCACCTTTTTCAATCCAACCAATGAACCAGCCGTGGTATAAATCAAGATTTTTTGTTTCGTCGGCATTAACGGAGTGCCCACTCCTGTTTTGCCATAAAACTTCCGGCCGTTTTTTAACTCTTCAACAAATAGAATATTTTTTATCATTAGACCTCTTCGGAAACTATCATTTTTGTAATTCCGTATTGTATAGTAATTTAGGTTGAATTAGGTATTTTAAATAATTTAGATGTTTGGTCATAACTATTCCCAGCTTCTAAATATTCTACTACTTTTTCTCTTAAATCATTGCTGTAGCTTTTTGTCATTTTTCCTTTCATTATAACGAAAAATTATATCTAATTCAATCTAAATTACTATATCAGCTACGATTTTAAATCGTTTTAATCATACCAATAACATTTTCATTGGCCGCTCTTTCTTTTGCAAGTTCTCGATTTTTCTTTTTTAATACGTTCTTATTCTTTACTCTTTTTTTGGGCGCTCTATAGGTGTTTCCGTTGTGTCTATGAATACAACTTCATACTCCATGTCACTTTAGGTAAGCTTTACGACTTGGTAGAAGGATGTTTGATCAGCCTATCCACCTAATTGTATTGTATGCTGTGCTTTCTTACTTCATAACTTGGCTTACATGAAATATTCACGGATGTACTCAAGTGCCATAAGAAGACGACCTTCTATACTAAGCTTACTTTTTCGTCCTCCCTTCGCTTTCTTTTTGGTTTCAGCATCTTCAAGAATACTTACCATTTTGTCAAATACAGTTCTTTTTACTCCTGTCAATCTACGAAATTATGTATTTTTTAATTCTTTGATTTGTTTATATTTCATATCGGTCCCTCCAGATCTGTTTTACCTCATTTTAGGTGAATGGCAGTGAAAAAGAGAGTTCTATGATGAGCGGCACGTGGTCTGAAGTTCTTACCCAACTACGCACTTCCTTTGCAACCTCAATATGTTTTATTGTATTCAGCAAATTTGCGCTACACCATGCATGATCTATGCGTAGTCCACGGTTTTTTTCCATGCTAGCTCCGCGGTAACTCCACCAGGTAAAATGCTTTTCGGAAGGAAAAAAGTGATGCGATAAGTCTATTGCATTTAAGCTTTTCTGTAAATCTAACAAAGCAGCTCGTTCAATAGGAGTGTGACTCACGATATTGCGCATATATTTGCTACACCATACGTCATTTTCGTGTGGCGCAATATTTAAATCTCCTAGTATGAAATATTTATTTCTCTCATTTTTATGATCTAAAAACCAGCGCTGCACAGCGTCGATATATTTTAGTTTATGTTCAAATTTAGGATTGAGGGTTACATCAGCAATCTCTCCTCCGGATGGAACATAAAAATTATGTATCTCTAGATCTTTTATCGTAATGGCTATATGCCTTTTATCTTCATTGACAAAATTTAACACAAAATGACGATCAAATGGAAGGCGCGAAGCTATCGCTACTCCGTTGTACGATTTTTGTCCGCTAAAAGCTAGATATTGGTAACCTATTTTCGCTAGCTGTTCGGCAGGAAAAAGTTCATCAATCACCTTTGTTTCTTGAAAGAGTAGTATATCTGGTTGATATAAGTTACAAAATCTCGAGATTAGCTCTAATCTTAGTCGAATAGAGTTGACGTTCCACGTCGCAATTTTTATTGTCATATTGACGCGAATAGTTTTGTGTATACTAATAGTATTAAATTTACTTCTTCTATCATGCTGAGTATAAGTCAAAAAAGTTACATGCTTGGTTTACAAAAATTAAAATTTGCAATGTTCTCTATTTTTTTACGTAGAGAAGATAAGCTGTTTATTGTATACGGCAGTTATGCTATGTATATTTTTACATCCAACCCGCATCATAAGAATGCTGGAGGAGTATTATCACAGAATGCGTCTTGCGTCATTCTACAAGACGAGAAAGCTATTCAAAATCTCAAAACCTTTTTGAAAAGTTTTAAAAAATATTCTGTGTATTTCATCTTAGAAGAGACTGAGCATAATTTTAAGTATGAAGTGATTAAAACTTTCGATACCACCTCTCCTAATCATTTAATTAATAAACTACTACAGGAACAGACGCAAAACAAATTATGCGATTATCTGGTGTATCAGGATGATGGCATAGATCACTCATGGTTCGTATTGTTGCTGTGTATGAATTTAGATGAGAAAATGCTAGCCATTTTAAATGTGATATTTGAAAGCAAAGTGTTATTAGGTGGATTTTATTCTATTGGCTTTGAATTATATCGCAATCTGGCTAAGGGTTTATTTTATCAATCCGACAATCCATCGGAGCTACAGGTGTTAGTGATACCTCTTCAGGCGTTTGGCATCAAGGTAATAGCTACTAATAATCGCGATTTATTCTTCACTAAGAGTGTAGGTTTGAGCTTTACAGAGTCGAATGAATATTTAAATGGCCTTATAGAGCAATCTGTATATGATGTAGTATCGCATTTTAAAGCGCATATTGTGCAGGGTGATATGCAAGTTACGCTATTGTTGGCATTTGATATTGATATTACTAATAATTTGCATTTTAGCTATGTTAAAGTGGATAAGATGATTGTGGTAGACAAGCGTAAATTTATAGTGCAAGGTGAAAAAATACAAAAAACTTTATGCGATGAGTTAGTGATAGACTTAGCAAATAGACAGAAGAAAGTATTAAGGGAAAAATCATTTGATAAACTACATTTGCTGTATAAATTAAATAGTATTTTTTTTAAGCCTTTTTTATCAGTATTGTTGGTTTTTATGTTTTACATAGCCCATCTGGAATCAAAAAACTGGAACAAAAAGAAGGAATTATCAAAAATTACTATCGATTATTATCTATTATTAGATAAGACATCTGAGATTAGCAAAGTTTATCCTCAGATGAATGTATATGATCTATATAATTTATATAAAATGCAACATTTTATCCAAAACTTAGCACAAGGAGAGGTGGTGGGTGATTTACGGAAAGCATTAGGGTGTTTGCTTGAACAAAATTTTTATATTATTTCCATGGAGTGGCAGGTAAATGGCGGTATTGTTAATAGAAATGATTCGAATGCGCGGGTGGTTTTAGGATATAATGGCACTTCTTGGAGTAAGTTTGAAAAGAGTACGCGCGATATTACTGACGCTTTACAGAAAAATTTTAGCCGTTCACTGTTGGTGACCAAAAACAATGCTGAAAGCGTTATATTACCCGACAATATCTCCGCTATTTTAGAGATTTATTTCTCCATACCATATGCTTATAAAAATTTTAGTAATTTTTAACAACATATAGCTAATTTTTTAAACATTCAAAATTAAAATATTGATTGGCTAGGCTAAGCAAATAGGTATTTCTATGCAATCATAACTACAGTTTTGTCGATATTGCATTCTCTTTCCTCTGATTTATATCATCTTTTTTCATGTCGTTATAAAATTTAAAGAATAAAATCAAAGAATTCAAACTAAAAAATCTTAGTACCGGACAGTTAGGTAAAAAAGTAGTAGCGTAAAGGTAGCAAAGCAGTTAAACATATACATTTTTAACGATAATTAATGATGTTTATGTTCTACAATACCACTTTACGCCAAATGTTATCAAAACATTTTCGATGGAATAAATCAAGAGTCGAATTATTGGGGATGATAATTTTATCACTTTTTAAGATTAAAAATCATAATCGTAGGTTATTTTCTATATTTTCATATGGACTTACTTTTTTAAGAAAAATATTAATGCAATCAAAATTCATCGAAATTTTTGATTTTTTCTTCAGATCTATTATGTCTAACAATCCTTTAAATTCAAAACTTAAGCAACTATGTGTCCGGTACTAAGCTGAAAAATATGAGATATATTTGCTGTTGACTTTATGCGTCATTCAGATATAATCATTTCTAATTGATAAAATATAACTTATAATTTAGATTATGGAAAGTATATTAATTCAGGGTGGAGCATCGCTTTTTGGAGAGATTTGCGTGAGTGGTGCGAAAAATGCGGCATTGCCAATTTTAGCGTCGTGTTTATTAAGCGAAGAATGTTTGAGGCTGAGAAATATACCAGATTTAACTGATATACAAACAATGATCGACTTATTGAGTGGGCACGGTGTACAAATTCAACGTCGCGACGATCAACTGGAATTAATTGCATCAGATATCGTTAATCTTGTCGCTGATTACGAAATAGTGCGCAAGATGCGCGCGTCTATTTGGGTTCTAGCTCCACTCTTAGCACGCTTTGGCTATGCTAAAGTTTCTATGCCAGGAGGTTGCACTATAGGCACTAGACAAGTTGACATGCATTTGCAACTCCTAGAAGCGATGGGCGCAAAGATTGAGGTAGATGATGGATATATTACGGCCTCTAGTAAGCAACTTCAAGGGGTTAATTTTATTTTTAACAAGATTTCCGTAGGCGCTACAGTAAGTGGCATTCTAGCGTCAGTATTAGCAAAGGGACACACTACTCTCTTAAATTGTGCGATCGAGCCGGAAATTATAGATTTATGCAATTGTTTGCAAAATAGAGGAGCTAAAATTAAAGGTATAGGCAGTACGAAATTAATGATAGAAGGTATTGATGAATTCAATGCATCAGAGCATTCTATTATTCCAGATAGAATCGAAGCTGGCACTTACATGATTGCCGCGGCTATTACCAAAGGTAATTTGTTGATTAAGAATATAGTGTATAGTCATGTGGAGTCGTTGATTATGAAACTTGCTAGTTGCGGTGTAGAGATAACGCAGGAAAATGAAGGTATTAGGGTGAGGTATGTTGATCAATTGAATGCTACCAATATTAGTACCGACGTTTTTCCTGGGTTTCCTACTGATCTGCAAGCTCAGTTCACTAGCCTCATGACGCTTGCGCGCGGCACATGTATCATCACCGAAAATATTTTTGAAAATCGGTTTATGCACGTTCCTGAGCTATTGAGAATGAATGCTAATATTGTCATTAATGGTAATAGTCTCACGATACATGGAGTAAATGAGTTACACGGTGCGCGTGTGAAAGCGAGCGATTTGCGTGCGTCAGCCTGTTTGGTGCTAGCCGGTCTTGCTGCCAGAGGTGATACTTGTATCGAAAAAATTCATCATTTAGATCGTGGATATGAGAAATTAGAGCGGAAGCTGATGCAGTGTGGGGCGCAGATCGAGAGAATATTTAACAATTAACAAAGCAACAATTGATACTTTCTATATGTACTTAGTAATCGTAGAATCGCCAGCAAAAGCCAAAACTATTAATAAATATTTGGGTGCTGAATACCACGTTATTGCTTCTATGGGGCATGTGCGCGCTTTGCCATCTAAAAGTAGTTCGGTAGTACCGTCGGAAGATTTTGCAATGCTTTATCAGAATTTAGAGAAATCTCAGAGATATATTACAGAGATAATAAAACAGAGTAAAAAAGCCAAGACTATATATTTAGCAACTGATCCTGATAGAGAAGGGGAGGCAATATCATGGCATATTACAGAAATTATTAAAGAGAATCTATCCAAAATTCCAGAAAATTTCTTTCATCGAGTATCATTTACCGAAATTACTAAAAAGGCCGTTGTGTATGCTGTGCAAAATCCTAGAGCTCTTGATTTAGATTTGATTAACGCCCAGCAAGCTCGCGTTGCTTTAGATTATCTGGTTGGATTCACTCTATCGCCATTGTTGTGGCGCAAGTTGCCTGGCTGCAAGTCTGCTGGTAGGGTTCAATCTCCCGCTCTGCGATTAATTTGCGAGAGAGAAGATGAGATTGAGCGCTTTAAGAAGGAAGAGTATTGGGATGTGAAGCTTGCGCTTCATAATGCTAATAACCAGAAGGTCGTGGCTAAACTCACGGCTGTAAACCAAGTAAAATTAGAGAAATTTTCTTATACGAGTCAAGAACAGATTGCTCCGGTAGTAGAGAAGCTTAATAATAAATGTTTTATCGTTGATAACATAGAAAAAAAGCAACAAAAGCGCCAACCTCCCAGTCCGTTCATCACTTCTTCTATGCAACAGGAGGCGGCGCGCAAATTGAATTTTAGCGCAAAAAAGACTATGCAAATAGCGCAAAAACTATACGAAGGTGTAGAAATAGACGGCGAGAGCGCTGGTCTGATTACTTACATGAGAACGGATGGTACTAATATTGAAGCTGATGCTGTGCAGGCTATTCGTAAATTTATCGTAGACAATATAGGGCAGCAGTATTTGCCTAGTAGTCCTAGGGTATATAAGTCGAAAGCGAAGAATGCCCAGGAGGCTCACGAAGCTATTAGACCTACTAATATCAATTTGCGTCCTAAGGATGTGGAACGTTATTTAGATAAGGATGGTTTACGACTCTATGAGTTAATTTGGAAGAGAACTATAGCGTGTCAGATGGAAAATGTGTTGTTAGATATGGTTTCTGTGTCCCTGGAATCAGTTTGTCCTATCACTGGCTCAATGAAAGAATTTAGCGCTAGAGCGAATGGTTGTACCATTGCATTTGATGGATTCTATAAAATCTATCAGGAGGGAATAGATGACGAAGATGAGAATGAAGATGAAGCAAAATTACCTAAGCTTGAATTAAAAGAGCAGTTGGAATGCGATAAAATCATACCAGCTCAACATTTCACAGAGCCTCCACCTCGATATTCTGAAAGCAGTTTGGTGAAAAAGTTAGAGGAATTGGGGATAGGGCGTCCATCTACCTATGCGCCCATTCTGTCTGTGTTGCAAGATAGAAAGTATGTGATCTTAGATAAAAAGCGCCTATTACCCTCGGAATTAGGTAGAATTTTAGCGGTATTTTTAGCTGGGTTTTTTCAGAAATATGTACAGTATGAGTTTACGGCTGACCTGGAAGAACAGTTGGATCAGGTGTCGCAAGGTAATTTAATGTGGAAAACATTACTTGCGAATTTTTGGCAGGATTTTAACTTAGCCGTGCATTCTGCAAAGGAGCTGAGTATACAGGAGGTAGTACAGTATATTGAGAACAAACTTGACTATCATTATTTTAAGGGGCAAGAAGAGTTGAAGATTTGCCCTAAATGTAAAGGCTCTGTACAATTAAAGCTAGGTAAATTTAGTGCATTTTTAGGATGCTCAAATTATCCAAATTGTGATTTTGTTAAAAATATTACAGCAGCCAATGATAATGCGGAGCAGAAGTTCGAGCAGATAGAGGAGAGTGGCTCGAAGGAGAAATTATTATATGTGGATGAAGCGAATAATAATATTTATCTAAAAAACGGTCCTTACGGTTGGTATTTGCAAATTGGTGAAGTGGTAAAGGGGAAGAAGGCGAAATGTATCTCTGTTCCGTCAAACATAAATCCTATGGACCTTACTAAGGAGCAGGCTCAAAAAATAGCATCTATTCCTTTTATATTATGTGAATATGAGCAAAAAACAGTGATTATAGGTATTGGTAGGTATGGGCCTTATATTAAGTATGACAATAGTTTTATTTCTATACCAAAAAAATATAATATGATTGAATTGAAGGAAGATGAGGCTATAGCTTTAATTAAAGCGCATAGTGCAAAAAAGAATACCGAGAAGAACAAATAGAAATTTAAACTTTTGGTATATACAGTAAACGATCTTTCTAGAAAAATATCTCCTCTGTTTTTTCGGTCTTTCTATAACCCGTTCTGTAACATCTATCAATTGGGTAGTTTTTTTTGTAAGATAAAGTCCCATCCTTTCTTGATAGCAACTACTTTCATAATTCAAGACTCTGTATCTTTATAATTCTACAAGCCATTAGCATCAATCTCAAACATAAACTCTCGTTGACCTCTTATACTTATTTCTAAGTATTTGTCACTTGCATAAGTTTCTAAGTATAAAAAGACGTGAGTAAAAAAAGATATGTGCGTAAAAAAAACGGGATGACATGGCGGAGCGGCAGAGCTCCGCGCGCAGGGTTAACGTTTAGAGAATTGAGGTCTCTTGCGCGCCTTACGTAAGCCATACTTCTTACGTTCAACTACTCTAGCATCTCTAGTCAAAAACCCGGCTCTTTTTAAAGCACTATGATAATCGGGACAAGACTTATTTAGGGCTTTTGCGATACCATGGAGGATCGCCCCTACTTGACCAGATACTCCGCCACCTTGCACGGTGCAATATACATCGTACTGACCCATGGTTTTCGTGACTACGAGAGGGCGTACGAATTTTGCAAAACAAGATGTGGCAGAAAAATATTGATCAGCAGACTGTTTATTGATAACAAATTTACCGCTACCGGGCCATAACCAAACCCTAGCGATTGATGTTTTTCTTTTACCAGTAGCATAAGAAGTGTTATTTTTACCTATTGCAAGCAACACATTTTTTTTATCTTTGACCATAACAAGTTAACCAAAACTTACGAATATTTTTATTTTTTAAACTCCCTTAAATATTAAAACCAAACCGAAAAATTAAACCAAAAACTTACACCGAAAACAAATAAAACGTAGTCGACAACACAATCAACAACAAGCGAATATCAGACACTCTTCTTAGTGTTCTTCTTATTTTTTACACCAAAATCGTACGGCTTAGGCATTTGTCCTTCATGTGGATGAGTATCTGCAGGATATACATACAAATGCGACAACACTTGGGAGGAGAGAGGGTTAGGAGTGAGCATTCTCTTTACCGCTAACTTAATGATGCGCTCAGGATATTTACCATTCATCAAAGTTTTTGCATCAGTTTCTTTAATACCGCCTGGGTGCCCTGTATGCCTATAATACATCTTGCCTCTATTAGCCAACTTCTTGCCAGTTAAGGCGACTTTAGAAGCATTAATAACCACCACATAATCACCGCAGTCCATGTGAGGAGTGAAAGTGGGTTTATGTTTGCCGCGTAACAAATTAGCGATGCATGATGCTAACCGACCTAACACTAGGTTTTGCGCATCTATCACTAGCCATTCTTTTTTAATCTCGGAGGCCTTCATTGAGTAAGTTTTCATAAGTTTATTCTCATGATTACAAATAAAACATAACACAAAGTAATTCTTAGATACTACAAGAGATCTTACGTTTAGTCAAGCCCAGCGATTGTGGCTTATTGTATTTTTAAAATAATATAGATCTAATCCTTCAGGAACGCGCTAAGATGTGATAGAGTATAGGAATGAAGAGGCATCCCAAATTAAGAGCGAGTCAAATTAGACTTCTTCGGAAACTATCATTTTTGTAATTCCATATTGTAAATAGCAGATGTAAATAGCAGATATTTATCAGCTACTTTAATAGACCTGTTGCGTAAGTAAGCATAGACCTCTTTCCTAACTCTACTCCTGATGGCAACTGTGGCGACGCTGTCGATGCGCAAGTCCTCACGTACTTCATGTACGCTGTGGCTCTGTGCTTCGTATACTCCTCGCATTTACTCATCATGAGCGAGTTTCGAAAGAGGTCTAATATATCGCCTAATGATAGAAAGAGGTCTTGATTTTTTCAAGACAGAAGGTATATACAGAGTTTATTTTAATACAAAGCTACTCCATATATGGCAATATCATACACAAAAATCAGGAACATCCAAGAATTTTTTTAAGATTATTTGGCATTAGTTGTGAAGAATTTGATATTTTAGTGAGGAAACTTGAAGTATCATGGGCAAAGAAAGTCGTTGGCAAATACAAGAGGCCTGGTAGGTTTTATGTTTGGGATCGATGTTTCAAGGGTATGCAGAATAATTAAAACTTTGGAACGATTGATCGCGAAGTTGATTGCGATAGAAAAAAATCGCACTCTAAGTTCTGAAGAGACTGAACAGTTAATAGCATGTAACGGAGCAAATAATTGAAAGGCCTAGCAAGACTGAAATTAGAATAACATCCGCAGGAAAAATCAAGCATGTTTCTAAGTCCTACCACGGCAAGGTTCATGATTTTAAAATTCATAAACAGAAAGATCGTCTTCCGATAGATACCAATATTTACGCTGATTCCGGATATCAGGGGTTAAAGAAACTTGCAAGAACGCCAAAACACCGATAAAAACACGAAAGAAAAAGCCCTTGAGTTACTGGCAAAAAATATATAATAAGATAATTGTTAAAAGACGTATAAAAGTTGAAAATATTATCGCTCAA
>NZ_JACVVM010000041.1 GCF_016751895.1 Candidatus Sarmatiella mevalonica | reverse complement strand
TAACATCAATTAGCTGGGCCGCCTCTTCGTAACTTAATTCTCGATTCTTCTCAATTGCAACTAGACCAGCCATAAGCGGCTCTAGCTTCTTTATAATCCGGCTCACTCTTGATTCGTCAATAGACCTCTTTCGAAACTCGCTCAATTAAGAGCAAATGCGAGGAGTATACAAAGCACAGAGCCGCAGCGTACATGAAGTACGTGAGGACTTGCGCATCGACAGCGTCGCCACAGTTGCCATCAGGAGTAGAGTTAGGAAAGAGGTCTATTAAAAGCATCGGGTCATTTCTTCTAGACCTAATTTATAATTCCTCCCGGGACGTTTGTATTGGCCTACGACTCTTTTATCCCAGATTTTTCTAGCTTCTTTATTATTATTTCAAACTTTTCTAGCTCCATGCCAAATAATCTTAAAAAAACTCTTGGATGTTTAGCAATTTTACTGTATCTTATCATTGTGTGTAGTCTCTTGTTGGTTAAAAATCAAGTTCTATACACGCTTTATAAAAAATATCAACCCCTCCCTGTAAGTAATTTCCAATTCTATATACTTACGCAAGAGGTCTAATGATGTTGAGCGCCGCAGCATACTCTAGTATATGAGGAGCGCAAAGGAGTTTTGGCAACAAAATTACCCTGCGGAATAGGTTATGCAAGAGGTCTAATGAAAATGTTATTGGAATGATTAAACGATTTAAAATTATCTCGGACAAATACCGAAACAGACGAAAAAGATTCGCCATAAGGTTCAATTTAATCTCCGCTATTTACAATATGGAATTACAAAAATGATAGTTTCCGAAGAAGTCTAATGTAAGGTGGTTTACTATATACATTGGATCTTCCATAAATAAAGCATTACTCATCTTGAAACTCTATTAAAATACCACCCACATTCACATGGTCGTGGTTTTTGATATGAATCTTGCTAATCACTCCATTCTTAGGCGCTACTATAATATTCTCCATCTTCATGGCAGTAAGAATCATCAACTCCTGACCATTTTGCACTTCATCTCCTTCCGAAACTTTAATTGCTATAATCTGCCCGGACAGAGGTGCATATAAATATCTTTGATCATTCACCTCCTCGCGCTGAATCATTAAAGACTCTAGCTCAGATACTCTAGATAATCTTACTCGAATTTTAGTAGTAACTCCTAGGTAAGTAACCTGATAGCCAGTACGCACCCTCGTAATCTTCGCATTTACATTCTTACCATTAACCGTTGCAGAGAAAATATGATTGCCTATATTCCATTTTCCTCGCACATATATTCTATTATTCCCCTGTCTAATATTGTATCCATCAGTCACAGCCTTAATCATTACAGGAAATAATTGATTGCCAACGGAAACTACCCAACGAGTATTAATTTTTGCAACGGTATTTACTATTTGATCTCTAATCATATTAGCGCGCTTCTGCTCTGTAATATGAGCATATATACCAATTGCAATAAACACTTCTATCAGTTCATATGTGAGGTCTGTGAATTCTGAAAATCCATCTGGATACTCATTTGAAATAAAAGCTGTGCTTATATCACCCGCAACAAATTTTGGATTATTAAACACCGCCTCCAAAAAACTCATATTATGCGAAATACCACGCACAACAAACGCACCTAGCGCATAACGCATAGCTTCGATAGCATCCTTTCTCGTCTCCCCCCGTACACACAACTTGGCTATCATGGAATCGTAGAACATGCTCACTTCCATCCCAGACACTATAGAGCTATCTATCCTTACTTCATATTGCTTGCGTGCAGGTTCGATATACTCAGTAATCCTACCGCTAGATGGTAAAAACCCACGCGTGGGATCTTCTGCACAAATTCTTGCTTCCATAGCCCAACCATTGAGTTCTATATCATCTTGCTTCATAGTTAATTCTTCACCGGCAGCCACCCGTACCATCTGCTCCACTAGGTCAATTCCAGTAATCATCTCTGTAATAGGATGTTCCACCTGAATTCTAGTATTCATTTCTAAGAAATAGAAATTCTTTTTGTCATTCATGATAAACTCCACAGTACCAGCGGAATGATATTTCACTTTCTTAGCTAAAGAAGCTGCTTGATTATACATCTTTTGTCTAATTTGAGGCGTGACAAAAGGGCTAGGGGCCTCCTCAATCACTTTCTGATGGCTACGCTGTATAGAGCACTCGCGTTCTCCAAGGCATAAAACATTACCATGTTTATCCGCTAAAACCTGAATCTCTATATGTCGTGGAGATTGAATGAACTTTTCGATAAATAGCCTATTATCGTTAAAACTATTCTGGGCCTCGCGCTGTGCAGACGCGAACGCGCTCATCATTTCTTCGTGGTTGTGAGCGACCCTCATGCCCATACCACCTCCGCCAGCGGCGGCTTTGATAATTACTGGAAAACCTATTTTTTTCGCAATTTTAATCGCTTCTTGGGCAGTAGGAATGGCGCCCATATAACCAGGTACTGTTTGTATACCAGCTTTAGTAGCTATCTGCTTAGCTTCTATCTTATCACCCATTTGCTTAATAGCTTGAGAACTTGGACCTATTAAGACAATCTTTTCTTTTTCTAAAGTAGATGCAAATTGATAGTTTTCTGCTAGAAAACCATAACCCGGATGCACCGCCTTAGCGCCACTTAGCCTTGTGGCATGTAATATGTTTGGAATTGAGAGATAACTCTCTACCGCTGGAGAATTACCAACATAATGCGCTTCGTCTGCATATTGTACGTGCAAAGCATTCGTGTCTGCTTCAGAATATATAGCAACCGACTTTATATTCATCTTTTTTAGCGTACGAATAATACGTAACGCTATCTCTCCTCTATTGGCTACTAATACTTTATCAAACATATTTTTTATCAAATAAATAATTAAGATCTAAGCAACAACATGTAAAAACACAGATACAAACCAACTAATAAATTTGCTTTAAACCTAAGCTCGCAATTTTTTATTTTAGTAATATCTAAAGTATACACTTGCCAAACCAGGTTTGTAATGGTTAAAATCAAAATCACCACCATTCCCCAATTGAACAGCTTTCTTTCTATAAACCCAGCAATCACAAACAAACATATAAACAATCCGTAACAACCATATAAAAAAGCTCTGTAATTCCTATTTCTTAGCAGCACAGCGATAGACTTCACGCCAATGCGCGCATCATCTTGCGCATCCATAAAGGCGTAGATTGTATCATACCCAACAATCCAACAAGCGCATGCCAAATACATACACACCGCCCCTATACTTACAGTATTTGTTACCGCGACATAGCTAATAATACTGGCATTAAAGGTAAGTCCTAGTAATATTTGAGGAAAATATATATATCGTTTTGCGTAAGGATAAGCGCACATCATTACCACATTACAGCAGACTATTAAGAAAGATTTGAAATTTAATTGTATGGCAATAAACAAGGAGGCGAGGAGAAAAAGGGAGAGTAGATATAAAGCTTGGCGATTATTTATCGAGCTATTAGCCAAGGGTCGATTCTGAGTTCTTTTTATTTGCGCATCGAATTTTTGATCACAAATATCATTCAGTATACAACCAGTACTCCTAGCAAGAATAGACCCTACAATAAACAACCAATATGGCCTGGAGTTTACGTATTCAGACATAAGCGACTGGTCAGATGGCGCCATCAAACCAAAATAACACGTAAAAAATAGTAGCGCTGCACCCGTGGGCTTATCCAGCCTCGCTAATTGAGCAAAAAATAATGCAAAGCGCAGAACGTTTAATTTCTGTTTTATTTTTAATAGAAGATAACTCATTATTATTTTAATATAATTAAGTTATAATTAAGTTTATTGCACACTAATGTCTTAGTTGTAAGATCAGTCGCTAAACTCAAAATCAAATATTATGAAACAAAGCGCAAATTTAGAGACGAATCTTAAAAACTTATTCTCTCTATTTATTCTTTGTATACCATTATTATTTCTTTCGCAAGCCAAAGGCGATTTCATTATACATGATGCTGAAATAGAAAGCTTAATTCATGACATTTCCTCACCCATTATACAAAAAGCTGGGTTACCGGAAGTAAAAATATATGTCAACGTTACCCCTCAAGTAAACGCCTTCGCTACCTCTAACTCTAGAATAGTATTATACAGTGGGCTTATTGCGCGTATGAATGCAGACGCGCTTAGGGCAGTAATAGCGCACGAAATCGGCCATATTAAAGCCCAGCATATCAGTAAAAATCTCATCAAACAAAATGAATTAAATAAAATGTACGGCGCAGGCATGTTGTCTGCAATACTAGTAGGCGCACTGCTTAGCGCTGGTGGTAGTTATAGCAGTGCAGACGCGGCTGGCGCGATGCATCAGGCCATTGGTAGTATGTGTAATCGTAGTATGCTACAACACTCTAGGACGCAAGAAATAGAAGCAGACCAAATAGCATGCAAGCTACTGCAGGAGGCTGGCTATGATAGCTCTGGGCTGATGTATGCAATGAATTATTTTAAAGTAGAACAAAACACCAATAATGCTCATAAACTAGATCCATACGAACTCACTCACCCTATGGCTCAGGAGAGGATAGAAATTATTAAAAATTATTCGCACAATACTAAGCAATTCGAGCAACGCCAAGGGAATTGCGAAGAATTAAACTATAGATTGCAGCGCGTAATCGCAAAACTGCTGTTTATACAACTCCCGCCCACACAACTGCAAGATGCCGCGCTAAAACAAAAGAATGAAGAGATAAGACAGTATATGCAGAGTATGTATTATCTGAAAGTGAAAAATCATCAAAAGTCTTTATATTTTATTGATAGCTTATTATCTCAAAAGCCAAGCGATCCTTACTATAATTTATTAAAGGGCGAAATATTGCTAGACTTTGGCAAGGCAGAGGCTCTAAACTTCTACGAAAAAGCGCTTCAATTAAAACCAAATGATAAGTGGTTGAAGATCGACAATGCAGTTGCGGCAATTCGACTCTCTAATAACAAGCAAACGCTTGAACGTCACGGTGAAGCATTAAGGCAGATAGTGGATAGGGAATGTGATGACGACTTGGTGGATCTGCTTTACTATACTGGGATATATTATGAAAAAATAGATAAACCAGTAGATAGTATGTACTACCTAGCTATCTTCTACAACAAAATGGGGGATTTTAAGAAGGCGAAAACTTTTGCTAAATCTGCGATGCTACAACTACCTCAAAATAGCTCAAAATGGATCAAATTAGATGATTTATTGCAATCTCAAAAACAAAATAATGATTCTAGATAAAAATACTCTTCTTATTTAGGTGTTTTGCATGGTAAAATATCATGTGCTTATTTTTTACACAATCAATATGTATTCAAAAAGATTATGAAAAAGTGCTTCATATCAATTATAACTTCCGCAATCACTGCTTTTTGCACAGTAATTCTCTATAAAGCTTATATGTATGGCTCTGCTATACAAGCTGAGACAAAAGAAACCACCCTTATTCTTAGCGAAGAGCAGGTGGCACAGGTGCAGAATATCACTAGGGAATATATTAAAAATAACCCTAAAGCCATTGGAGATGCTATACGAGAGCTAGAAAAGCAAAAAATCCTTGAAGCAGAAAGTAGAGTAAGGCAGTATATAGAGCAAAATAAAGATAAATTATATGATGCAAACAACTATCCATATCTAGGTTCTCCAGAGGCGACCGATGCCATAGTTTTTTTCTATGACTACCAATGCAATTATTGCAAGAAGGGGTTTGAAGATTTAGAAAAATTCTTAGAAAGAAATTCGAATGCAAAAATTGTCTTGCGACCAGTACCGGTTTTAGGTAATATGGCTAATTATATCGCTAGAATCGCTTTAGCTGTTCATAAACTTGCACCGGAAAAATTTTCTTCAGTACATAAGCATTTCATTGAATCCAGCTTCTTAAGTAATACTGGGCTAGAGACAATAATTAAAGATCATGATCTAGATTTAGAGCAGGTGAAGCAGACTGCTGACGCCCAAGAAATAAAAGATTTATTAAGAGCAAATCTAGAGCTCACCGCTACCTTAGGTTTTAGTGGCGTGCCAGCATATCTCATTAATAACCAAATAATTTCTGGCGTGATGGAGATAGAGACTCTTGAGTCGCTGAATAAAAAATAAAAGCCTTGCGCATTATGCCGTTTGTAGCTATAATGATTCGTATAATAGACTATACTTATCATAGAGAATAATATGCATAGCAAGCCATTTAAAATATCCGTTATAGGTGCTGGTAATGTTGGTGCCACTACCGCAATGCTATTAATGCAAAAGGGTTATGAGGTAGCTTTGTTAGACCTGAATTACTCAGTGGCGCAGGGCAAAGCTCTTGATTTATCCCAAATGGGTAGCGAATCTCTGGTATATGCCGTGAAGGATTACTCTGGCATTACCGGTTCACAGGTAGTAGTGGTTACTGCAGGACTGCCACGTAAACCAGGAAGTAGTAGGGAGGAGCTGCTTAAAACTAACGGCGATATTATACATCAAGTAGCGCAACAGATTCGCCAATACGCACCCGAAGCTTTTGTAGTAGTTGTTACAAATCCATTAGATGTGATGGCATACCATATGTATAAAAGTAGCGGTATAAGGCATCAAAAAGTGGTGGGTATGGCTGGTACATTGGACTGTAGAAGGTTTAATTATTTTCTTGCGCAGGCCACTGGCGCAGCTGTGGCCGATATCAAATCTACCATCATTGGTAGTCATGGTGATACCATGCTGCCTTTAGTTCATCATTCTTCAATTGCAGGGATATCTATTGCATCTTTAAAGGAAATGGAGGTGATTAGCGATGCTACCTTACATGACGTAATCACCAGCACAAAACGTGGTGGAGCGCAAATAGTCGAACTACTTTCTGCAGGCTCTGCCTACTACGCTCCAGCAGCTTCTATTGTAGAAATAGTAGATAGCTACCTATATAACCAGCAAAAAATCCTTTGCTGCTCTGTGTATGTAGATAAGCAGATGAACTGCGAGGATGTGTATATAGGGTTGCCGGTAGTAATTGGCGCAAATGGCGTAGAGCGCATCATGGAGTTAACGCTTACTAGCGATGAGCAAAAAGAATTCGCAAATTCTGTGGCGGTAGCTAAAAGTTTAATAAATATTTTATGATTGTATAGTAAACCACCTTGCATTGGGTAAAGAGACGTGGTATCGTTAAAGGAAAAATGTCAACAAAACCATATAGTGAAGATTTAAGAAAAAGAGTAGTAGGTTATATCCAAAAAGGCAAAACGCAAAAAGAAGCATCCGAAGTTTTTGGAATACACAGCAATACGGTACATAGATGGTGGGCGAGGTATAATAAAGAAGGTAATTACAGTGCTAGACGAAGATTAGGCGCTAGACGCAGGGTAGATTACAAAGAAATTGAACTATTTGTAAAAAATAATCCTAACACCAAGCTAGAAGTCATAGGTAATAGATTTGGAATAAGCTCCTGGCATTCCGCTAGAGTATTAAAGAGTTTGGGTTTTAGCTATAGAAAAAAGCCCTTACCTATGTGGAAGCAAGTGAAGAAAATAGAACGCAATAACATAGAAAGCATCAAGGACGTAAAGCCAGAAAAGCTTGTATATATCGATGAAAGCGGCATTGGTATGAGTATGTGTAAAGACAGAGGATGGGGGCAGAAAGGGTGAAAGATTATTTGTTAAAAGAGTGGTAAATATTATCAGAGAACCAATATTATTGCTGGTTACGTCAATCACAAATCGATAGTACCAATGGCATTTAGAGGTTCTTGCAATACAAAATTATTTGAAATTTGGGTTGAAGAGTTTTTGATAAAAGAACTGCAACCTGGTAAAGCGGCGATCATGGATAATGCTGTATTTCATAAATCTCAAAAGACTAAAGATTTAATTGAATCTGTAGGCTGCACTACCTTATTCGCCAGGCCTAAACCAAATTGAAAAATTTTGGGCTAATATGAAACGATGAATTAAAGGTTGTCCAATATGGGGAATATAATATTAGCGATATATGCTATGCGCACACCTATTGCCCTTTCAGTCTTTTATTGTATTTGTAGCTCAATTGGATAGAGCGTCGCCCTCCGGAGGCGAAGGTTGTTGGTTCGAGCCCAATCAAATACACCACTACAATTCTTCTAGCGTTATTTAGAATAAGGTGTTAGAATTCTACCTTTAATTTCACGGCTAATTGCTGCCCCTGAAATTTATTTCCTAAAAACGCATCATAAATTAAACCATATTGTATGCTTCGTACCTTGCTATTTAAACCAAGACCTACGTTGTAACTCGTACCAACCGAGCCATAATTCATATATTCTGGGTCCTGCCAGTTATAGTCAACACCACCAGGAATAATTTCTTTGTTATTCAAATTAGATCTAGCAACAAAATGCATCTCAGGATTCACAAGCACCCCATAACTCAGCATCTTATCTATCTCATATCTAAGACCAACAAGAGCTCTAAGGTTTTGAGTACTCTGCTGTGTCGCCGCATCTTTCTGCTGCGTGCTGGACCCATTAAGATAGCTAAAATCTAACCCGCATGTTGCGCTAATTTTTTGATTATTAATAGGCAAAACATATCCGCCTATTAACTCAGCTCCGCATCCATTTTTCTTTGCGCTGTCTAGTTGCTGGTTTTTATTAAACCCTACATTTACCAAGCCCTGGACGAAAAAATTATTTGTAAACATTCGATTGCAATAAACCGAAAGTATACTTGAATTCACATCATTCCTACCGGCGTTTTTATCAAAAACCACTTCGCTATTAACATTAGTAAATGCAATACCAACCATTGCGTTAGATTGCAGTTCCTTATCTATGCCAACCATAATACCAGAAGTATGCACATGATATCCCGTCGCCTTATCGTTCACAGCATCCTGGCGAGAAGAGCTTGCAATAGGCATAACCCAAACGCCAACCGCTCTACTTTCTTCTATAGCTTCGTCACCACTAGAAACACCGAGTTTTTTAGATGAAGACTGATCTTTAGTGGATTTAGCATTCATATCCACGGAAGAATGATGCGTATCTTGCGTACTAACGCTTTGAATATTTTGAGTGTAAAACCTCGACATATTACTTTGTATTACGTTCTTTGCGCAATCTATATGCACTTCGTGCGTGGTGCTAATATGATTACCAACGTCAGATATATCCAAACTTTCAAATAAACTCACGGGTTGTGCATCAGAATTCTTGATCGCCAAAGGTTTGTCTATAACGCTACTAGATACACCTATTAAAGGTTTGTTAAACCCCTTCTCCGGGTCATCTATAGGAAAATCACCCTCATAATCTTGGCGCACCTTAATTGGACCATCTTTCTTTAGTAGATCTGCGTCAATATTACCTTCTTCGTCCTCATCTAGGCTCACCATCACTACTGCACGCTTATTATCATTGAATGACAAATCATGTTCATGCTCTGCATCACTCGAGTCTTCTATTATAATTTGCGCTGGATCACCGCCATGACATAAGTCTGGATCGCACCCCTCTTCTTCATCGAACTGTCGCTGGTTATTCAAAGCATTATGGTTATTTTGCAAGCCATTACTATTGCTAGCGCTATACTGCTCATCAATTCCAGCTGACGGTGATTTAATAGAGTAAAAATACTCTTGCTCTGACTGACCATGTCCAAACATTCTTCGTTGATTATCCGTTGCTCTCGTTTGTTGTTGCTCATCTATACTATACCAATTATGTTGAGATTGTTGATTATCTTGATTATTTGCACGTGGTAATTCCTGCGACCACTGGGATAAGTCATTCTGCTCATCCCATACTTTCATATCTTGATTTAAATTATCAAAATCATCATTATTACCGCTATCTACAACCTGATCCAACAAAGCTAATAACTCCATATCATCACTGTCATTTGATGAAGCGTCGCTCGTAAAAGTTATGTCGTCTAATATTCTTTCTTCTGGGTCCCGATACTGAGCTAATACTCCATCTATCCACCCAGCATACTCTGGTTTCTGCGCTAACTTTGTTAAGGCGCGCAGCATAAACTGCCTACCATATCCCGCTTCATCTTGCCGGGCTGCATCGTAACTCAGCTCGCCATCAGATATTAATTTTTCTATATCGCGCTCAACACGCTCCATAATTCCAATTTTATTTCCCTGCACTTCTCTCTTAGGAGCAAAATGAGATTCTTGATCTTGGTATATAGATTCTAATTCTTCCGACTCAAAGGCATTAAACTGCTCAGGAGGTTTTATAGATAGTCGCGTTGGATTGGAGGATATATGAGCAATCTCCTGCATGTGCACAGAAGTCTCTACTCCCTTTGAAGACTCAACCTCGTCTTCCTTTAATTCCACGCTCAGTTCAGAGCTTGAACCATTTTGCGCTGTAGCGTGACTTGATGGATTTTGCAAAGCAAATTCTTTAGGATTAACGCTCATTTTTTCTATTGCAAGTTGTACAGACTTTGGTGGCTCTTGATATACAGAACGCGTAGCCATCTTATCTCTAAAATTAAAAAACATTGATGAAAATGGTTGATAAGCGCTCTTGACTTCTTCTGTAGCCTTCTCTATCTTTGTCGCCTTTGAAGGAGCGAGAATCTGTGATACACTCTCCTTATCCAAAGAAGCCGCTGGGCTATGAAAACTTTGATACTTTGGATCTTCAACGAGTACTGAGCTGTTTTTGATGCTATCGCCAACTTGATCCTCTAATAATACATAAGACCTAGAAAGCTCTGACTCGCGTAGTATACTGAAACGCGAAGAATCTTCTGGCTCACGCATACTAGGGTGGCTACTCACATATAGTTGGGAAAAATCTGACGCGCTTGCGTTGGAAGCGGCGGTTAACATTAAGATTAATATATTACTTTTCTTCATAAAACTATGCACCTATACTAAATTAAAAAAAATAACTTATAGTTACATACTTCTAATTATATAACAACTTGTATATGAAAAGCAACACAAAATGTAGAAATAATGCAATAAAATTCTTTAGGCGAATGAGTTAATCGGTGATAAAGAGAGAAGGGGGCGTGACGTGAAAACCGCAGCGTGTATGGTCAATTAACTTGAATTATGGAGAGTGAAGAAGGCTTCTATAGCTCTATAGAGATTGTCAAAACTCATAAGACCTCTTGCGTAAGTATTTAATTAACAATTAGCCAATGCGAGGGGTGAAGAAGGTTGTTCGTGATTATTTTAGCATCAAGCGGCAAGTAATTTATTAACGAAATCATTTTTGAAATTAACAATTCCAGCAACAATATTAAACTTTAGATTATAACCCCTACGCTTATTGCGATATCTATGAGATAA
>NZ_JACVVM010000040.1 GCF_016751895.1 Candidatus Sarmatiella mevalonica | reverse complement strand
TTCAAGTATTCCCCTATGTTTTAACCGATTAAAGTAATTAAATACCCTTTTCCAGGGACCAAAATCTTTGGGTAAATCCCTCCAGAAACAGCCATTTTTGGTAATGTAAAATATACCATCCCATAAACGTCTGGCATCCCTAGGGGGCGGCCTGCCTTGTTTCCCCCTTCTTTTGTAAATTATCTTTTCGACTACGGCTCATTCTTCATCTGTTAAATCACTCGTATAGCTCGTTGACATCTCATATCCTCCCTTTGATGCCAATCATAACGATGTCCCTCCAATACTTCAACCTTTTGCGTGACTGGTTCTTATTATAACAAAAATTACCTCATCTCGCAACAGTCCCAAGTTGTTGTCGATAAGAAGATGAAACAAGTAATATGCACTGCTTTTGCAAATGGTAAACCCTTCTATAAAAGCTATTACTGATACCGGGTATCAAGGCATACAAAAGCTGCATAGCAAATCTGAATTACCAAGAAAGAAGACTAAGAAAAACCCGTTAACAAAAGAGGATAAGCAGAAAAACCAAGAGCTCGCCAGTGAAAGAGTGGTTAATGAAAATGTTATCGGTATGCTCAAACGATTTAAAATCATATCTGACAAATATAGAAACAGACGCAAAAGGTTTGGCCTCAGATTCAATTTGATTGCAGCTATTTATAACATGGAGCTAGTATAAATGAGTTTCGAAAGAGGTTTATTGAAGAAACCGCTCAAAATTTGAGCCTGTACTTGGATACTCAAAACTTCCCCTATAAACCTCTTAACTTTGGCGCGCTCTTCAAAGATTAGATCTATAGCACTGCCATTACCTTCTTTATTCCATCTATGCATCGTATTGTTGTGTATTCCAAAAACTTCGGATGCTTCTTTTTGCGTTTTGCTTTTCAGTTTTCGCTATATGGTTTCGTTGATATTTTTCCTTTAACAATACCATATCTCTTTACCTAATGTAAGGTGGTTTACTATAAAAACATTAGAACCATTCGTTGCAAGAATTGTTATCATCAAAAAACATAATAAAGCCGATCTATATATTGTTTCCGAAAATAGACCTCCTAATACGAAACGTCATACACCACTTACTTACGCAGCAGGATTTATAGGAGCAAATTTACAAGAGCAGTAATAGTATATTAGAGTAGACAGCAATGCTGTGCATATCTTATACTTGAACCTAGCTCCGTTCTTGCTAGGTTAAATAATTCTTCTTCTAAGGTACGTCCTTGTTATAATATAATGCCTATATATCAAAAATATATTGCGCGCAACATCCTCTGGCCTTTCTTGTCTATCAGCCTTGTGGTAATAGGTATAGCCTGGACTCACCGCCTCTTTAAGTTATCTCATCTTTTTAGCAGTGGCGTTGCTGTTGCAGATTTTTTATCTGTAAGCGTAATGCTTCTGCCGCAAGTATTTTTTACGATTTCGCCTTACGTATGCAGTTTGGCGGTGGTATACATCTACTATCTTATGAACAATAGTAGAGAAATTTTAATTCTACAAAGTAGTGGCTTGAGCTATTGGGATTTAGCAAAACCAGCTTTCATTTTCTGCTTATCCACCACCCTACTCTCTCTTTCTTTGGCATGTTTTGTAATAGGTCCGTCTTATGCAAAGCTAATGGAGCGGCTAGATGCACTAAAAAATCGCTATCTTTCTCTAGTAGTACGAGAACAAACCTTTAATAAAATCACCAGAAACATTTATTTATATATTGAAAAGAAAGATACGAATGGCTTTTTGACAAATTTAATTTTAATAGATCGTAGTGCGGGCGAGCAGCTTATTCTCGCTGAAAGTGGAAGAATATTTGCTTGTGATGATAACAAATATAAGATTGAGATTATCAATGGTTTGCGCCAAGCTAGGAATAGCAATGGTGAGATGGAGAATTTAAGATTCGCTCGTTTATTTTTACAGATAGAATTAGACAGCATGATGAATTTTCAGAGTGATAATAGGTTTGATTTTTATTCAATGAGTACCTGGAAATTATTGAAGATCCAACCCAATCATTTATTAGATATGACGCGAATAAAAGAAATGAGAGCGGTGGCCCATCAGAGAATAATATGGCCTATATATAATTTGGCTCTACCGATGCTAGCGTTATCTCTTTTTTTGCGAATGAAGAGGTTTGATAGAAGCGGCGGCGATTTCTTTTTAATATACATAATATTATTGCTAGCTTGCGCAAGCGGCGTGTATCTTACGTTGCAATATCTAGTTGCCAGTAATGACACTTTAGTGTTATATTGTTATTTATACACCGCAACCCTCCTAGCCTTCTATTTATTAATTTTATTATTCTAACAAGAATTCGAATAAAAAAATGCTTACTAATATCTCGGGCTTTCCTGAATTTTTACCACAGGATCAGATTATTTTTAACAGAGTTTTGCAAATTATTCGAACTCGATTTGAGTCTCATAATTTTTTACCACTTGACACCCCGGCGGTGGAAAGGGTTGATACTCTTTTGGCTAAAGGTAACGACAACGAGATATATGGCTTATATAGACTTGCGCATAAGGGTGGTGGCGATGCAAAAGAGCGAGATTTAGCTCTGCGCTTTGACTTAACCGTGCCACTTGCTAGATATGTTGCGCAACATCATGCTAAATTATTTTTCCCATACAAGCGCTATCACATAGCCCCGGTATGGCGTGGGGAAAGGGCGCAAACTGGTAGGTATCGGCAGTTTTATCAATGTGATATAGATGTGATTGACAGCCGCCCCTTAACTCACCTTTCTGATGCCGAAGGGTTGTTTATGGTGTATGATGTGTTGAGTACAATAGGTTTGACTAATTTTATTATTAGTTTAAATCATTATCAGCTCTTAACTGGGCTAGTAAGCACCGTGATATCAGACCAGTCTAAGATACAAGATTTAATTGCCATCATAGACAAGCGTGCCAAAATATCTAACCAAGAGCTGCAGGAGCAAATGAGTGTATATCTAGCAGATGATGCGTTAGATTGGATGATGCTGGCCATGAATTCACCCCAATTAACTATTAATAATGCAAGTTGTTTTGAGTATATAAGGAGCTGGGATGCTTTTCAGCGTTCTGTAGCTGCCCAGGAGGGCTTGTTTGAATTACAAAAAGTGCATGAGGCGTGTAAGGCATTTGGTATACCAGACAAAGCTATGCAGGTGAACCCATTTTTAGCACGTGGTTTAAACTATTATACCGGGGTGGTTGCGGAGGCCAGGGCGCTTGACTTTCCAGAGCTAGGTAGTATTGCTGGAGGAGGGAGATATGATAATCTGACTTCTTATTTTGTAAAAAATAAAACTTTTGCTGGCGTTGGTTTTTCTATAGGTATTTCGCGTTTGATACCTAGGATGATAGAAGATGGGATATTAGGCGAGAGTAAGTGTACTTTAGCTGATGTGTTGGTTACAGTGCAGGATGTGGCTGTTTTTAGCCAGTATGTTAATATCGCAAAGCTGCTGCGCGCGAGTGGGCTGAATACAGAGTTGTACTCTGGATGTGCGCCGCTCGGGAGTCAGATAAAATATGCAGATAAGAAAGGTATACGCTTTGTGATTATTGCTAATGCAGATGAGTTAAGAGGCAATGATGTGATTTTAAAAGATCTAGAAAAGAATGAACAGAGAACTATATCGATAGAACAGTTAGTGCATAATGTGTTGATGCGATAGTAAATGGTTGTTAGAATTATTACGCTTTTAAACCCTCCTCGTTGTTAAACACATCAAGAATTTCTGCGTTAGCTTTTGTAGCTCTTCGTATTCCTTGAGTTGATTTAGATACTGATGTATTTGATGTATTTTAGAATCTATTCTTTCTTGCATCTTTCTTTCTATTTCAAAACCACGCATTTTATTCAGAATTAATTCGAAGTCTTTATCATTTTTCTTGCTTTTTTGCATGATATTAATCAACCAATCTCGTTCTTCTGAATTCATCGCATTTTTCAGCAAGATAACTGGGAGGGTGAACTTTCCTTCGATAAAATCACCTCCGGCCTTCTTACCTAAGATTTGCGAATCTCCAAAATAATCTAAAAGATCATCTTGCATCTGAAACATCATGCCAATTTCCACTCCTATCTTCTCTAATACATCGGCACATGTATTTTTTGTACAAAATAATGCGCTCATCCTGCAAATTGCCCCAAAAAGGCATGCGGTTTTGTTATGGATGATGCGATGATATTCCGCTTCATCTACTTCTATTTTCTTGCGCAATAAACTGAGTTGCTCTACTTCGCCCTGAATAATAAGATGGGAATTTTTAGAAATGCATCGCATAATTTCCACGTCGCCTACTTGCGCAAGTAGCTCAAAAGCCTTACTTAAAAGAAAGTCGCCAACTAAAATTGCTAGCTTACTGCCCCAAATGAGGTGAGCTGTTTGTTTATTGCGTCTAATTTGTCCATCATCTATCACGTCATCATGAAATAATGTGGCTGTATGAATAAATTCTATAGCTGTAGCAAGCGTGATTTGAGCAGGATCTTGTTGACCAAAGCCCTTGTTAAGTAGAAAAAAGAGTAGAGATCGCACCCCCTTTCCTCCACCATCTAGCAAATGCTTGCTGATGGTATATAGAGTGTCTTGCTCTTGTTGCAGTAGCTGCTTAATGAACTCATGCATTTGTCCTATTTCTTTATATAATAAATCACTTAATTCTTCCATTTATTCTACCGATAATTAATTTTTTGGCTCAAATACCACTTATAGAGAAAAAAGTTAGGCAAAAAGCTATTTTTTATTTCCTTGTCCAAAATTCTCATTCATACTCAAATATTATATTGCTTTTATTTTTTTAAAAATCATTTCCATAAATCACACCGCTGTATGCAGTCTGCGCAAAAAATAGATACGAAGCAAGTAGTAACAAAAGATTGGTATGCGAGTAGATATGAAAGAGCGCTTGTGCAGCGTAATATTGCTTTAGCGATAGTTATTCTAAACATTATTTTGTGTTGTTGTCTATTAGCGGTGACTACGTATGTGATGCAGAGCAAGAGTTTTGATCCGTTTATTATACAGTTAGATAATAAAACTGGCGAGACGACGGTTGTACAGTTAGTGAATAATTCAACGTTAGAAGCTACTGAATCATTATCTAGATATTTCGTGAAAAAGTACGTAACTGCGCGAGAAACCTATAATTCAGCAGATTTTGCTGGTTACTCACGTAATGTAGTACGATTAATGTCTACAAGTGATGTGTATTGGCAATATGTTGGGATAGTTACTAACAAAGACAGAAATCCTGAAACGCTCTATGGCACGAGTAATAGTACTTATCTTACGGTCAAATCATGGTCAAAGTTGGCTAAAAATAAACTTATGCTTAGATTTGCATTAACCGAGACAGCTGGTGCGAGAAGGGTGTTTAATAAGTTAGCGATAGTAGATTTTGATTATGTTCCAACGGAGTTAAAAGAGAAGGAATTAGATATTAATCCAGTAGGTTTTCAAGTTAAAGGTTATAGAGTAGATGATGACAATAGCTAGGTTTTTTTCATTAGACTTTTTAAGAAGCGGCACTACAAATGGCGATTTGCATTTTGGTCCAACTTTCAAATCCACCATACTGTTTACGGAGCTTCTTTACAGAAGTTTGCTATCATTTTTTCTTATTGTGTTGACGCTTTTTGCGGTACCAAAGGTGTCTGCTGCAGACAGTAGAATTAAAGTGTATACATACAGCAAAAACCAAGTGTATCTTCTTACCCTGCATTACGGTTTTCAGTCTAGCATTGAGCTCGCTAAAGGAGAGGAGGTGATGACAATCACGTTGGGTGATAATTTTGCATGGAAGATTACGCCGGTAGATAATATTTTGTTTATCAAACCAATGGAGCGTAACATTCGTACAAATATGACGATAATTACAAACAAAAGGGTCTATCAATTCGATTTAGTTTCTGAGGATTTAGAACCTGGTAAGGAAGAGAATTTAGTGTATGTGATTAAGTTTTGTTATCCAAAAAATCAGTCTATGAAAGAGAGTTAGAGAGGTTTTATCAGTGAGTAAAGAGCAGCCTAAAGTTAAGTACGATTTATCTCAAGTAGCAAGCAATCCTAAAACAAATATGTTAGTTTTTGGTGTAGTGATTGTAATTGTTGTATATTTCGCTTTTCATTTTATTTTTTCGAAAAAAAACCAAGAAGAAGATAGAGCTATAGTAAGAGAAATACCGCAAGATATTGCTAGACCCGCGCAAGATATTAATGTGACTCAGGTGGAAGAGGCGCGTTTGCCGCAGATTGTTGAGCCTATATTGGATGCACCTAAACGAGAGGAGGTTGTTGCTCCGCCACTGCCCCCAGATATTTCTTCGCGAAAAGAGAGCGTTTTGGAAACTACAGGTGAGGTGGATGAAATAGCGCCTCCGGTAAAGGTGATTCAAGATAACGAAGCTAGTAAGGTTCAGGCCGTAGACAACGTAAAAGATCCGCAGCGCGAGGAAGCAAAGCGTAGAGCTGGTATTATGCTGATTTCCGGTGGGGCTCCAGCCAAAACCAAAGAGGAGATTGAGCAAGAAAACTCTTTTGTTAAAAGGGGCTCGAATGAATTTTTATTGGCAAAGGGCAAAATAATAGATGTTGTGTTGGAGACGGCGATTAATACCGACTTTGGTGGCGAGATAACAGCGATCGTGAGTCGTGATGTGTTTGCTGAGGGTGGAAAAAATATTCTCATTCCTAAGGGCTCTAAGGCTTTTGGGCAATATCAAGCCGGTTTGGGTGCTATTTATGGCAGAATAGCTATTACGTGGAATCGTATAGACTTATTAAATGGTTATACTTTAAACCTTGAAGGAGTAGCGGTGGATAATTTAGGCAGAACCGGTATAGAAGGAAAGCTTGACCATAAATTTAAAGAGATATTAACAAACTCTGTGTTCGCATCTTTAGTGAATATCGGTATAGGTTATGGGCTGGATAAACTTGTGCCACCTGTGATACAAAATCAAACTGCTGGTGCTAACTCAAATTCTGCTACAGAGATTAATAATTTAGCGTTCAGCATCTATCAGGATCCAGGCAAGAGTGACGCTCAGAAAATCCAATCTATTTGCGGATCTGTACCACCAATTATTCCATTGAACGCTGGTGATTCTTATACGCAGTTTGTAAACACTTGTAACACCCTCAACGTTAGCCCTGATCCTGTTAATCAGAAGCTACAGGCATTGATGGCGGCGGTGAATAAAACCGCGGTGTCTATTATGACATATACTAACAATTCTGTGAATCCAACTCAGTCGCAAGAGGCGTCCGTGCAGGCGTTTAAAGATCTTACTAACACCATAAAAGATATGATGGGAGCGCAACCTTTTGCTATGAACATTACAGTGAATCAAGGAACTTTAATTAAGATATACGTAAATAGAGACTATTCCTTTCCTAAACACGTGGTTATGAAGAGGAGGTATGTGCAATGACATCATCGCATGCTGCATTAGATAGCTATCTTTTGCCATTTAATAAGATTTTTGCAGAAGAGGGAGTGAACGAGGTTACCGTTAACAAACCTAAAGAGGTGTGGATAGAAAAGGCTGGAGATTTTAGGTCTGAGATCATGGATGAACTAGATCTAGATCATCTGCTTGGTTTAGGTAGGCTTATAGCGCAGTCTACAGAGCAAACGATTTCTGCCGAAAAGCCTTTGCTTTCAGCTACATTGCCTAATGGTTATAGGGTGCAGATAGTATTCCCTCCAGCGTGTGAAGTGGGTAAGGTTTGTTATTCTATCAGAAAAGGCAGCCAAGTGCATTTGTCTTTAGAAGATTACGAGCGACTTGGTATGTTTAGCAGCACTAGCATAAAATCGGAAGTGAATCAAAACGATATAGAGCTTAAGGAGCTATTAGAGAGTGGACGGCTTAAGGAGTTTATACAGCAAGCCATTTTGTATAAGAAAAATATCATTATCAGTGGCGGCACTTCTACTGGCAAAACAACCTTCACTAACGCTGGGTTGGGGGCTATACCAATGCATGAGCGCATTATTACGGTAGAGGATGCTAGGGAGATTATACTAGCGCAACCTAACGCGGCGCATTTGTTAGTTTCTAAAGGGGGGCAGGGATTAGCCAAGGTTACTACTCAAGATCTAATAGAGGCTTGTTTGCGCCTTAGACCAGATAGAATAATAGTGGGCGAGTTGCGCGGCGCCGAAGCATTTAGTTTTTTAAGAGCTATTAATACAGGTCATCCTGGGTCTATTGCTACTTTGCATGCTGATAGCCCTGATATGGCATTAGAACAGCTTAAATTAATGGTAACGCAAGCGGGTTTAGATATTCCGCCATCAGAGATAACAAAATATATCAATAGCGTAGTAGATGTAGTGGTTCAATTGAAAAGAGGTGAGAAAGGTTTACGTTATGTTTCTGAAATTAAATATAATCGTATGTAAATTCTGAGATATGTTTGTTAGATTACGCAGGATTTTTCTTCATTTTTTATTTCACCTCACGGTATTGATTATCAATCTGTGGGTTACGGGGTATTGTGTTGCGGTTATTACTAACCAATTGTCGTTGGTGCGGTTTGATTTTACTTGTGTACTACTTGCAAAAACGTGGATGAAATGGCTAATTGTGAATTGGTCTGATTTAGATTGGAAAATGCATAATCACCTTAAAATAAAGTTGATTTTAAGTATGTTTGTGCCACCAATTATCACAAGCATGGTGTATAAACTACATGCAACCAAAATTTCCTCGTTAAAATTCTTTGAAAAACCAGAGCAAGTATATGGAGATGCGCACTGGGCCACTCCTGCGGAGGTGCGTAAAGCAAACTTGAGAGCCAAGCGCGGTATGTTGCTTGGTAAAGATGATGAGGGGTTTTTTGTAGCAGATGGGTTTCAGCACACATTATTGTTCGCCCCTACTGGTTCTGGTAAGGGTGTGGGCTTTGCTATTCCTAACTTGCTTTTCTGGGAAGATTCTATTTTTGTGCATGATATCAAGCTAGAGAATTATCTTTTAACTAGTGGATGGCGTAAGCAAAGGGGGCAGGAAGTGTTTGTGTGGGAGCCGGCTAACCCAGATGGCATTACTCATTGTTACAATCCAATAGATTGGATTAGTAAAAAGCCAGGGCAAATGGTGGATGACGTGCAAAAAATATGCAATTTGTTATTACCTAAGCAGGATTTCTGGGAAAATGAGGCTAGAAGCTTATTGATGGGCATTATTTTATATTTAGTATCTAACGACACAAAACCCAAAACCTTTGGAGAAGTAGTAAGAACCCTGCGTAGCGATGACTGCGCTGGCACCTTGGCCACTGCACTTGATGCTTATGGGGCGAAGATGAGCCCTATAGGATATATGAACATTTCTGCCTTCTTGCAAAAAGCAGACAAGGAGCGTTCTGGCGTTGTTTCTACATTAAACTCCTCTCTAGAGTTATGGGCCAACCCTTTGATAGATGCCGCAACAGCTTCTTCTGATTTTAATATATTAGAGATGAAGAAGAAGAGAGTGACTGTGTATGTTGGGTTAACCCCAGACAATATACAAAGGCTGCAAAAGCTTATGCAGGTTTTTTACCAGCAGGCCACTGAGTTCTTAACTCGTAAGATGCCAGACCTTAAGGAAGAGCCTTATGGCGTGATGTTTTTGTTAGATGAGTTTCCTACTTTGGGAAAAATGGAGAGTTTTAAGGCAGGCATTGCCTACTTTCGTGGTTATAGGGTGCGTTTGCTTTTGATTATTCAAGATACTCAGCAGCTAAAGGGGATTTATGAGGAGGCTGGCATGAACTCTTTCCTTTCCAACTCTACTTTCAGAGTAACTTTTGCAGCTAACAACTATGAAACTGCTAATCTCATTTCTCAGCTGTGCGGTACAAAAACAGTAACCAATACTTCTAGAAGTAAGGGTGTGGGTACTATGAGCTTAGATACAAATAAGATGTCTGAGAGCATTTCAACGGTACAAAGAGCCCTACTCTTGCCTCAAGAGGTTATTGGATTGCCGCAGGATGAGCAGATCATTCTCATCGAGTCATTCCCACCAATTAAATCAAAAAAAATTCGTTATTTTCAGGATGGTGATTTTATAACCAAACTACTAAAAGCCACTTTCGTGCCAAAGCAAGAGCCGTATATTCCAAATGCCGAGGTGATAGAGGAAGATGGTCCCGAAGATGCTGGCTTTTTCGAAGAAAGCGATGGCTCTAGTGCTGATGGTCTAAATGGTGAGGAGGTTAATCCTAACTAAATATAGACAGTAGAATGTGTTTGTTAAACAATAGATATAAAGAACAGACCTCTTGTGCAGGCTCTACTCCTTTATGGTAACTGCGCCCGTCACTATCGATTCGAAACCCTCACTTCATGTACGCTCAAAGTTCTGAGCTTTCATTTGATCTTTGCATTTGCTCTCAATTGAGCGAGTTTTGTAAGAGGTCTAGCGAAATATCATATCAATTTTTGTTAGTTTTTTAGTAGTAACTAAATAGTTCATCTGCTCTGAAAGGTAATTTTGTTGCCAAAACTCCTTGCGTTCCTCGAGACCGTTAAATTGGTTGTGTATAGTAAATTAAATTGAGGTTTGCAAGACAAAGAACTGATTTAAAGTATCATAAAGTTTATCAAAAGAAGAGATTCTGTCTTTAATCCAACGTTTCATATTTGCCAAGAATTTTTCTATCGGATTTAAGTTTTTACGAAAATCTTGACTATAGGATGATGGCATTTTCTTTTTATTTTATCGCATTATATAGATTGGTTTTATCATTTTTCATATTATTCTTCATCATAATCAAGATATTGCTCCGGTGATTTTCCAACTTTTTCAACAATACGCGGATACCTTGTTTTTTCTAAAGGCTCTGCAATAGATTTGCATTCGACTAGAAAAATCCACTCATCCCCATAATCAAATAAAAATGCCATTTTCTTTTTTGGCTCAAACACCGAGTAAATTTTTGTTTTCTTAACTCCTTGCGCATTTTCACTTGGATCGCAATCGTCCATATCAGCAAACAGTTCATAAATTTCATCGCTGCTGTATAAATCTTTAATGTTATTGTAAAAACCAAATGCATGATCCATATCAAAATCAAAAGATTTTACTATGAAATTTGCCAAGTCATAGAGGCTTTTTTCACCTTTTATTTCTATGATCCTGAAAGTGTTATTATCTACAGAGATTTTAAAAGTATAAATTTTGTTTTTCATTCCTTCCTCATGCTGCGTCCGCTGTTTGTTGCTGTAAAATGCCGCGCAAATGCTCATCAAACCCTTGCTTATTTTCCCCTAAACTCACAAAAAAGGATTCTTCGGCCGCAAGGAGATCTTTTGCTGC
>NZ_JACVVM010000039.1 GCF_016751895.1 Candidatus Sarmatiella mevalonica | reverse complement strand
GAGCTACATATGCTGACAAAGGTTATTGCGTTGCTCCCGCCAGGATAGCAGCGGCTCGTAAGGGAGTTCATCTATGTGCTATTAAGAAAAACAATATGAAGGAAAAGAATTTTGATCTCGAGCGCTATTATACTTACATTAGATCTCCTTTCGAAAGGGTGTTTGCTCAGGATAATAAACGACTGCGATATGTAGGAATAGCAAAAAATCAATTTGCTGAATTTATGAATGCAATCTGTTTTAATTTAAAGCGTTTAACCGTCCTTGCTGCATAAAACAGGTAAAAATACATCTATTTAGGCTTATAGCAAAACTAAAACAGCTAAAAATGAGATTAATTTCTGATTTGACTAAAAAACTATGCAGTTTTTAATAGCAAAATCCTTATAAAATCACTCAAACAAAAATTTTAACTACAAAATACAAAATTTTCTAAAATCTCATCTTACAACGGTCCCCATTGGCAAAGAAAGTCGTTGGCAAATGTTGATGATGCTGCTTTTATACTATCGTACTTACAGCAAATGCAGATAGGTTTTATGTTTGGGGATCGACGTTTCAAGGGTATGCAGAATAATTAAAACTTTGGAACGATTGGTCGCGAAGCTGGTTGCGATAGAAAAAATCGCACTCTAAGCTATGAAGAGACTGAACAGTTAATAGATGTAACGGAGCAAATAATTAGACCTCTTTCGAAACTCGCTCATGATGAGCAAATGCGAGGAGTATACGAAGCACAGAGCCGCAGCGTACATGAAGTACGTGAGGACTCGAGCATCGACAGCGTCGCCACAGTTGCCATCAGGAGTAGAGTTAGGAAAGAGGTCTAATTTACCAATCACGATCATCATAAAAATACTTTTACTCATATATTTGAGCGTGTTTGCAATGAGCATCAGATAGAGCATAGAAAGACTAAGATCAAGCATCCTTGGACTAATAGGCAGGTAGAGCGAATGAACAGAACTCTCAAAGAAACAACTGCAAACAATTTCCATTATGCATCTCATGATGAGCTAAAACAGCATCTGCATGCTTATTTGATGGCTTATAACTTCGCTAAACGACTTAAAGCCATCAAAGGAAAAACTCCTTGGCAATTTATTTTAAATCAGTGGACAATTCATCCTGAATACTTTATACTTAATCCTAACCATTTCTTACTGGGACTAAACAAATCCATCTCATAGCTTTCTTGCATCCTTAGGTGGTGTCTGACCTTGTTTACCTTTTCGCTTGTATATTATTTTTTCTATTAATTCCCACTCTTTATCACTAGTGTTGCTACTATATTTTTTTGACATCTTTTCTCTTTTTTGACGCCTATTATAGCAATTCTTCTTTATATTTCAATATTTTACGTGACTGGTTCTTACTTTCTTACTTATGCAACAGTTCTAATCTTAAAAAAATTCTTAGATGTTTCCTGATTTTTGTGCACGATATTGCCATATATGGAGTAGTTTTGTGTTGAAATAAACTCCATATATACCTTCTGTCTTGAAAAATCAAGACCTCTTGCTATCATTAGGCGATATATTCTCACTTACGCAACAGGTCTATTTAAATCGTTACTGTAACTTTTGCCATTGTTGATTATATCTAATTTAACCTCATTGACTACATCTTCTAAAATCTACTCACATAGCAGCTCTATTTTATCAAAAATTACAAGAGAAATTGAAAAAGATATATAAGTTGTATAGGCTATATATACATAAGCCACTATACAACCTAACACACAAGCTATAAGTAAAATGTTACTACAATACTCCCTTCTACCAATAGCACTAGGTGCCGCGCTATCTTGCCTAAAAACCCGAGTCGCGCGCAGCGCCCTCACAATACTCTGTAGCGTTATTTTTTTATATCTAGCTTATTCATTATATACAGCCGCTAACGCAAATATTGGGCCAATAAAGTCTCACGCACTGCTCTGGCGCTTCACCATATGGGATAAACACTACGAATTTCTATTATCACATAATAACTGCCTTTTGTTTCTCGCTACATCCATCTTATGGTGTATTTCAACCGCGTATAGCGCTTATTATTTTTCCGTGAAACCCGCGAATGCACGCATTATTCTCTTTTTTATGCACATCGCCTTCTTGTGTACGCTATGCATACTGCTTTCAGATAATCTCACCACCATGTTTGTTTCATACGAACTCCTCACCATCTCTACTGCCCCTATGATTTTGCAAAACAATCACGCAAATGCTAGAGCAGTGCTGCAATACTTAACGCTTCTTACTATCGGCGCAACCTTGCTGCTCACTCCATGCATTCTACTAATACACCATGCTACTAATAGCACAATCGGTCATAGCATAGCATTAGCACAGCATCACAACATAGCACTGTCTTTAAATCAGCAAATATTTTTATTATTTTTTATTATCTTCGGTCTGGCGAAAATACCACAAATACCACTATCACAATGGATCAATCACGCAATGTGTGCATCTTATCCAGTAAGCGCACTACTGCACTCTGCGCTAGTGGTAAATAGTGGCATAATATGCTTTATAAAGCTCTCTGAATTTTGCAACATGGATCTATTAAAAGCCCATCAATATCACTCACTCCTTTTCTTTCCGCCGCTTATTACCATAGTCTATTGCGGCATCAAGTCAGTGGCTACGCATAGTCTCAAAAACATGCTCGCTTACTCCACCATCAATCATATTAATTTATGTTTGTTAAGTTTGTTGCTATTCACATACGAAGGGCAAGTCAATGCTCAACATTACCTCATTAAACATGCTTTTCTTAAAATGACCTTGTTTTACACAATAGGTTTGCTCTATATAAAAACAAACAGTACTACCCTAAACTGCATTAAGGGAGCTGGATATCAATTTCCTATCATTGGCATAACAATTAATTTAATAAATATGGCCCTGTTAGGCTGGCTTCCATTCTTTTATCATGCTAAAATACAGATGTTCATAGAATTATATAAATATTCTCCTTATTTATCTATTGGCTGGATATTCAACTACCTCTTTTCTATAATATTTAGTTATAGGTTAGCTTTTTATCTATATTCATCAAAAGCACTAAAAGCAAAAAATTAATTATATCCGTCGTGCGCTTCATTTTTATCTCGCTACTCCTAGTACTCTCTGGGTGCTCTTCTTCGTCTCAAAAACTCTTCGCAAAAATCAACGTCAAAGTTAAGCAATGCACTCACTCACCTTACCCTCATCTCTTTCCAATATACGAGCTAGTGCAAATCCCAGACACCTCATCGTTTGGGCAGCATGGTGAAAAAGAGCATGGTAAAAAAGATAATAGAATATTTAATAAACATTTTGGGCGTTTGATTAATCATAAATGCGCGAATAATCATTACATTGCAAACTTCAGTAGACAATGGGAGTGCGGCTGCCCTGGATATCAAAGGGTTGTTAAAACCAAAATACAGAAGCTGCAAACGTTACTAAAAGACCTAAAAAATAAATATCATCTACCAATACTCGAGCAAGAAAAAGCTAAATACGCCTTAGAATTCGGAGCAGATAGTCAGATTAAAAAACTATATCTCCTAGACCTCATTGCTAAACAAATACCTATCTTTCTACCAGAGAGTAATTGCCTACTCACAAGCCATTTTGGGTATAGAAATCATCCAATGAGTCATAAAAAAAAGAAATTTCATTATGCAATAGACATCGCTGGCCCCAAGGGGTGCGACATATACGCATCTGCTGACGGCGTTGTGTGCGCTCAAGGTTCTAGTTGGGGTTATGGGCAATATTTAGAGTTAGATCATGGCTATGGCCTTAAAACGCGTTATGCTCACCTTAGTAAAAAAAATGTAAAAATGGGGCAGGTGGTTATGAGAGGAGAAAAAATAGGCGTGCAAGGCAAAAGCGGCGTGGCTACAAACCATCATTTGCATTTCGAGGTAATTTTGCACAATAACAAAGAAACAAAAAGAATTAATGGTTATGATTTTGTGCGCAACTATTTTTAACTAACTGTTGTATAATGAAAGTATATCAAGAGTTCTATCAAAAAATACGCGATATTGTAGATCCAATCAGCGTTATTGGACAAAAAGTTGTGTTGCAAAAAATCTCTAACAGATATAAAGGACTGTGCCCGCTACATCTAGAAAAAACTCCATCATTCACTATCAATCCGCAAAAAAAATTCTTCTACTGCTTTGGCTGTTCTACTGGTGGAGATGTCATTAAATTCACATCACTTATTTTAAATTGCAGCTATAAAGATGCGGCTATAAAGCTTGCACAAGAACATGGCATAACACAACCGCAGCTAAACTCTCAAGATGCGCGTATATATCAAGAACAAGAAGAGATACATCAGATATTAGAATTAATCAATAACTTTTTTAAATCCTCGCTGAACCAACAAGCCCTGAGCTACCTAAAACAAAGAGCTATCGACGCTAATCTCATCGATTCTTTCGAGATAGGCTTTGCGACAGCAAACCAGCGTGAATTTGAAGCTTTTTGCGAAAAAAACCATATCAGTTTGCTACAACTCCATAGAGCAGGAATGATACAAAAGAATAAACGTGGCGATTTGCAATCTATTTTTCATAACAGAATCACCTTTCCTATTAGAGACTCCTATGGGCGCATAGCTGGTTTTGGTGCGCGCACAATGACAGAAGCGCAACCAAAATATCTTAATTCTCCCGAAACCTTAGTATTTAAAAAACAGGAATTATTTTACTGTGAGCATAAAGCAGAAATTGCAGCAACCCTCAATGGATATATCATATTAGTAGAAGGATATATAGACGCTATTCGACTTCATAGCATAGGATATCATCAAACCGTAGCCAATTTAGGTACGGCAATTAACCATGAGCGCATCGAGAGATTATTTAAAAAACATGACAAGATTATTGTAGCTTTAGACTCAGATGTAGCAGGATACAAAGCCAAAATAAAACTCATAGAAAAAGCATTAGATCTCATCTCCCCTCAAAAAGAATTATTCTTTCTAGAAATACCCATAGCGCAAGATCCTGACCAACTAATACTTACAAAAGGCAAGGTAGGATTTGATGCATTAATTGAAAGCAAGAAACCGCTGTGCGAAGCGCTGTGGGAGGATAGAAGGAATAAAATTATTCAAAAACTATCAAAAAATAAACTCACGCCAGAATTTAAAACGCAAGTTATGCAAGACTTGTGCAAAACGTGCGAAGTAATTAAGGCGCCGGAATTAAAAAAAAATTACCAACAATTTTTTAGAGATCAATTATTCTATTTGTTTAAAAACGCTCAGCATCTACATTATCCCACCTTAACTAACAATAAGAAAGGTAATGTTAATTCTCAAAGCGCACCCCAACACCACACTCAACAGTCTAACCTAATTATCAAACACACTAATTTTCAAAAAGAAAAAATAGAATACTATATCTACGGATTATTAGCTTTAAACCCATCTCTTGCGCAAGATCAAGAAGATAAGCAAATAATAGATAATACGCTTAATATCTATGATGCCGGGGATAATGCGCGCGCATCTGAAAAAGCAGAATATCGCATTAAAGAATGGTTAGTGCAGCAAATTGAAGAAAAAACTCCATTGCCAGAAATTATGTTTAATGCTAGTAGCATAGATAATGCATCATTTATTCAAGACGCCATTAACATCACCAACCAACTAATTGATAATTTTTTTACTATCGATGGACATAAAAGATTAGACATTGCATGGAGCTTCATTAAACATCATTACCAAATCATACAACTTAAAAGGGAGCTAGAACTATTGCATATTGCTAGCGAAGATGTAAAATCAATATATAGTAGGGTAATGTTCTATAGATTAGAAATTTCTAAGATACAAACAAAAATAGAGGCAATCGAGAGATTATTTTCATGACGAAACAGGGACAGTATATAGACGAAATATCAACAGAAAACGAATCTGAAGAACGCGAAGAAGATATATTCGAAAACATTGCGCTAGATGAAGAAGATGCTTTTTTAACGCCGGATTTAGAGATAGAATTCGTCGCTACTGATGTCACGCTAGAAGATAATGAAATCGAGGAAGAACAGGAGTTAACAGTTGGCGATTTACAAACGGCGGATACTGTGCGACTGTATCTAAAGGAAATTGGAGCAGCCCCACTCTTTTCTAAAAATGATGAAATGGCCGTGGCTCAGCAAATAGAGCATGGTAGTCGTTCTATTCTTAATCTACTCTGTGAAATTCCACTATCTCTAAAATTCTTTAATAGCTGGTACAAAGACCTTGCCGCTGGCAAAATGCATGTTAAGGAATTAATCGATGATATAGACACAGCCGACACTTGCAAACAGGATGACTCCGAGTGCGATGAAGAGATGCAACACGCACTCTCCGTCACAGAGGAAAAGTTATTTGCTAATACTATGGAAAAACTTGAGCAAATTAACGAAATTGCTCAAAAATTCCAGCAAATGATTCATTTGCATTATCATGGAGACAATAACACTAAAGTTACAAAAGATGATCAGCGATATCAAGAACTACTAGATCAACTAGTAGAATATATTGTACAGTTCAATCTCACTCATAAATCGCATGAGAAAATCGTTAATGCAATATATTCTCATCATGACAGAATACGTGGCATCGAGTCAACCTTTATAGAAACGATCGAAAAACGCAATTTCTCGCGCCAAGATTTTTTAGAAGAGTATCATAAAGCAAATGTTATAGACGATGCTTGGGTTAAAAGTTTACAAAGTCATAAAAATAAAAAAATCAGCACTTTAGTAAAAGAAAATAAGGATGCTATGGATGAGTTAGTTTCTTCTTTTCAGAACTTAGCGCGCACCGTAGGTATACCAGTTAAAGATTTCCGTAATATAGTGATTGCAATACAGAGAATATCCAGACAAACAGCCAAGGCCAAGCAAGACATGATTCAAGCAAACTTACGCCTCGTGATATCTATTGCAAAAAAATATTCTAATCGCGGATTGCATTTTTTAGATTTGATACAAGAGGGTAATTTAGGCTTGATGAAAGCCGTAGATAAATTCGAATATCGCAAAGGATATAAATTCTCCACTTATGCCACATGGTGGATTAGACAAGCCATCACGCGCTCTATCGCAGATCAGGCTAAAACTATTCGCATTCCTGTGCATATGATAGAAAGCATCAATAAAATCACGAGATGCGAACAACAGTTAAGAGCTGCTTTGGGTAGAGAGCCTACTTCTGAGGAAATAGCAATAAAACTAGGCATTTCTATAAATAAAGTGCTAAAAGTGCGAAGAATTGCAAAAGATCCCATGAGTCTAGAAACACCAATTGGAGATGATGATAATAATTCTCTTGGCGAATCTATACCAGATCACGCAGCTATTCCACCTATAGATGTTGCTCTCAAAGAAGACTTGCTTTCGAGAATTACTATAGCTTTGATTTCTCTCACGCCAAGAGAAGAGAGAGTGATTAGGCTAAGATTTAATTTAATCTTGCATATACTCAAATCTGGCGTATATACCCTAGAGGAGGTTGGCGCAATGTTTGGCGTAACGCGTGAACGTATTAGGCAGATTGAAGTCAAATCTTTAAGAAAACTTAGATATTCTATTAAATCTTCCCAACTTTCCTTGCAAGCGATAACGGTTTGTAGTTAAAAAAAAGGGGGGGGTTACCACCATATGAGTTCTATACTAATAGTAGATGACATAGAGACAAACATTAAGTTGCTCGAAATTAAACTCGCAGATCAATACTATACCATTCACACAGCGCTTTCTGGCGCGACAGCAATACAAATCTTAGATCAAAACAAGATAGATGTAGTTTTACTAGATGTAATGATGCCAGAAATGAACGGCTTCGAGGTGTGTTATAAGATTAGAAGCAATCCAAAAACCGCCACTATACCCATCATCATGATCACAGCGCTTTCTGATATCAAAAGTAAAGTTAAGGGCTTGGAGGCTGGCGCTGATGATTTTCTCACTAAACCAATCAATGACCTCGCATTATTCACTCGCATTAAATCTTTAATAAGAATCAAGGTGTTGATGGATGAATTAAATATCAGAAACGACGTAATGACAGATTTAGAATTAGATTATGCTCATTTTAATCTCGCGCCATTTGATGGCAAAATAGTGGTGATTGATGATGATTGCGCAGAAGCTAGAAGAATTAGTAAAATACTCACCTGCATTACGAGTAATATAGACACAATACAGAGTATCGAAGATCCAAACCAGTGTATAAATGGAGATATTTTTATCATTAATGCGCAACTTGATGACTGCGATCCATTAAAGCTTATTACTCATATTAAAGATAAAATAAACAATAAAGCCATCTTTATTTTATCTAGCCATGACCCCGATTCTAGTGTACTCATTAAAGGCTTAGAGATAGGCATACATGACTATTTTATTCGTCCAGTTGATGAAAGCGAACTCCTCGCTAGGTTACGTACGCAGCTTAAGCGCGAATTCTATCAGGAAAGTTTGAAAAAGATACTAAGTGATAACGTTCATTTTTCTATTAAAGACTCGCTAACAAATCTATATAACCGCAGATATTATGATCTGCATCTCACCAAAACTATTCAGTTTTGCGTACAACATAACAAAGAACTTCATTTATTAATGATGGATATAGACTATTTTAAGAAAGTGAATGATGTATACGGTCATCAAGTTGGCGATTTAGTATTAAAGAGTTGTGCGAATGCAATGGTGCAAAATTTGCGAGCCGATCATTTGGTGGCCCGATATGGAGGAGAAGAATTTTGTGTTGTATTACAAGATGTATCAGAAGCTAAAGCCTTAGAGATTGCATCAAGAATCAATAAAGCGATCAGAGATCTAGAAATTATTATAGATCAGACATACGACTCACATCACGTACAAAACACTGACCTTGCGCATAACTCTAACAACAAACTTACTCTCATCTCTTTGCAGCAAAACGAAGCAAAGCATAGCGTGCAACGAAAAATAAAAATCACCATCTCTATAGGTATTGCTTGCTATATTAAGGGTTTAAGTAGGGAAGAATTTATAGAAGTTGCAGATCATGCATTATATCGAGCTAAACACGAAGGAAGGGATAGGGCTGTATTATATAAATACTAAACTAAAGAAATAGAATTAAAAACTCATGCTCTTACATCACAGTTTAATTTTTTTAGATAAACCATGCATGGTTTTACACCAATAAAACGGATTGTAATATAACTCAAATACCGCTATATATGTCGCGAACACATGCAATAAAAAATACGCAGGATATGTTGCAATAGCTAACGCACACAATAGTTTATTAGGTAAATCCAGCAAACTCAATCTAATTGCGCATATCGCATTAGCATAAGAAAATAATAAAAAACTCACCAAACAAAAACCTCCTATATACTTTATATCGTAAATATAAGAGATTAATACAATTAGAGGTACGAACAAAAACTGTGCAGCGTGAACTCCAGTAAAAATTATAATCATTAACTGATGATATAACTTCATCTCACCATATTTATTGTACATTTTGAGAAAAATGAAAAAAGTTTGGATAAAACCCTTGCTCCATCTTGCGCGTTGCCCTAGCCAACCTTTTAAACTCACTACTGCCTCGGCATGAGTCACTGAATCTAACATAGACACAACATACTGCTGCGCATATATTCTTAAACCGAGCTCCGCGTCTTCTGTAACATTATAAGCATCCCAATATCCAATTTCTTTAATTTTGTCAGTTTTAAAATGATTGCTAGTACCACCTAATGTGAGCGGCATTCTACAAAATTCGAGCCCTGGTAAAATAAAATTAAACCATAGAATATATTCGACACTTATCCAGAATGTTATTAAATTCTCATAACTATTTAAAAACGAAAGTCTAGCTTGTAAACAAATACATTTTTCATCTACCTGCTGAAATTTCATTATCGCTCTATACAATTGATCATATTCTGGCCTATCTTCAGCATCATATATTACAAGATATTCACTTTCTATAAAGTGCGCTGCATAATTTAATGCCTTTGGTTTAGTTAATACCACGTCATTAGGTATAACAAATACAGACATAAAATGAGGTAGAGAAACTGTTTGCACAAATTCCATCATCTCTACATCCCTTTCTTCTACTAATAACCTCACATCCATCAACTCTTCTGGGTACAACATTCCGTAAAAATGTTTAATAATACTTAAAACTTGATTAGTTTCCTGATATAAAGGTATGAGAATCGCATAACTTTTTAAATTATATGCGCTATAAAAACTATCATTACAATTAACATTAGACTTCTTTTGAAACTCTAGTCCTAACGCCAAATGTGGCATTGTTCCCATACTAAAATCCTCATGTTTATGCGCACTCGAAGTTCTGCGCTTCGTATACTCTTCGCATCGCTCCCCATGAGTGAGTTTGGAAAGAGATATATTACTGCTCGAACCAGAAGTGCTATCTTCTGTGGCAAACACATGAGAGATTAAATGTAATAATGACCCAACAATAGAAATTCGACTAAGATACGGAGCAACAATAATAATTTGTTTAAAATATAAATTAATCAAATATATACACGATATACAATCGATAAACAAGTCCGGGGTATGACTTGTGTAAATAACAAAGAACATGATTGTTTCAAGGAAATATTTATAATTTACATTTTTTGCAATTACAACTTTTTTGCTTAAAAGAAAGAATTTAGCGCGAGTAAGATAAATAGCATGATATTCAGAGCGTAGCACTAATAAAAAATATTCATACACGTTACTTTGTGCGCAATGCTTATGTAGAACAGAAGATTGAGTAAAATGTCTTGCATTAGACTTCTTGCGCATCTCTACTTCTGATGGTAACGTGATGCATTGCTCCGATTCAAAATCACGTACCCATGTATGCCCAGCGTTCCACGCCTCGCATGCTCCCTGTACTCGCTTCTGATACGATTGTTGTGAAAAAGACCTGTTGTTATATATGTCGTTTAGAAAAAGAGGGAGATAGATACAGTAATGCTTAGCATAAAGATGCATGTGCGAATGATGCACAACTACAAAAAGAGGGAGTTGAGAGCGAGCAAGCGCGCGCGAACTGCTCATATTTATAGTAAATTAAGTTGAAGTTTGCGCATTAAAGAATTGAGGCAAGGCATCGTATAATTTATCAAATTGAGAATTTTACCCTTAGAACCAGTCACGCAAAACATTTAACTAACCTATTCAGCATAATTTTTGTGAAAGCTAATTGAACAAAAGCCTTAGCGGATGAAGGGGAAATCTCATAATCCTTGGATAATCTTCTGAAATTACCCAGCCACGCAAACGAGCGTTCCACAAGCCACCGCCATTGCTGGACCTTAAACCCCCTCGTTCTGTCCACCGGCTTGACAATGCTCAGCAAACACCCCTGCGTATGCGCATAAAACCATTTTTGTAAATCACCTTGATACCCCCGATCTGCTAAAACTTTTACCAGCCTCGGAAAGTTTTGCTTT
>NZ_JACVVM010000038.1 GCF_016751895.1 Candidatus Sarmatiella mevalonica | reverse complement strand
AATGATAGATTCTACTATTATCAGAGCGCACCAGCACTCAGCAGGTGCTTTAAAGAAATACCGAAACTGGTATACAAGAAAAGGGGGTTAGGAAGATCTAAAGGAGGGTTTAGTAGCAAATTACATGCTGCTTGTGATGCATTGGGAAATCTTGTGAGATTCTTTGTTACTGCGAGACAAAGGTCCGATTATATAAAAGCGTTAGATTTGGTAAAAGATAGAAAAATGGAGGCCTTGATAGCAGATAAGGGATTATGATGTGGATTATATGGTTAAGGCAGCTAAGGATGCGAAAGCTGAAGTTGTAATACCTTCCAGAGCAAGAAGAAAAGTACCAAGGGAGTATGACGAAGAATTGTATAAGGAACGGAATTTAATTGAACGTATGTTCAATAAGCTCAAGCATTTTAGGCGTGTCGCAACAAGATACGACAAGCTTGATATTGCATATCTTGGCTTTGTTTTTATAGCCGGAATTTATCGATGGATAAAATCAATGTCGATACTGCCTAATGCCTTGCGACCAGGCAAAGCAAAATCAGGATGCTTGATTAGCGTATCTTCTATCCACTTAATTCCTTTGTAACAGGAACTTTTGCTTATTCCATAACTTTGACTAACATGGAAATATGCGCGGTATTTTCTGATATATTCCGATGTCATTAATAGCTGATTTTCCATGCTCAGCTTATTTCTTCTACCTCCTTTAGTTTTTTCTTTTTATCAGCTTCTTCTAATATTTTTACCATCTTATCAAACGTACCACGCTTAACTCCTGTTAATCTTCTGAATTGATCATCTGATAAAATCTTCGCTTGTTCATATTTCAATTGCACAACCATAATATTTTTATTGACCTAGCTTGAGTATATACATATATCACAGTTTCGAGAGAGATCTAATGAAGGAGGAATTTTTAGGAAAATGATGTTGAGCGCCGCAGTATACTCTAGTATATGAGGAGCGCAAAGGAGTTTTGACAACAAAATTACCCCGCGGAATAGGTTATGCAAGAGGTCTATTGAAGTAAAGCATCAATTGAGCAATTAAAATTTATTCTTGTGAGTTTAGCGTGAGCACATTTTTTCTCAATAGGATTTAAATCGGGAAAATAGGGTGGTAAATAAATTAAGGTATGCTGCTCGTCTTCTAATAATTTTTTCGTCTCTTTACTCTTATGAAATTTTTTTGCAGAAATCTACTGAAGAAATCATATTTATATATTTTACTACTATTTTATACCACTATCTGTTCTTATTGTCATCCTCTTTTTATACTGTTTAGCTATATGCGTGTAGATGCTGACTCTATTGCTAATTTTAAATCTCTCGAATATTTATAGCTAAACATTAGCGCTCGTCCTATGCAATAACCAGAAAACAACCCACTAATTATACTTTCTATGATAGAATATTTAAGAAATAAATCGGGATCTGCAGACCTTAAGTATCCAAAATAGTATTTAATAATAAAAAAGGAAAGCAATATTATGAGAGTTCCATAACCTCCAGGCACTTCAACCGCCACTTCTTTTTTTATAACCTTTATTTTATGTTTAAAATGCATAAAAAATCCCGATGTGCCGCCTACTATAATCGCAAAACAAAACACCAAAACGTCTTCAGAAAGAAAGGTTTTGTACTTCATAGATAGCAATACCAATGGAATGATAAAAAGCTTTGGTAGATAAATCACTCGCGTTTTGACACTCTTAATGCCAACAAACAACAAATAAGCTAATACACCCCAAATGTATAATGGCGTTCCTTTGATAATTTGCATTAATCCGTTCATACGTAACACCCCCCCGCATCACTCCTAATCTCATTTTATAAAACATCCTTAGCACCAACGTGAAAGTACGGATTGTATGCCACTTCCCACAAATGCTCATCCAGATCGATAAAATAACCAGAAAATCCGCCCCAGTCAGCTTTTTGAGCGCGCTTCACGACCCTACCTCCGGCCTCTTCAGCCTGGGCTAATACAGTAATTACCTCATTCTCATTTGCAACATTATGCGCAAGCGTTATTCCTCGAAAACCAGACGCACCGCCGTTCATTTGGGCATCTTGCGCTAGTAATTCCCATGGGTAGAGCGATAGCCAACAACCACTAAGCGTAAAAAAACTCACATCACCGGGAAAATCCATCCTTGGAAAATTTAATCCTTTCTCATAAAATTGCGTAGCTCTTGCTAAATCTCTCGTACCTAAGGTAATCATGCTAATTCTTGGCTGCATATCTCTATATTTTATTTATAATCTATCTATAATCTAAATCAAAAACTAAATGAATTATCATTTTATCGAACAAATTTATCGCACAAGAAAATCCCATTTACTACCAATGCTCACATCAGCATATTTGATCTTTTGCGTAACGCAATCAAAATCGATTTTAATATTAAACTCTTGTCCAGGTTGCAAGGCAATTTGTTGATAGTTTAGTAATTTCTGCTCCACCACTCTATCTTTATGATCCAACAGTCTAATGCGCACCAATGGCACGGCATCAACCTTTGATGAATTATTAATAATTTTCGATAATATTGTTAACTTATTATCTTGGTTAATCATCTGCACATCACTCAAGGATAAGTTGATTTTTGAACTTAATGTAACATCTGCAAGATACCAATCCCTAAAACCAAACAAAACTATGGCGGTGATAAATGCGAGCAGCACAACTGTGGTGAGATATAAAAGATAAGATGTATTCTTTTGCTCTGGTAGCTGCGTGATAGGCAAAGTTATTTTTTGCTTTCTATACGCAACATCTTGAAATGCAAAAGCTGAATCAGATTGCTCCCACTTACTAGTTGTATGCTCTAGCAACTCCTGGCGTTTGGGAATAGTTTGAAACGAGCTTGTTCTAACTTTATCTACCTCAGTATATTCAATAGACCCCACCCCAAACTCTACTCCTGATGGCAACTGCGCGTCGCTGTTGATGCGTGAATCCTCACGTACTTTAGTATGCCAGGCGTTCTGCGCTTCGTATGATCCTTGCGTTTGCTCATCATAAACGCGTTTGGAAAGATGTTTATTATTGCTCGCAGATGATAAAGAATTAACTGGTACATGATGGTTTTTAGCGTGAACATACTCTTTGCCACGGTCATGATGTGCGCTCACGCCTCCGCTATAGCTGGCAGAACTTCGCTCTTCCTTGCTAGTTAATGGGTGAGCAAATGATTGGCTAATATATCCACCATGAGGATGCTGGACAAAACGCGCAGACTGCGCCGCTTGCCTATCGTGCGCATAACTATCTTGCTGGTTGGCGCTATCTTCAAAAACATCAAGATTCTCATCAAGATTCTGACGCGCATCGCTCTGACCATGGCCCTCGTGAGCGCGAACATCATCATCATCTTCTCCGCTCTCTTCTTCCTCATCGATAACTTCTGTTGCTGAGTGAAACAACCAAACATACCTACACTCTGAACAGCGCAGTTTACGCCCATCTATGTTACCGTCGGTCACTACCTCAAACGAGGTATCACAGTTAGGGCAGTCTATCAGCAGCTTATTCATATCTTAATTTCTTAACGAAACTCTATTTCTATAAATCCCTTACGACATTGGCTCCCGATAGCCACGCTTAACAGTCGGCAGTTAAACGATGTTCAATAATTCCGGCTACAGAATAATCCATCCTCACGCTATTATGGCGCACTACAAAACCCGCTACCAGATTAACATCCTCTATAAAATCTACATCTAGTTTAACACACCGCAATTCTTTCTTGATTAGGTCAGCAATACTATTCCTTTCTTTGTCTGCAATGTTGCGCGCATAATACACTATCACCTTTTCTTTACCAGATGACGCGCGCGCCAGGTTTTGATAACTCGTATATATCTGATCAAGCATAGCTATTCTTTCATGTTTAATCAAAAGAGTAAAAAACCTGATTAAGCCCCCATCAAACTTACACTGCGTCATAACCCGAGTGAGCACCACAGACTTGCTAGATTTAGTTATAGCTTTAGAACCCAATACATCATTTAATTCCCGATTATTCATAATAGAGGACACCATACACCGAAACTGTTCTTCAATCTGCGTTTCTAGTTTATTGCGCATGGCATAATCTAGCAAAGCCTTCGCGTAATTTTTTAGCATTATCTTCATATTACACTCACATCCTCAAATTCTTTTAATATCTTTTAATAGACCTCTTTGCCAAACTCTAATTAACTCTTATTATAACTCGTTAGCTTCTGTTTGAGCAAGTCATTCACCAAAGACGGACTGGCAAGACCCTTGGTTTCTTTCATCACACTACCCACAAAAAAGCCAAACAACTTATCCTTACCAGCTAAATATTGCTCAACTGATGGTGCATTCTGCTGCAACACCTTGTCTATCACCGCCTCTATGCTAGACACATCCTGCACTTGCTTCCAACCATTTTGCAATACTATTTCTTCTGGATCCATGCCCGTATCAAATAAAATTACCAGCACGTCCTTCGCAATCTTACCTGAGATAGTTCCAACATCAATTAAATACACCAGTTTTGCAATAGCTTCTGGTCTTGCCTTGCAGGCATTAATTTCAACATTATTCTTCCCAAGCAACGCGAACAACTCGCTAGTAATCCAATTAGCTATAATCTTAGAGTCACTACTTGACGCCTTACTTGGTTCAGAGGTAGCTGGAGAAGAAGAGGCAGCGGAGGGGTGTACAAATTGAGTAAAAGCATCTACCGCACGCTCAAAATATTCAGCAATTTCAGCATCTTCTGCAATCACTTGCGCATCATATGCGCTTAGCCCTAAAACGCCAATATATCTTTTTCTTTTCTGATTAGGTAGTTCTGGTAAGGTAGCGCCTATTTGTTCTACTAAATCTTGCGTTATTACCACCGGTAGCAGATCTGGATCTGGAAAATATCTGTAATCATGAGCATCTTCTTTGCTGCGCATCGCTCTAGTTTCGTTTAAAGTGGCATCAAACAATCTGGTTTCTTGCTCCACCTTTCCGCCCGCCTGAATCAGCTCTACTTGCCTCATAAATTCAAATTCGATAGCGCGCGAAATGCTCCTCATGGAATTCACGTTCTTTATTTCGCACCTAGTGCCCAGCTCGGTGCTACCTCTTGGTCGCACTGATATGTTCACATCGCATCTCAATGAACCTTTCTCCATGTCACCATCGCAACTACCAATATATCTTAAAATACTACGCAAAGCTTTCACATACTCTAGCACATCCTGTGCGCAGCGCAGATCCGGTTCGCTCACTATTTCCATTAGTCCTACGCCAACGCGGTTTAGATCAACGAAGCTATATTTTGGTGATTGATCGTGTATATTTTTGCCAGCATCCTGCTCGATATGCAGTCTATTAATGCGAATAGTCTTTTCTCCATCTTCTTGCTCTAGCTTGATATATCCACCGGTAGCAATGGGATGATAGAATTGAGAAATTTGGTATCCTTGTGGCAAATCTGCGTAGAAGTAGTTTTTTCTGTCAAACATAGACACTAAATGCACCCTAGAATTAAGGGCAAGTGCCGTTCTGATAGCTTGATGCAAACACTCTTTATTTAATACAGGAAGCATTCCTGGCATAGCTGCATCTACAAAAGAGACGTTCTCGTTTGGCTCGGCGCCAAATGTAGTAGAACTCGAAGAAAACAACTTAGACTTCGAGCTAATTTGAGCATGAATTTCTAAACCTATAACACACTCCCATTTTTTCAGTAATTCTTCCATCTAAAAACCTCTTGGCTTAAAATTTAAATGTTCATTCACTTTTTCAAGCGCAGACGATACTCTAAAAACATTAAGCTCGTCTAGATGTTTGCACACCACCTGCATCCCAAGCGGCAAACCACGTTTTGAAAGACCAGCTGGCACTGAGGCGCAAGGTAGGCCGGCAAGACTTGCGGGTATTGTAAAGATATCGTTTAGATATACAGAAACAGGATCTAGTTTAGCATTCAAAGCAAAAGCATCAGTTGGCGCGGAAGGCAGAAGTACTGCGTCAGCTTTTTGAAAAATATCCCGAAACTCCAGCGCGATTAAACGCCTCACTTTTTGAGCCCGAATATAGTAAGAATCCATCGCCTTAGAAGACAGCACGTAAGTTCCAATCATAATACGCCGTTTAACTTCGGCGCCAAAACCATCTGATCTGGTTTTAATATACATGTCGTTTAAACCATCGCCTTCATCTTCCTGGCGCAAACCATAGCGTACGCCGTCGTAACGTGCTAGGTTAGACGATGCCTCTGCTGGAGCGATGATGTAATATACAGCAAGAGCATGGTGGGCCATTGGCATCTTCACTTCTATTATTTCAGCACCCAAAGACTCTAGATCCTTTATAGATCTTTTCCACATATCTAGCACCTCAGGTATCATGCCTGGGTTAGACATAAGATCGATGGGTATGGCAATTTTCACACCTGAAAGATCACGCACGGCGCATGCATCGGTTAATTTTGGCACGGACGCATCCAGCGAAGTAGAGTCAAGTGGGTCAAACCCCATCATACTCTCTAGCATAATCGCTCCATCTATGGCGTTTCTAGTCAACACTCCCGCTTGGTCTAATGAGCTAGCAAAGGCTATCATACCCCTTCTAGAACATCTGCCATAACTTGGTTTGATAGCAAATAAACCAGTATAACTAGCTGGTTGACGCACCGAGCCGCCCGTGTCGCTACCAAGAGCCGCCATTGCTAAAAAGGCGCTTACTGCAGCAGAAGACCCTCCTGAAGAACCGCCGGCAACAAGTTGCTCTACGCTACCTTCCGCTTTCCAAGGATTAATTGTGGCACCAAAAAAGCTATTTGTAGTTGTGCTACCCATGGCAAACTCATCCATGTTTGTTTTACCTAACATAATAGCGCCAGAGTCAAACACTCTCTGTGTGACGGTAGACTCATATTGAGGCACGAAATTATGTAGTATCTTAGAGGAGCAGGTGGTGAGTATACCGCGCGTACAGTATAGATCTTTCACTCCTATGGGTATGCCTTCTAGCGGTTTATTCCGTTTTTTAAGGTAGTTCGCCTCCGCCGCCTTGGCATGGCTGAGAGCTAATTCGAAAGTAGTAGTAACATATGCGTTTAATTCAGAGAAGCGCTCTATATTTTCTATATGAGAACGCACTAATTCTGTGGCGGAAAAATCGCCACGTTTCAGGCCTTCTATAGCCTGCATAATAGAGAGATGATTTAGACTGGTCATGTTAAATAACCCATTGTTTTATGAAATATATGAAAATGATTATGAAAATTCGCACTAGCTAGTTCTTATTCATGTCTATTGATACTTTGTTTAATAAGTTTTGGAACGGAGTAAGAGCTATTCAATAACCTTAGGTACTATAAAGTATGGTACATCTAGCTTATTAGGGCAGGTTTGGTGGTAGTTGCAAAACAACTCGCCTTTCTTGCTATCTTGCTGCACCACATCATCACGCAGTCGTTGACTGACGTAGTCTAGCACAGAGAACATGGGCTCCACACCATCGCAGTTCACGCTCTGTAACACTTCCACCACATCTAATATCTGGGTGAGTTGTTGAGAAAAAAGCTGCTCTTCTTCCTGAGAAAAGGTAATTTTTGCAAGTTTAGAAAGTTTTCTTATTTGCTCTACTGTTAATTCACTCATCTTGATCCCTCTTCTTTTGCTTTATTTTACGAAATCTACCGGCATTCTTAAAAAATCTCTGCATATATGAAGATTTGGTACCTCTAGCCTCTGTGCATTCACTATCAAAACGCCTAAAGTCTATATGTTTATTATCTATCACATCTATGCGAGATGTTATGTTATTACTATTAAATTCCACGCGCATCACGCGCTGCTTGATGGTTTTTGGTTTAAAAAAGGCTTTAGATTCGGTAGTCTGTTCTACATAATACCAAACATTTTTAGTATAGTCTGGAATAATAGCGGGAGTGCCCAGCATAGCCAATAATTCTTCTTGAGTATGACTAGATGCTTTCACTTTTTGCACCAAATCGTCTGGCAATAACTGGCCGTGTATCTGGCGTTTGGCGCATGCAGATAAAGTAAGGAGGAGTGCACAGATCGCAAACAAAAGTGAGCTTTTCTTATTCATAAGTTATGATCTTTACGAAAAATAATTAATAAATAATACAACAAATAAAAAAAATAAAAACAAAACAGAATAATATACTATAAAGAGGAGACGCGTGGGTTATGTTATTGCACAACGAATTAATCATACGCCCCAACCAAAGGCATTAGTGTAAGATGATATATTATTATTAAAAGCTTGTATAGACAAAAAAGAGATAATTTCTTAAAAACCCTTGATTTCTTAGCAAGGTTATCGTATGATTCTCTCATGCGGTTCATTCTGTGTTCTGAATGCCTCCGCAAGATTCGTTTTAGTCAAGAGGTGAATTGTGGCAGTACCTAAAAAGAAAACTTCAAAATCAAGGAGAAATCAACGTCGGTCTCATCATGGCCTAAAGAGAGTAAATCTGGTAGAAAATAAGGAAACGGGCGAATATCATCTGCCCCATCGTTTATCCGCAAACATTTATAATGGTCGTGTGGTTGTGCGCAAGAAGATTGAGCAAGACGAAGACGGTGATTAGTTGCTGGCGCTTCTTTGTTATTCAGAGCTGGCACAACGCTACTTTGCGCGGTAGTGCATGCCGCCCTTGTCTGCAATGCCTTCATGTGCAATAGCGAATTTTGAGATAATCTTATTTGCTCGCCCATAATCGTTTGCTGGTATCTGTCGGCAATAATTTACTTAAAATTCTTGGGCTCTTAAGCTGTATGAGTTTTTATACAGTTGCACATTAGCTCATAGTGAGTTATGAGTTGTGTTTTTATTTTATGGCTGGGTCGCAAAGTGGTAATGCAGAAGATTGCAAATCTTCCATACGTCGGTTCGATTCCGACCCTAGCCTCCATACAACCTAAATATATTACTACTGGATAGCACGTTGGACTTATAGTTTGATCTTTGCGCATTAACTTGATTTGTTAGCTTTTTGGTAAACTTAGCAGAGAAAGCTGTTGTTTCACTATTCCAATTCAAAACCGTGTGTGCCTCATGTATGTTTCTGGCTTTTGCGTTTCGTATGCTTGCTACTACATCCTAACCGGCGAAGGCTCTGTGATAGTGGTTTATTAACACTATTCAGGAAGCACTAGTCTGTAAAATAAAACGACATCAATTCTTCGAATATAAGAGTGTACCATCTTTCTTTTTCTATCTTATTATAGGATTATTATATGCATTGTCTCGATCAATTTCTGGAGAGTTTGGTTGTAGAAAAGGGGTTGACGCCAAACTCAGTTTATAGCTATAAACGTGACCTATTAGATTTTAAGCAATTTCTTTTACAAAAAGAAATTAACGTAGCAGAAGTTCAGGGTGGCGACATCATTGACTTCATAGAGTTCCTCACGGCGCGGCGCTCTCAATCTAGAACGGTGAATAGAAAACTCTCTACCCTACGCGGTTATTATGATTTCTTGTTAATGAACAAGGTAGTAAACAGCGATCCACTGCTGAATATTAGCGCCCCAAAGTACGCTCAAGTTATTCCGAATATTATATCTATAGAGCATATGAGAGCTCTATTAATGTATTCAAATAATGATCGTTCATATTATGGCATTAGGTTAAACGCAATGATCCATCTGCTTTACGCTACTGGCATGCGAGTTTCTGAGCTAGTGAGTATTCACACATACACTATACTAGACCACCAAAACAAAGTGAAGCAATCTTTTATCATCAAGGGCAAGGGTGGCAAGGAAAGAGTGTTGGTGGTGCACGATGAGGCTGCGCAGTCATTACAAAGATATGCAGATATCAGGTCATATTTTGTTAAAGAAATTCGAAATCAGACACAAAACTACGAAAAGAAGAATGAATATTTCTTTTGCTCTAAGTCAAACTTAGGTTATATGACGCGCCAAAATTTTGCTGTCGCGTTAAAACACACTGCCTACGCAGCAGGTATTGACCCTAACGACGTTTCACCTCATGTACTACGCCATACTTTCGCTACTCATATGCTAAGCAATGGCGCTGATTTGAGAGTGATACAGGAATTATTAGGTCATAGTAACATCGCTTCTACACAAATATACACAAAGGTTGAATGCAATACCTTGGGTAGTTTAGTGCGTAAAAAACATCCACTCACCAAGATGAGCATCATAGATTTAATTTCTTCAAAACGCTCGTCTCGTAATGTGCGATAGGTTAGTTTAGCACAATAACTTTAAAACTAAATTAAACTAATCTTTTCCTGATTAAGCAAAATCTATCAGCAGTGACGCGTCTAGCAAAAAAGTGAATAAATCTAAAACAAATAATCCAAAACCTCGCGTCAGAAAGTTATCGCATTCTAGTCAACGCAACTCTCGGGCGGAAATAAGGTTATGCAGCAAACCAAGCGAAGTGAAGCAGATAGGGTTTTGGGCTCTACTCTCAATCGTTATAGGTAGCCAAATAGGCTCTGGGATATTAACCTTACCCTCAAGCCTGGCGCCTTATGGTGCATATAGCCTTTGGGGCTGGTGCTTTTCTGGTATTGGCGCCATATGCTTAGCCCTTACCTTCGCATATCTTGCGCAAACAGCCAAAACAAATATTGGTGGGCCGCAAAGCTATGCTCGATCAGCATTTGGTGATTTAGTGGGATTTTTTGTGGGCTGGACCTATTGGGTTATTTCGTGGCTTAGCACCACTGCTGTGATAGGAGTGGCTGTTAGCTCGCTCTCGCCCTTCTTGCCTAACTATCAGGAGATATATTTTTGGTTGGAGCTTTTGCTTTTAGCAGTCCTCACGCTGCTCAACTTATATGGTACGCATGCAGTGGGTATGACTGAGATCTTTTTAAGCGCAATAAAGGTTTTGCCTCTAATAATTATACCTATCTTAGCTTTGCCCGAAATTGAACCGTCGCATTTCACTATACCACAGCAAGTAGAGTCACTCTCTGCGTGGCAAATTTTGTATAAAGTAACAATGTTCACTTTATGGTGCTTTATAGGTGTGGAAACAGCTACTATTCCAATGAAGGATGTAGAGAATGCTCGCTCTTTAATTCCAAAAGCGTTGGTAATAGGAACTACTATTGTAGCAGCAGTATATTTTATTAATTCCGTGAGTATTTTAGGAGTAATTCCAGCCCAGCAACTAGCTCAATCTAATGCGCCATATGTAGATGTGATAGAGCATCTACTAGGTCACTCCTGGCATTTAAGTATATCAATACTCACAAGCTTAATTTGCATAGGTACAATCAATTCCTGGATCTTTTCAGCCAGTCAAATATCGCGCAACTTAGCCTACGAGGGTTTGATGCCATCTTTTTTCGCGCATCTCAATTCTAAAGGTGCGCCGGTGTATAGCATTCTCATTAGCTCCTTACTTATGGTGCCATTTATGTATTACACTGCTAGCGGGGAATTAGCGAAGCAGATAGATGATATTATTAATCTCTCGGTGTTAACTTTTATTTTTGTATATTTTATTTGCGCTATAAGTATGATAAAGCTTATGCTTAGTAAGCGGATTAAATTTCATGTATTATATTTTATAGCCGCGTTGGTTTCAGTAATCTTCTGTATATTAATGATTGTCAACTCTTCTAGTAGCGAATTAATCTGTTCTGCTTTATTTGCACTAAGTGGCCTACCATTTTTACCTATTATATATAAAGTACGACAAGATGATGTAGTATGAACGGTTAGTTTTTGTCATACTACCCTATAATTTTATTAAGTGAGATAAAGAAGTGCTGTAAGGCATCATACAAATGAGTAAATTTAGTAATTCTATCTTTAATCCGTCGTTTATATTAGCCTAAAATTTTTCTATCGGCTCTAGGTCTGGCGAATAAGGTGGTAGAAAAATAAGTTTGCAACCCACAGATTCAATTATAGCAAACCACCTTGTATTAATTAAGTGGAAATTTTAGTATATAATGCGATAAAATAAAAAGAAAATGCCATTATCCTATAGTAGACCTGTTGCGTAAGTAAGAAAGTAAGTTATGCACTTAAAAAACGCAGAATGGGACCGTTGCGAGATGAGGTAATTTTTGTTATAATAAATCTCAAAAGCACGAGGTTTTCAAATGTCTTCAGCGCATCAAATTACAATGGTAAGTTTAAATCAATTAGTTAGTCCAAAGCATCAATATCGCAAATTTAAAGACTTATTTGATTTTGAGGTGGTAGCGAAAGAATTAAAAAGCGTTGAATCTCCTGCAAA
>NZ_JACVVM010000037.1 GCF_016751895.1 Candidatus Sarmatiella mevalonica | reverse complement strand
CATGCCAAATAATCTTAAAAAAACTCTTGGATGTTTAGCAATTTTACTGTATCTTATCATTGTGTATAGTCTCTTGTTGGTTAAAAATCAAGTTCTATACACGCTTTATAAAAAATATCAATCCCTCCCTGTAAGTAATTTCCAATTCTATATACTTACGCAAGAGGTCTATTTATACCGATCAATTGTGGGTACATCCGGCTCATCGTAAGAATGGTTTGGGGCGTCAACTGATGGAAGCGGTTCATGATTATGGCCGTAAGTCAGGATGTTCTATGGCAACTGTTGCCACAATTAGCTTTCAAGGCGCAAAAACATTCTATCAAAAGTTAGGATACGTAACTGATTTTGAGAGGCTGGGCTATACGCAAAATTCTAGCTGCCATTTTATGAGGAAAGAGTTATGCATGAATTTGTGCATATCATTAAAGGAACACCTTTCTGGGTCTGGTTAATATTAGCAGAAGTATTATTCATTGGCATTATAGACTTAAGGCCAAAGACTTTGCGTCTATCGAGCCTCTTTATTATTCCCGTTATACTATTGGCAGCGCAATATCAAACGCTTCTTTCAGATGATGCTTTGGTATTTTGTCTTGTAATTATGGGAGGCAGCATAGCAAGCTTCTTTATAAACACAGGAAATACAACAAAGGTTATAAAAGAATGGTCAATTGAAGTGCCTGGGGGTTATGGAACGCTTATAGTATTGCTTGCCTTTTTTATTGTTAAATATTATTTTGGCTATTTAAAGTCGACAGATCCAGACTTGTTCCTTAAATACTCTATTATTGAAAGTATAATAAGTGGATTATTTTCTGGCTATTTTATAGGACGGGCACTCGCGTTTACGTATCAATATTTGAAGGTTGCAAAATCATCATGATGATAATACCACATTTAATTTTAAGAAAAGATAGCAAAATTCTATTAACAAGAAGAAGTAAGACTAACAAAATTTGGGCTTCACATTGGCATTGCGTGACAGGAAGTATTGAGGCAGGTGAATCACCAAAAGAAGCCATTATGCGTGAAGCTGAAGAAGAAATCGGGATTAAGCTTAAGGATGCGACTTTAGAAACAACAGTTTTTCTGATAGAAAAAGATTATTTTGATTCTATGAAAAAATTTTATGCATTAGAACTGTTTTTTGTTAGTGATTTAGGCGGCGCTCAAGAACCGACAAATTTAGAGCCTTCACAGCAGGATTCTCTAGGGTGGTTTGATCCATATAAGTTACCGGAACCCATGATCCCAGGAGTAGCTTTTGGCATCAAAAGTTACCTTAACAATCAACGTTATGTAGAGTTTAGAAATGTCTAAAGAAATCCAAGTCGTTCCCTATGATCCAAATTGGCCTCATATTTATGAAAAAGAGGCAAAGCTTATTAGGCAAGCCTTGGGTGGTAATTGTTTAGCAATTAACCATATTGGCTCAACGGCGGTACCTGGTTTAGCAGCTAAACCTAAAATTGATATGATTGCTGTGGTAAAAGATGGAGAGATCTCTATCCCTCAACTTGAAAAAGCCGGATTTGCTTATAAAGGCGAGTGGAATATTCCGTTTAAATTTGGATTTACCAAACGCGGCCAAGATGAAATAAATCTCCACGTTTTTGAAGAAGGTCATCCAGAAATTGAACTTAATATTCTTTTTAGAGACCATTTGCGTTCAAATCCTCAAAGCCTTAAAGAGTATGCGCAAATTAAAGAAACGCTTATTGAGGACGAGGCTTCATTTCAAAAGCAAAAAGGCAGCATGTTCAGAGGTTATAATTTAGGAAAAGATCGCTTTATTCGTCAGATTTTAAAAACGAGCGGATACAACGGACACAGATTCTTGAAAGTAACTCATATACAAGAATGGGAAGGTTATCATCGTATTCGAAAGACAGAAATATTCGATCCTATTGGAGTTGTTTATGATCCTCATCATCCAAGCGTCACGGCGAGCAGCGCCTATCACTTTATATTGTGTCATGGAATAAAAGTTCGGACGGTTGCTCATATTGAATTTCTGAGTGAATCAGATGCAGCGCTCCGCTCCCTTGCAACAGATGCCAGATTTCAACGCCAAGGCTATGGGGCAGAAATGATGTTTCTGCTTGAAAAGTGGCTCAAAAGACAAAATATAAAAGTACTCAAAATGCATAGTCGTCTTAGTGCTGAGCCTTTTTACAGAAAATTAGGCTTTCTGGAAATGCCGTTTGACGATCCTTCTATTCAAGAACAATACGTCGATCTCGGGAAAGTGTTATGAAAAATCAAATCACGAAAACAACTCTTACTCCAGAACTAAAGGCGTCGATCTCGTGTTTGATCCCAGAGAATAATGGTGTATATTATGAAGAGAATAATTTATGGAGAAAAATCTTATGGGACAAATATTACACGCGAATGCCAGAACAACGGAGGCAATCCGTAGAGAGATCCGTGATAGTAAAGAGAGCATAGAGAAAGCGGCTAAAAGATTTAATGTTAACCCAAAAACAATCATCAAGTGGAGAAAAAGAGAAGATACGAAAGACCTTCCGATGGGTCCTAAAAAGATAAAATCCACAGTACTTTCTGAGGCTGAAGAAGAATCTATAGTCGCATTCAGAAAGATGACAGAATTACCTTTGGATGATGTATTGTATAGCTTACAAGAAACGATTCCATATTTGAGCAGATCAAGCCTTCATCGTTGCTTAAAGCGTCATGGCTGCTCTGTATTGCCTAAAAAACAAATATCTACCTCTGCTGATAAAAAGAAATTCAAGCAATATCCTATTGGTTATTTTCATATAGACATTGCAGAAGTAAGGACAGCTGAAGGCAAATTATATCTATATGTAGTAATTGATAGAACATCTAAGTTTGCTTATGCAGAACTCCATAAAAGCCAGACTAAGATGATTGCCGCAGAGTTTTTACGTAACCTTATTAAAGCTGTACCTTATAAAATACATAAGGTGCTCACAGATAATGGGATTCAATTTACCAATCACGATCATCATAAAAATGCTTTTACTCATATATTTGAGTGTGTTTGCAATGAGCATCAGATAGAGCATAGAAAGACTAAGATCAAGCATCCTTGGACTAATGGGCAGGTAGAGCGAATGAACAGAACGCTCAAAGAAGCAACTGTAAACAGTTTCCATTATGCATCTCATGATGAGCTAAAACAGCATCTGCATGCTTATTTGATGGCTTATAACTTCGCTAAACGACTTAAAGCCATCAAAGGTAAAACTCCTTGGCAATTTATATTAAATCAGTGGACAACTCATCCTGAATATTTTATACTTAATCCTAACCATTTCTTACTGGGACTAAACACTAAAAATGAAGGATGAGTTATGTATTGATAAACATCCGTTAAAAAGATCTAATGCGCGCGATGCAGTTCATTTTCTTCGCTTCAAGACGCATAAAAATTAAAAATTGACTAAAAGCATCTATAATATCATCATGCTTCGCATAAGGGAAATTCTCTATTTCATACAGGATAGTTTCTATATGAGGCGCATTTTTTGGTAGTAATATGTTTCCACTTTGAAAATCGAGGATAACAGAAGAGAAGCGCGTGATTTTATCTAGTTTTGGCTTGAAAGGAGCTATAGCCTCGCGCCTGACCTGTTCTTGCACCAGCATATCCTGAATTAACTGCTGTCCACTGCCTTTATCTTCTATAATTACGAATCTTGGTGCAAACGCTTGGTAGGTTTGTACTGCTAGCTGTTTTAAATTAGGATAGGTTAGTTTATCGCGCAGAATCTGAAGTAAATAAAACCTATCATTATGTACGCCAAAAGTTAGGCATACACTATAGTCGGAGTCCTGATTAACCTTGATGGCAGTGTCCCAGCTTTGAGCAAAAAAATCGAATTTCGTTGGTAACTCATGCACATCGTAAAATACTATTTCTTTTCTATGGAGTAGCGAGTAACGTTCTTCTGGTGGTTGTTGCAGATATTGCGTGCAATAATTTATATATCCTATTTCTGATATCAGGTTTTCTATATTAACGGGAGTTTCGTGTTCGTAGAGGCGAGAGTTGGCTTTGTATATCACTTCTTCCGTCGTTTTACGAATATCTAATTGATGTTTTTGATAGTATGGTATACTATAGCGAATTTCTTGCGTGGTGCTGTTGGGAATTATTAACTTTTCCCACCCAGGAAGGTTACTTAGATATCCAGCAAGATCTTGGCTGTGCAATCTTTGCATAATCAATATTATCACCCCATTCTTCTTGTCATTCAATCTACTAGCAAAAACCTGCTCGAACCATTCTATAGCCCTATTGCGTGTTTTGACTGAATGTATATGAGCTGGGTTGTGCGGGTCGTCAATAATTAATATATCTCCCCCTTCCCCAGTAAGAGTGCTACCTATAGAACTTGCCATTCTGAAGCCATGCATAGTGGTGAGAAACTTATTTTTTTGGTTTTGTTTTTTACTGATGATTGTGTTTGGAAAGATACGTTGATACCACGGCGATGCCATCACGAATCTGCAGTCTAGTGAGTGTTTAATACTAAGAGCCATACTATAGCTTGCCACGATAATTTTTTTTGTTGGCTCATGACCCAAAAGCCACGCCGGCCATGCTACGCTCACGCTGGAGGATTTAAGGCAACGAGGTGGTATGTTAATTATTAATCTTCTTATCTCTCCATTAGTGAGCGCTTGGAGATAGTGTGTGATTAGATCTATATGCCAATTTGCCTCATATTCTTGGCTACTATTGAGGTGGTTGAATGTTTTATGAATAAAGCTGTTTAGATCTATTCTGAGTATAGCATCTAATAGTTGAATTTTCTGTTTAGTAGCTATATTAGACCCCTTGCATAACTCTACTCCTGATGACAACTGCGCGTTCCTATCGATGCGTGAATCCTCACGTATTTCATGTACGCTGCGGCTCTGTGCTTCGTATGTTCCTAGCATTTGCCCATCATGAGCGAGTTGGGCAAGAGGTTTATTGTTATGTTGCATAAAAGTATTGTGATTTTGCACCGAATTTTTATGCATCTTAACCTAATGTTGCTGTTTAACTAATAAGAGAGGTGTTGAGTATGGAAAAATAGACCCCTTGCATAACTCTACTCCTGATGATAACTGCGAGTTCCTATCGATGCGTGAATCCTCACATACTTCATGTACGCTGCGGCTCTGTGCTTCGTATGTTCCTAGCATTTGCCCATCATGAGCGAGTTGGGCAAGAGGTCTAATAAAAGAAAAGTGGCGTTTGCTAGGCGCCCCTTCGCTTTTGAACAAATATCTAGTCTTGTTCAAAAATTTTATAGATACGAATTTACAGGAACTTATAAATAATTTTTAAGTCTGATGATTCATCGGCTTGAAATTCAACTGATCCACCATAACTTTCTACTATTTTTTTAGCAACTATAAAAGACAAATCATATCCTTCGAATGCATTAGTTTGCTTAATATCTACTATGTTTGTATTAAGTAAATATTCCAAGAACTCTCGTTTTAATTTGCGCTGAGTAGATACTTCTAACAATGCAGTTTTATCATCTTGATACAAAGCACAATGCACTTGAGAGTTCGTTGATATGTACGAGAGGTAGTGAATGATATTTACAAAGGCTTGAGTAATATACTCGCGTTTACAGCTAATGCAAATATTCGGGTCAACTTTTGAAGTGTATTTTACCTCTGGATAAGTAACCTTATGATTTTCAATCGCTTTGGCGAGCACGTCAGAGATATTCACCTCCTGTGTATCATACAAGAATGCTTTGCCATCGCATATGATACGCGCCATCAAAATCATGCTATTTACATAACAACTCAATCTATAAATGCCCCGAAAAATAAGCGAGAGGCTCTCTTGTATTTTTTCCTGACTCATGTTCATGAGGTTCGCTGACAACAAGTCTGACCCAACGTGTGCGCTGGTGAATGGGGTGCAGGATTCGTGCTGTAGTCTTTGCGTGAGTAATGTTTCATTGTGGATATTTTGAGCGATGTTATTACTTAAATTTTTCAATTGATCTTTTAAAGTTTGTAGAACACTGAGGTTTTTATCCCAAGTTTTTTGCTTAGGTCTAGAGCCTATTAGCAAGCTACTCATTAACATTATGAAAATATAGAAAACACTTAAGTTTGCGCTATGGAAATAGAAGCCACAAAGATCAATGCAATATAGTTGATTATTTAGAACTAATCCAGTCATAGTAACTATAGAAAAACCTACTAAAAAACATTTCCATCCAACAAGATTAGTAACTATCATTATACTAAAAAGAAATGAAATTAATTGTATGTTATCGAAACCACTTAACAAGAGAGCTAAGAGATTCACGAAAATTAGAGAATAGAAAAGATTAGCATACCAAGCAAAAGCAAAGATGGAATTATAGTACCACTGAGACCTATAGTATACCCTAAAGAAGCAGAGCGCAGAGCAAGTAATTGCTAGCGGGCCAAACCATTGAGTTAAAACCGGATAGGTTTGCAGCGTTGTGTTTGTTAAGCTATAGAGAGAAGCTGAGGTTGCAATAAAAGAGAAGATACTAGTCCAAAAAACCTCAGAAATACTAGAAGGTAGCAGTGACATTAGGTATTGGCGTAGATTAAACTCTCTGCATTTTGCATAGAATTGCTCCATTCTTCTATGTCGCAACATGTAATATACCTGCATGGAGTGATCTAACTTCATAGGCTCCCACTGCTGCGGACATTTTAAGAGTTTATGCATCGTTACTGCGACACATCCATTTATTAAATAGCAGAAAGGCATGGCAGCGACGAACTCATATCCTAATTGGAAGTGGGCAAACATGATACAGAAAAAACCTGTGCACATTGCAATAACTACTGGACGAGACTCTGATCTAAATCCAAAGACTGACAGCAAAAAGACCGGCGAAACTATTGCTTGGTAAATAGAGAAGACCGTGTTAATCTGCTCTATCAGTGTTTTATCTTGCATGCTGAGTACTAATGCCAATGCGCCTATTACCACTGATATACAGCGCGCTACTTTTAGTTCGTTTTCAGGCTTTAAGCTCGGAATCAGATCTTTGATTAAGTCATTAGTAAGCAATACAGCGGTGGAGTTAATTATCGAATCTGCAGTAGACATCATCATAGACGCTACTCCAACTAACACGCATCCACGGATTATTGGGTTTGAGTTTTCAAATAACACATATTGCACTACATGATCTGGGCTGAGGCTAGGATTATATGCCACAAGCAGTAGACCTATGAAGCACATAGTGGATATGATAAAAAAGCTCATAACAAAAGAGAATAGATAAGCCTTTCTAAGCTGAAAGGTATTGCGACTCATCGCGATTCTCTGAAAGCTTGCCGGTGATCCTGCGGGTATTAGATTGAAAATGATGAGTGCTATACACTCATATAATCTACCATCGTGTGGGTCTAATAACTTACTCACATTAAATGCTTCATTGGTATGAAAAACATTTACGATATCTGATACGCTATTGATGTTACTAAAGACGAAAAAAGCCAAGGTTGGAATAACGGTACCAAAAGTGAGAAGTTGTATTACGTCTGTAAAAGTGACGGATCTGATGCCGCCAAGAGATGAGTATAAAACGGTGACAATCGCTGTTAGAAATACACCGTAGGTTGGGTTAATACCAAGACTATATTCGAATAATTTAGCGCCTACAGCAAACTGCACTGCAATCATACCTGATGATGGTATGATGGCGCAAAAGGCGGTAATGAGCTTTGGTATTCTGCCGAAGAGAGAGTTTATTGCGTCAGCTACAGACATTTTGCCAAGAATCCAGTAATACCTTTTGGATAACCAGAAAAGTAACAGGAATATGAGTATATCGCCTATTGCGTAAGATAACACGAACAACCCCTCGGCATAAGTGCTCGAGAGGTAAATAAAAAAATCAGAACCAGAAACACTAGTCGCCACTATCGTTGCGGAGATAGTGAGAGAGCTAAAGTTCCTATTACCTAGCGCGTATTCTTTGAGAGTTTTGATGTTGCGGCTAGAGACTAACCCTAGAGCAATCGTAGCAACCAAGAATGACACGAAGATGATGAAATCTATTTGAAACATATGTTGACTCTACTATTTAATATTAGATCTTAAATTGAATTTTAATTAGAATCAGGCCAAAACTATTTTCGATCAACATAGTACCTTTATTTTCTTGTACTATTTCTTTGCATAAGATAAAATCGAGGGTCTCAGCCTCAATGCCACGGTAATTAACCAAACCAGTGGTATCGAATTGATTAACGTAATGCAAATTTTTCGAATGTCCAGTGAAACCTACATAAAAATGTATATAATTTTGCTTTTTTTTTAAGAAAACATATATTTCTTGCTCTTTTTTATCCAAAGATATAGCTGATAGTAACGTATTTAAGAAAATTTGTGATATTTGTTGTTGGTTACATTTGAAGAAAATTTTATTTTCTATATCACTTTTAATTTTGAGTTGTTTTGGGTTTTGGCGCAAAATCAGACTTGTCTGTAAGCTGTCGCGCAATAAAAGACTGAGATCGTGCATCATGTAAGAACTTTTCTTATGATTCTTCTTATGACTCGTAAAAACTCTTGATGCGTTTAAGATATTTTGCACATAAAAACACATTTGGGTTGTCAAGTACTCCGTGGTATTGAGTATGGTACTAAGTTTATTTTTATCTATATTTGCATCATCTTGAGTAATGAGATGATATAATTCTGAGTTGAAGACATCTAGTATTCGAGATTGTTTATAGAGCACCTCCCTTTTTACATGTTTTTTAATGCTATACTCTGGCGCGATGCTAGACTGTAGTTTAGTAATTCTAGTGTCTAAAGAATCAATAAGGGTAAGCGGAATTTCTGACCACTTGTAACTTTTAATAAAAGTTATCATGAATATTATGAAACTTGGAATAGAATAAATTGCAAAAGTTTGACGCGTATCGAAATTCAATGAATCGCACCTCGAGAGAATGAAGAGTAAGTATGCAAAAAGAGATGTTATGAGTATGCTTTTTGGTACTAGATATCCAAAAATCAAAACATTTGTGAGAAAAACCAATAGTTGATAATTAGCAAAGCGCGAGATATACAGCATGCACATCGCGCTACCTAATAGCGACCAAAAAAGCACTGAGTACCACAAAATATATCTTATTGGTATAAGTGTAGATTGATAGTTCCGCCATACAGCGAGAATGACTGTGAGAGTTGAAAGAGTGTAGATGCTAGGGATGATGCACGACACAATGGCGTGATTTTTGAAGACAATATTACCTAAGTTAGCGATTGCAAGAGAGGTGGAGATAATCGAGAAGCAGCTCACGTATATTATTACATAATTTTTAGGATAGTATTGCTGCGCCACGTCTGCTAGAGCTAAGCGTATGCGTTGCGCCCATTGTATAACTGCATAGTATAGTTGTTGATAAAAATTAGAGGGGTCACTAGCCTCTGTTTGCGACTCTACCGTCGATTGCGACCGTGCCGTCGTTGTTGATGTTCGCGTTCCTTGTACTTCATTTACTCTTTGGGGTTCCGCACTTTCATTCGCTCTTTTTGTTCGCTCCTCATGAGCGAGTTTTGTAAAGTGGATAATGTATTTTAACGAAATAGATGAGAACGAGATGTATGCGTTTTGCATAAGAGATAACAAGTGCTCCTTTATTCTCGCAAAACATAGTAAACTTACAGTGCATAAGACAAAAATTAACTGCCATCCTAAGTGCGAATAAAGACCTATGACCAAGAGATATTGAAAGAGTATGATATATGACCGTAGTCTATTAAGATTTTTTGTTTTATTCACCCCCCAGCCAATAAACGCTAAGAGAATGGTGTTGGTACATGCTATATATCCAAAGTAGATGATGCAGAATAAGTTGATTAAATAGTATTGCAGCTCGGCGTTTATTTTTAATATTAAGAGCGCTGAAATGAGTATAATTACTGCTAGGGTATGCACTGAATATTTCGAAATACCTAATTGCTTAGGCAAAAGTTCGCAAATTAGATTGATGCGCGTTGTAGCGCTATCCAGATGTAAAATAATATTGATGAGCAGTAAAGCGATGCATGATAGTAATGCTGCTGGATAAATAATGCTAAAACGCTCAAGATGACTTAATAATGCAGTAATATCTTGAGTGGGAATGTGTATGCTAATAATTAGCGACGCGAATAGTAGTATGATCATCGGAATGAAAACGTACAGTGTATGTTTTCTAATTTTCTCAATGTTACCTAAGCTATGAGCTGAAGAAAAAAGAACTGGGGTAATTTTTGGAGTGATGAGTGCCAACAACAATAGAGGGTTTGTTTTGAGGCATAAAAAGAGCGTGGCTTTTACTCCTAGCAGTTGGTTCTTGAGATATGAAAGATCGTATAATAGATTGGCATAAGATGTAATGTGAAGAGCGAAGAACGTCATGGATATCATCACTACTAATACGACGATAGTAGTGAGGTGACGAAATACATCTATCTTATTTATGCTAAATAATAAAAATATGGAAAGAGTAAATAAGAGGTTTGTGTAATAAACATCAATACAATACACTGCTAGTATCAGTTGAAAGATTTTTAGCAGGATGCAGATGATTGCGATAGAGAAAGCGATTGAGAAAATTTGCAGTATACATTCCTTCTTTTTGCCATTCAGCCAATGAAAGGTATAGCTATATGAAATATCGACCTTTTTAAAATAAGAGCAGGTGGAGCTTAGCAGAGTGATGCCAATTATCGCTTCCACTATAGAACACAGCGCAACAATCTCGAATAACTGTATATTACTTAAGTTTTGCAAAGCTTGGAGTTGTAGGTGTTTTAAGCATACAAAACTACATGCGCAATTAATCGCAAGTGAAGCAATGATTTGAAAAGAAAAAGAATGCCAATATCCACAGTTTGCCGATGCGTCTACAGCATTTGTGGCATGAGCATTTTTAGCTGGCCCTGCGTTCGATGCTGGTTGCGCTATTGTTGCTAATCTAAAGCCTTCGTACGTCCTAGTATTCTCGGAGTTTGTCGCGTGCTCTCCTTGTAGTTGCTCCTCATGAGTAAATTGCGCAAGAGGTTTACTGAACGCTTTGGTTTTAAAGGATAAGCGTAATGCTACTGCAGTTAGTGCTAGTAGGTATAATAAAATTAAGATAGGATTCCAGTCCATGTATTAAATTCTCATATGAAACATAGGATATCTAGGTAGGATATGTGCTTGATATATCCCTTGCCAAGGATTTAATCATAAACCAGAGATAGTTGCAATCTATTTTTTGATATTAAAGAGTTCGTAGATATTATACCTGCTGCATAAAGCCAAGAGAGTAATACTTTTGTATTAGGTGTTTGATCCCAGAGAATAATGGTGTATATTATGAAGAGAAAAATCTTATGGGGCAAATATTACACGTGAATGCTAGAACAACGGAGGCAATCCGTAGAGAGATCCGTGATAGTAAAGAGAGCATAGAAAAAGCGGCTAAAAGATTTAATGTTAACCCAAAGACAATAGACCTCTTGCATAACCTATTCCGTGGGGTAATTTTGTTGTCAAAACTCCTTTGCGCTCCTCACATACTCTAGTATGCTGCGGCGCTGTGCTTCGTATACTCCTCGCATTTGCTCATCATGAGTGAGTTTCGAAAGAGGTCTAATACCTCTTTATCTAGCTTCTTCCATGGCCTATCTCTTTTGTTGCTGCTCTCTATTTTTTTGCTCCATCTAAATACTGCTGCTCTTGATATCCCAAATCTTAATGCTACTTCGCTAAATGAAAGCCCCTCCTTTTCCTTTACTTCTAATACCTTCTTACGAAAATCTATTGAATATGTCATGTCATCTTTAATATAAGGGTTATTGCTTTCACTTTACTCCCTCTTATATTTAGAACCAGTCACGCAAAACATTTAACTAACCTATTCAGCATAATTTTTGTGAAAGCTAATTGAACAAAAGCCTTAGCGGATGAAGGGGAAATCTCATAATCCTTGGACAATCTTCTGAAATTACCCAGCCACGCAAACGAGCGTTCCACAAGCCACCGCCATTGCTGAACCTTAAACCCCCCTCGTTCCGTCTACCGGCTTGACAATGCTCAGCAAACACCCCTGCGTATGCGCATAAAACCATTTTTGTAAATCACCTTGATACCCCCGATCTGCTAAAACTTTTACCAGCCTCGGAAAGTTTTGCTTTAAGCCAAATAGGACTTCCCTAGCACAGTTGCTGTCATGGGGCGTCGCACTATGAACGTCAATGCTCAGCGGATAGCCCAAGGTATCCACAACAATATGGCGCT
>NZ_JACVVM010000036.1 GCF_016751895.1 Candidatus Sarmatiella mevalonica | reverse complement strand
GCAGATAGGCTTTATGTTTAACATTGACGAATCAAGAGTGAGCCGGATTATAAAGAAGCTAGAGCCGCTTATGGCTGGTCTAGTTGCAATTGAGAAGAATCGAGAATTAAGTTACGAAGAGGCGGCCCAGCTAATTGATGTTACTGAGCAAATAATAGAAAAGCCTATCAAAAAACAGAGAGAATATTTTTCAGGCAAAAAAAGGAAGTATACGTTTAAAACAGAAATAAGGGTAAATTCATTTGGACAAATTCGCAATGTTTCGAAATCATATAAAGGCAGGGATCATGATTTTAAAATTCATAAAGCTAGTGATCCTTTGCCTATTGAAACAAGGGTTTATGCTGATTCTGGCTATCAGGGCTTAAAGAAAAAACATAATAATGCTAAAACGCCTATTAAGCAAACAAAGAAAAAGCCTTTAACTTACTGGCAAAAGAAATACAACCATATTGTATCTAAGAGACGGATCAAGGTTGAGAATATTATTGCAGAGCTAAAGAATTTTCGTATTTTATCTCATAGATATCGCAATAAGCGTAGGGGTTATAATCTAAAGTTTAATATTGTTGCTGGAATTGTTAATTTCAAAAATGATTTCGTTAATAAATTACTTGCCGCTTGATGCTAAAATAGACCTCTTTCGAAACTTGCTCATGATGAGCAAATGCGAGGAGTATACGAAGCACAGAGCCGCAGCGTACATGAAGTACGTGAGGACTTGCGCATCGGAGCGACGAAGCAGTTGCCATCAGGAGCGAGTTTCGAAAGAGGTCTAATAATCACGAACAACCTTCTTCACCCTTCACATTGGCTCATTGTTAATTAAATACTTACGCAAGAGGTCTAATATGTCATGTCATCTTTAATAAGGGTTATTGCTTTCACTTTACTCCCTCTTATATTTAATGTCATGCTCTTTTTATACTATTTTAGCTATAGCTTTAATTATTTCCCATTGTTCATCTCTTAAATCATATAACATCTTAGCCTCATCATTACTTGCCAAAAAATATTATAACATAAAATATCCCATCTTAGCGCGTTTCTGAAGGATTAGATCTATATATAATAATTAAATGCGCCGCTGACTAAATGCTTTTAGTCGCGCTACTTGCCTATGCAAAAACTACTAAAAATTTCATCCAACAAATCTTCTACGTCAATTTTACCAATAATTGAATGTAAACATTGACTTGCTATTCTGAGTTCTTCAGCATCTAGTACTAAATCTTCAAAACGCACATTAGATAAACTATTTAACGCCTCTTTCATCGCTCGCCTTCTACATTCGTTCACTACTATGAGATCATCTTGAGTATATAATATTTCTTGCGCCTTCTTTGTTAGATGATGATGCAGTTGCTCCAACCCCTTGTCGTTCTGAACGGAAGTATGAATTAAAACGCTTGGGGGTAAATTCACGCCTGAGCATAGCATCTGATGTGAGTTTTGGTCTAGCAAATCTATTTTATTAATTAAAATAATGGCCTTTGATGGGTCAATGATTTCTGATGCGAAGTGGAGGAAGTTTTGGGGGTTATTGAGGTAGTCCTGCGCATTATATAGCAGCAGTTGTATGTCGGCGTCTTGTGCATAGCGCTTTGCCTTTTCTATACCCTTTTGTTCAATGAGGTCGGTAGAGCAATGCCTAATGCCAGCGGTATCTTGCAGAATAAATGGATATCCACCAATATCTAGCATAGACTCTACGACATCTCTAGTAGTGCCTGCTATTTCTGATACTATCGACACCTCACGCTTACTTAAATAGTTGATTAGCGTAGACTTACCGGAGTTTGGCTTGCCTAGAATAGCGATTTTTAAACCGTCTCGTAGTTTTTGCGCCTGCCACTCGTCGTTTATATGTTTAGTGATGCTATCTTGCACAGCGCGTATTCTTGTTTCTACTTCTTGCATATGCTCCGGCGCTATATCTTCGTCTGGAAAGTCGATATAAGCTTCTATTAATGCCATGGCTCTAGATAGTTGATAGCGCAAGTTCTGATAGAACTGGCTCACCTGGCCATTCATTTGTTGGGTAGCATAGTGATGCTGCGCGAAAGTCTGAGCTTCTATGAGGTCATGTATGCCATGCGCCTCTATTAGATCTAGTTTACCGTTGAAAAAGGCGCGTTTTGTGAACTCGCCTGGATGAGCTATCCTCACGTCATCACGTTTGCTAAATATTTCATATAGCATTTTACTCACGGCTCTGCTGCCATGAGTGTGTAGTTCTACGATATCCTGCCCATTAAAGCTGTTTGGTGCTTGAAAGTAGAGTATCAGCGCTTTATCTATCAGCGTTTGCTTAGCCTTATGGTCTGGCAAATATTGTGCAGGATGATATAAATCTTTATAATAAGCATATCTAGGCTTAGGATTAAAGTGAGGGTCTAGGAGGAGGGCGCGTAGCAAAGCAAGGCTGTTTGAGCCGCTAATGCGAAAAACCGCTACACCAGATTTACCGCTTGCCGAACTTTGCGCAAATATAGTATCTGTTGTGTTGATATACATCTTTGAGGAGGAGTTAAAATCAAACGTCTTGTTGTTCTATATCTTCGTCTTCTTGCTCAACATCTCCATCATCTTCGATTAACGAAACAGACACCACGCAGTCTCCTTGGTCTAACTTGAATAAAATAACGCCAGATGTATTTCTGCCGCTAATTCTTACCGCATTTAATTTACATCTAATTAGTTTACCTTGGTCTGTAATGAGCATGAGTTCGTCGTCTGGTTTTACTGGCATAGCGGCAATCACGCTGCCTATTTTAGAAGTTAGACTCATATTTAATATGCCGCTACCGCCCCTATCTGTGATGCGATATTCATAGGCGGAGGTTTTTTTACCAAAACCATTGCTAGAAACGGTAAGTATGAATTGCTCTTGCTTCGCTAGCAATAAAATAGTTTCGTGAGGTAGTTCTGACTTTATGTCAGGCCCAATGCGTTGCTCTTGGGCAATTTTAATTCTTTGTTCCACTGGAATGGCAAGATAATCTTCTCTCTGAGCTATAGAACAGCGCGCTGACCCAGTGAGTATCGTCATAGATATCACCTGATCGTCAGACTGTAGCTTAATGCCACGCACGCCATCTGAAGTTCTACTCTTAAATACTCGCAAGGCATTAATGGAAAACCTTAGCGCTTTGCCATTTTTAGTGGCTAACAGGATATGATCTTCATCTTCGCATACTTTCACATCTATTAACTTGTCATCTGCATCTAATCTAATTGCGATTTTGCCATTAGAAGGGATGCGAGCAAAATCCGATAGGTCATTACGTCTAATATTTCCTTTGGCAGTAGCGAAAATTATAGACTTGATCTTATTACCATCATTGCTCAATGATTCATGCGATGCATGATCTATGCTATCATCGGGGCCAGCTGAGATATCATCATTAGAGTTGTTTATATCTTCATTTAGTTCTTGTTCTTCCAGATTAGTCCCGGGTTTAATCTGGTCTGGCATTGGCATGATGTTAGTAATGCGCTCGTTTTCACCGATAGCTATTAAATTCACCATAGGCCTACCCTTGCTGGTTGGGGTGCCAAGGGGGAGTTTGTATAATTTTAAACTATATACCTTTCCTTGATCGGAGAAGAAGAGCATGGAGGTATGAGTATTACCAACAAACACTTGCGTTGTCACATCTTCTTTTTTCATATTTAGGCCAGACCTACCCTTGCCACCGCGTTTCTGCGCCTTATAGGTATCTAGCGGTACGCGCTTGATGTATCCATTAAAGGTGACGGTAACTACCATTTCTTCCCTTGGTATCAAGGCTTCCACATCGTTTTGCCATGTAGCAGAGTCGATATAAGTTAAACGTGGTTTGGCAAATTCATCGCGAGCAGCCATTAGTTCCGATTTCACCACCTCTAGGAGGCGAGCTCTGGAGCCAAGTATTTCTAAATAATCTATAATTTCTTTGTGTAGCTGATCTAATTCATCTTGCAATTTTTGCTTCTCCATCCCCGTGAGTCTTTGCAAGCGCATCTCTAAAATGGCTTTGGTTTGCTCTTCTGTTAGCGTGAGGGTAGAATTAGAAAGTAAACTTCTATCATCGACCGCCTGAATGAATGATGCAATTTCGTTCACGTTCCAAGGCGTGCTCATTAAAATATTGCGAGCCTCTTGTTGGTCTGATGCAGTCTTGATAATTTGTATCACTCTGTCTATGTTAGAAATAGCAACATACAAACCTATTAATAGGTGCACTCTATCTCTGGCTTTGTTTACCGCATATATTGTGCGTTTTGTTACCACAATTTCTCGAAACTTCACAAATTCCGAGATAATCTCCAATATATTCAATACTTTTGGTATACCGTTGACTAGAGCGAGCATGATGATACCGAAGGTAACTTGTAAGGAACTAAAAGAATAGAGTTGATTTAAGATAACATCAGACATAGCATCCTTCTTTAGCTCTATTACAACCCGTACGCCTTTTTTATTAGACTCATCTCTAATATCACTGATGCCTTCTATTTTTTTATCACGCACCAACTCGGCGATTTTTTGTATTAATTTAGATTTATTCACTCCATATGGCATTTGAGTGATGATGATGGCTTGCCTATTGCCGGATTCTTCTATTTCCGTCGCTCCTCGCACTACTATAGAACCTCTACCTGTAGAATATGCAGAAAACAGGCCGCCTAAACCTATCACAATTCCGCCGGTAGGAAAATCTGGCCCTTTAATTATCTCATATAATTGAGGGATAGTGATTTCGGTATTTTCTATATATGCACAGCATGCATCAATCACTTCTCCTAGATTATGAGGTGGAATATTAGTTGCCATACCCACCGCAATGCCGCTGCTGCCGTTAACCAGAAGATTTGGAAAGCCAGCCGGGAGAACGGTTGGTTCCGACTCTGATCCATCATAGTTTGGAGTAAAATCAACCGTTTCTTGTCGAATGTCCGCAAGTAGGTAATGGGCTGCCTTTGCTAGGCGCGATTCCGTATACCTCATAGCAGCAGGTGAATCGCCATCCATCGAGCCAAAGTTGCCTTGCCCATCTACTAGTGGTATGAGCATGGAGAAGTCTTGCGCCATACGCACTAGCGAGTCGTAGACCGCACCTTCGCCGTGTGGATGGTACTTACCTACTACATCACCTACGATTCTTGCGGATTTTTTATGCGCCTTGTTAAAGTCATACCCCCCCTCAAACATTGCGTAAAGTATACGTCTATGCACTGGTTTTAATCCGTCTCGCACGTCAGGTATGGCTCTACTTACTATTACGCTCATGGCGTAGTCTAGATACGAGGTTTTAATTTCGTCTTCTATATTGATAGGGTAGAAGATGTGTTTTTGGTCTATATCTATTTCGTCCACAACTATTATACACTTGTAGGTTTATTGATGTAGTATATTATCTATAACGCCAACGCATTAGTCAAGAGTTCGCCAATTTAACGCCGATAAAAAACTCTATAACAGAGATTGCGTTAATGTAGTGATGATGATACAATGTTTGCGTGTTGTGGATGATGAGTGTTGTATAAATTGTATATAGCATGGGTTTGTGTTTGGTAAAAAGACGCAGTACTTGAAAGATTTATATTTAGAATATACTTTTATTCGATGATGGACTAGTAGGACAAGATTAACTTTATAGGATTTGCGCCGCATTATTCGGCTTTTTTGAAGTAATGGAAGTTTTTATAGCATTTGTTAAGAACCTAGGCGTTAAAAGATTGGTTGCTGTTGGGGCTGGTGTATTAACGTTCATAGTGCTTGCAGCAGTTTATTTTATCAACGCGCAAAGCAAAAATATGGTTGTTCTGTATTCCGATCTAGATGCTAAGGATAGCAGTAGCATAATACATGAGCTTGAGTTGAAAGAGGTGCCGTTCAAAGCTTCTAACGACAACGCGGTTATTAAGGTTCCCCAAGACTCCGTGTCTAAAGTGCGCGCTGATTTGGCGCAGATGGGGCTGCCTACTAAGGCTGTGAGAATAGGCTACGAAATTTTTGATCAAGAAGAGAATATAGGAACCACTAGCTTTGCTCAAAATGTTAAAATGATGCGTGCTTTAGAGGGCGAATTGAGCAGGACTATTTCTGCTTTTGCTCAAGTTGATAGTGCGCGTGTGCATTTGGTGATACCTCAGAGAGAAGTGTTTTCGCGTGAAAAAACTCATCCGAGAGCTTCTATAGTATTAAAACTACAAAAACAAGCTCAGTTGAGTAAAGGTGAAGTGGATGCTATAGCTCATTTGGTCGTAACTTCCGTTCCGAATTTAGAAATGAGAAATATTACCATAGTGGATACTAAAGGTAAGGTTTTTAAATTTGGATTGAAGGATGAGGATGCTGAAAATGAGCTAGATCTTGGAAAGAATGAGGAATATAGAATAGCCTACGAGAATAGATTGAAGGAGGTAATAGAAAGCATCCTGCAAGAATCTATAGGCGTTGGTAAGGTTAGAGCTCATGTTTCTGTAGAGATGAGTTTTGATAAAACTGTGGTCAATTCCGAAATATACGATCCAGATGGCGCAGTGCCTCGCTCTGTGCAGTATAAAGAGGAGAAAGAGTCTACAAATAGCAGTGATAGTGAATTAGATATCTCCGCCTTGAATAATTTGCCGGGTGAAAATGCCGCAATAGATGGGCAAGGAGCTTTGTCTAACAGTCAAAAAACTAATCAAATTACTAATTATGAGATTTCTAGAACCATCAAAAACCACATAGCAGAGCAGGGTGCTATTAAAAAAATTTCCGTGGCGGTGCTGGTGGATGGTTCGTATCGCATGAATGCCGATGGCCAACGCGAATATATTGCAAGGTCAGAGGAGGAGTTATCAAAAATTAGAAATCTGGTATGTGGCGCAGTTGGATTTAATCAGAAGCGTGATGACAAAGTTGAAGTAGTTAATATGCGCTTTGAATCTGATGAAATAGAAGTTATTGAAGATGAAGAGGATGTAAATTGGTTCAAAAAGGCTATGCCAAGTTTAGTGCAAAATTCATTATTCGCAATAGTAGTAGCTATTATTTTAATAGTTGTTGTTAAACCATTTGTATTAGGAGTAATACAGAGTTATAAAAAAGATGATGCATCGATAACAAATATGAACTTGTTGACGCGAACGATGCAAAATAGGGTGAGCGTGACCGAACAAGCGCAAGTAAGTCGTGAACAAGAAGATGAAATGCTAGAGTCGGAGATTCCTAAAATAAAAAACAAAAAATATCACGGTTTAGTGAATATGTTTAATTCTAATCCCGAAGAGTTTATATCAGTGATAAGACGTTGGTTGCACGAGGAATAGCGAACTGCATGGAAGAGAATAAAAATATTGTTGGCATTGCCCGTGAATTAGAAAGATTAGGGGGCGTGGGTAGAGTTGCTGTTTTGCTACTTTCTTTGCCAGAAGAGATAGCAACCAAAGTAATGTCTATGCTTTCTGAAGACGAAATTAAAGAAATTGCTAGGGGCATGTCTAGCCTTGGCTATGTTCGAGGAGAAGTTGCCGAATCTATATTGAATAAATTCAAAACTGATTCTTTAGAAGTGCGTGAGTGCATGGGAAATGTAGACACTGTGCGCAAGCTACTTGAAGGTGTGGTGGACTCCACGCAGATGCAAAAGATTTTGCAGGACATTCAGGGAGCGCGCGCAAGCACTACTTGGGAAAAATTGACTAATGTGTCTGAAGAAGTATTAGCAACTTATCTGAAAAAAGAACATCCTCAGACTGCTGCGCTCGTGCTGTCTAAAATTAACCCTATGTACGCTGCAAAGGTACTAACTTTGTTTCCAGAAAGTTTATCCTTTGATGTACTTAAACTTATGCTTTGTATGAGCGATGTTAAAAAAAATATTTTACAGAATTTAGAATCTGTGCTCAGAGCGGAGTTTACTGGCAATGTGATGCGTGATGCTAAAGTTGATGATGTATATTCTGTATTAGCGGAAATATTTAATAATTTTGACAGAAGCGCTGGTGCAAAATATATGAGTTTATTGCAGGATGCGATGCCAGATGCAGCTCAAAAGATTCAAGATATGATGTTTACTTTTAACGATCTTGTAAAACTTAGCGATTCTAGTATTCAAAAATTACTCACGAATTTAGATAGACAAATGTTAGCCTTAGCACTGAAAGGTGCTGTTAATGATATCAAGGTGTTATTTTTTAAAAATATGACTCAGCGTGCAAGAACAGTATTGCAGAACGAAATTGATTCCTTAGGCACTGTGCGTCTTGTTGAGGTAGAAAAAGCGCAACAGAGTGTGCTGGCTGTTGCAAAGAATATGATACACACCAATCAGATTGCCATTGAATATGATAGGGTTGATCAATATATCTAGCTGAATAAAATTTAGTCTATTATTAGAAACTACTAGCTTTATTTGATTTATTACATTAGAAGTATAGAGTAAAAGTGAACATGTCAAAAAAACCTCCAGTTATTCGTGAATTTGTTTTTGAAGATTTACCTAAAGAATCTGTTGTTAATGCAGTCTTTTTACCAGAGCATGATGTGGAATTAGGTATAAGAGAGAGCTACTACATCAATCTTGACAGAGACTCCGAGGAGGCACACGATGCTGATTTACTAGTTAGCTCTCCTAATGGTGAACATCACGCAAATGAAGAAGCGGAGTATGCTGATTCGTTTCGTGATTCTGATGAGAAAAAACATAACGATGATAGTGATTTATTAGACGTAAAGAGAGATGATGATGTGGCTAAGCTATCGCACGATCAAGATTCTGCGCGGAATACTGAGTTATTAGCGGAGGGGGATAGTTATAATCAAAATTCTCATAAGGATTCTAACGATCTTAACGACGGTTCATTGGATAGTCATTCAGATGGCTCAGTTATTAAGGATGATGAAATTGCGACGAAAAACTCGCTGAATAAAAAAAAAAGTTTATTGATGACAAGAAGGACGGTAAAGATAGCGATGAGGATAGTGATGAGGATAGTGAAAATGATGAAGATGGTGAAGGGGATGATAGTGAAGAAGATGGTGAAGAAGATGGTGAAGGTGATAGGGTTGAGGATGACGAAGATAACGATGGAGACGAGGATGGCAAAGACGATGGCGTTATACTTAAAGAGTATAGAGATTTGGCCTATCGCGAAGGTTATAATGCGGCAAAGGAAGAGTATGAAAAATTATTAAATCAAAAGAAGGCTGATGATGATTTTACGTGTTTGTTAAAAAACAAAATCGAACAGTTATTTACCTCAAATGATTTAGACCATGAGGTAGCTATGTTGTGTACTAAAGTATTGATAGACATCGCTTCTAAAATACACCTAGTACTACCAGTAGACTTTGAGCAGATGCTTAGATTAAAGTTTTTAAGGACTATTAAAAAGTTTTTTACTAAGGGAAAAATGATAATGGTCGTTCATCCAACAAAATTCGAGCTAGCATCAAATATACTAAAGCATAAAGATTTAGATTTTCTTTCTGCAGAATTCTTTGATTTAACATCGGATGACGCGGTGAGTGTAAACGATTGCGTGTTAAATATAGAACACACTAGACTTGAATATAACCAAGAACAATTGTCCAAAGAAGTGAATGTTATTTTAGAGCAACTACGCGCTGGTCTTGGTGTTAAAACCGAGAGTAATGCGCGGTCTCATAACACTTCTCATTAATTTTTTTTATTAAATAATTTAGTTATAATTATAAATATCATGACAATAGACGAAGATGATTTAGGTATTGAGGCCCTATACGATGTACCAGTAGAGGTTTCTGTTGTACTTGGTAAAACCAAGATCAGCTTGGGGAAGATGTTGCAATTGAAAAAGAATGCGGTGGTGGAATTAGACCGTAGCGTTGGTGAGCCTGTTGAGGTGTATGTTAACGACAAGATGGTGGCTAAGGGGGAGATTGTGATTATTAATGATAAGATTGGTATTACTCTTACTGAAGTGGTGCAGAGTCGTGATTCCATAGATGATGATGAGGAAGATGGTCTTGTAGATGATGCGCATGGTATTTATAAAGATGAATCTTGATCTCTATATCGTAAAAATGTTACTGGATAATGAATAAAAATTGTGTTAAAATTAATTAAATCACTTACTCTTTTTTGGGTTGCGCACCTCTTTACATTACTGATATGTAGCTTTTGTTTCATTTCGTATAATGTACTTGCTGAAACTAGAATTAAGGATATTGTGCTTATTGAAGGTAGCAGAGGGAACCTTTTAATTGGTCAAGGGTTGGTGGCCGGTTTGAGTGGTACGGGAGATAATTTAGATAACGTTTTTTTTACCCAAAAAGATTTAACTGATTTTTTTGAGAGGTTGGGTGTGAGTATGCAAGGAGTGAACTTGCGTACCAGGAATATTGCCGCAGTTACAGTGACTGCTGTGTTACCCCCTTATGCGAAGCGTGGCATGAAACTCGACGCCAAAATATCAGCGATAGGGGATGCAACCAGTTTACGTGGAGGTACTCTTCTTGTGACAGCTTTGCTTGGTGCTGATGGTAATGTGTATGCAGTTTCGCAAGGGCCAGTGGTTGTTTCAGAATTTAATCCCGCGTCTAATGAGGTGCGTACGAGAAGTAAGGTAATTGAGACCTCTGGATATGTGCAGGATGGCGCAATTGTTGAGCACGAGATTGATTTTGATTTTTGCGCATTAGATAAGGTAAAATTTACTTTGTATAATCCAGATTTTAATACTTCTAAGAGTGTTGCTGACACTATAAATAACAATATTCCTGGTAATGTTGCTAAAGCTTTAGATGCTGGCACTATAGAAGTGACGATACCTAAATATAGAAAATCAGATATGGTCGACTTTATTGCGCAAATAGAACAACTCAAGATAGAACCAGATTATAGCGCTAGGGTGGTGATAGATGAAGCTAGTGGAACGGTAGTGATAGGTAGTAATGTGCGCATTAGACCTGTAGCTGTTTCGCAGGGTAATTTGATTATTAACGTAGGAGATTTTCAACCTTCATCTCTCGGACCAAATGCAAGCAATAGCAAAGTAGCTAAGGCTAATCGTTTTGTTGATCAGCAAAGAGGTTCCGGGGTACAAGAGATAAATAGTGGTAGTAACCTAAGCCAACTTGTGAACGCCTTAAATAAGTTAGGTGTGTATCCAAAAGACATCGTATCTATTTTATTCAATATCAAGGCTGCGGGAGCGTTAGATGCCGTAATAGAAGTTCGATAATAGAAAGAATCATACATGACACAAATCGTACATAATCATCAGATTCATAAAATTCAACATGAAATGCGTGACAGAAATATTACTCAGGCACCAGATCAGTTCCGAGATGCAATGCGCACGGCACAATCTAAGGTGGTGAATGAGGTGCAAGTAGTTGATGTCGTCAATCCCACTAAACTTGAGGCTTTGAGCTCTAATCATTCATCTTCTCCAAGATTTTCTCCGCTTTCTATGCGTGTTTTAGAACGTGACATTTCTTCTTCTACTAATGTAGAGCATATAGATGATGCTCGTCTTGAGAATAATATTACGGTAAATAAATCGCATTTACACTTGCCTGTTGCATCGGATGTAAAGGTTGTGGGTGATTCGCGCGAGATTATCCATCAGTTAGAACCTATACCAGAGAATGAAGACGATGTTTTTGCTTCGGATGCGGTATTGTTACGTGGAAAAAGCGTATCATTCGCAAAAATCAGAAAAGAAATGCTTACGAGACAAGAGCAGGATGCCTATGATGCAAGCATTGCATTTGCGGAGTTTTTTATTGACATGATGCTGGATATCGTGTTTAGTAAAGACAAAGAAATGGCAGCATTATGCGGTGGTTCTGAGGATGCTCGTTATTCTCGTTCAGTTGCTCGACTAAATCTTGTCGAAACTCCTGGAAGCATCTTAAATCATGAGGTGAGCACCTGCATCGCTAAAGATGTAGCGCCATTATTTTTTGAATCTTTGCTGGAAGTCGCTAATCCTAAACCTCGGCGAGATATTGAGATGAGTTAGATATAGGAAATTTTCACAATATAGTTTTGTATTATTGTATTAAGGGGGTGGTGTTTTATGATTTTCTGGACTAAAGATACGCAAATTTTACCGATATATCATCTAAAATCTGCAATCAAATACATGAAAACATTCTATAAAATTTTACAGAATGAAAATGCAGCTCTCAGATCCCAAGATACTAGGAAGTTAGTTCAATTTGCGAAACAGAAAGATGACGCTATGCGTTATATTTCATATATTATACAAAATATCAACTCTGCTCAAGATTTAGATAGAGGTGACGTAAGGGTGCGTGATTTGTTTGATAATTTGTCGCAGGTGAGAGACTCTGCTATGGTGTTGCTCAGGCAAAATACCATCTTAGCTAGAGCTAATGCTGGTTCTTATAAGCGTATTATTCGTAATTTAGAGAAGACGCAGCATCATAGGAAAAAGAGGGATAAAAAATATGAGGACATCAAGAAGGGTAAAAAGGCTAATGTATTAGTGCGTAAGTTTTTTGATGACGTAGATTGCGATTATGATACGGAAGTGGGTGATGCACTAACTAATTATTAGATTTTGTCAATTTAATTTTTTGTCACAATTTGATCCTTTGATGGTAATTGTCGCGTTATTTTTATACGAAATCTTTCGCAAAGCCTAGATTAGGTAAGGAGTAATTAGACCTGCTGCGAAAGTAAAAAAAGAAATAATAGACCTCTTGCGTAAGTATTTAATTAACAATTAGCCAATGTGAAGGGTGAAGAAGGTTGTTCGTGATTATTAGACCTCTTTCCTAACTCTACTCCTGATGGCAACTGCTTCGTCGCTCCGATGCGCAAGTCCTCACGTACTTCATGTACGCTGCGGCTCTGTGCTTCGTATACTCCTCGCATTTGCTCATCATGAGCGAGTTTCGAAAGAGGTCTATTTTAGCATCAAGCGGCAAGTAATTTATTAACGAAATCATTTTTGAAATTAACAATTCCAGCAACAATATTAAACTTTAGATTATAGTCCCTACGCTTATTGCGATATCTATGAGATAA
>NZ_JACVVM010000035.1 GCF_016751895.1 Candidatus Sarmatiella mevalonica | reverse complement strand
GATCTCACCGTATTAGTATGGCTAAATTTGCTCCATGGATAAACATCTTGAAAGAAATCGCCATGATTTCTGGTTTCATAAGAAAATATTGGAGTGTTCCTTAGTTGGCTAAATAACTCGAGAAAACCTTCGCTTACAAATGTTCGTTTTCTCGCGATTTTATCTTCTCTAGGATTGCGCACATCCAATAGACCTCTTTCGAAACTCGCTCAATTAAGAGCAAATGCGAGGAGTATACGAAGCACAGAGCCGCAGCGTACATGAAGTACGTGAGGACTTGCGCATCGACAGCGTCGCCACAGTTGCCATCAGGAGTAGAGTGAGGAAAGAGGTCTATTAAATCTTTTAGCCGCTTTCTCTATGCTCTCTTTACTATCACGGATCTCTCTACGGATTGCCTCCGTTGTTCTGGCATTCGCGTGTAATATTTGTCCCATAAGATTTTTCTCCATAAATTATTCTCTCCATAATATACACCATTATTCTCTGGGATCGAACAACTCTGAATCCAATAGAGAAATTTTGGGCTAATATGAAACGATGGATTAAAAATCAAATTACTGAATTTGATCAATTATATGAGGTTATTTCTTTAAAATACCTAATTCAATCTAAATTACTATAGAGCGGAGCAAAAACTTGCGCATATAGGAAGAACAAAAAGAAAATTAAACCAGTTCGTCTAGCACACCCTTTTTCCACTCGTATATAAAAGCTAGAGTTAAAATGAAAATGAAGCACAGCATGGAGCCAAACCCAAAAATTTGCACGGTTCTTATATTCAGTGCCCATGGAATACAAAAAATCAATTCTACGTCAAAAATCAAAAACAATACGGCAAGACGATAGAAATTAATGTTATAAAACACAGGGGCATTATGAGGGTCAAAACCGCATTCATAGCTAGTATATTTAGCATCACTTATATTCGCAATATTGCCGAAGCGCCTTCTATTTAAAAAGTAAGCTAAGCAAAGAAGGCCAGACGCTACACAAAGCAAAAATACTAAGAAAATAAAAATAACGGCATAATGATGATGCATATATTATACTTTTATATTATATTTTTTTTGACATTAATACTCTTCGAATTTTCGTCAATACTCCCTAAATTTTTATCATTGATATTCTTCAATCCATGCAATAAGCGAATCCTTTTGCATCAATCCAGTTTTAGTACTCACCGCTTCTCCGTTACGAAAAAGCATAATGGTTGGTATAGAACGTATCGCAAAAGCAGTTGGGGTATTTGGATTTGCATCAATATCCATTTTACAAATCTTTATTTTGTCGCTTAATAAATTAGAAACCTCTTCTAGGATCGGCCCAAACATTTTGCATGGCCCGCACCATTCTGCCCAAAAATCTACTAAAACCAAAGCCTCGGAATCGAGTACTTCCTGTTGAAAGTTACTATCTGTCACGCTCAACACCATAAAACATACCTACACTAAAAAAGAAAAATATCAGAGAAAACATAACTAAAAAAAGAAAATACCGCAAAAAACTTCATATTTAATTATGTATTTAATAAAAAATTTAATTTATTTTTAAAGATAGCGATACACCCAAAAAGCTCTAATAAGTCTATGATACTCAGATATGAGCACAGAAATGCTAGACACGGGGGCAAAAACAGGATTTAGTACTATCACAACATTTTCTCGAACTTGCGCAGAAAGACTAATATTCGCCCTAGGTAGCTCATAGTGTTTCATAATATAACGCACAGACTTCACGTTGCTTGTAGTGATAAAACTACTCGCATTCTTCACGTTCCTGCTACCAACGTTTTTTTCGAATACTATCCTGGATGACGCAATACCTTGTTCACGAAAAAAATTCTGTAGACTTTGTAGGTTATCGTTTTCGAGAATTAATGCAACCGGCGCCTGGTCTTGTTTTAACAAATTCGCGCACGCATCCAAGGTCTGATCATTGTTGTAATATAGTGCTATTATATCAGTTTTCATTGCCCTATTAATTTGATAGGTATATATGTAATTTAGGTACATCATAAAACCCACTAACCAACACAATAATAAACCGCCAATTAAACCGATTATACTGAGCTTTACTATATCATTATTCATATGTTTTATACCAATTTTATATTTTATCGGTTACTCTAGTAGAAGAGATGTTAAATTAAACCCTTTCCTCCATACTTTTCGCTTTCGCTACAGCTTCTTCTATAGAACCTATCATATAAAAAGCTGCTTCTGGAAGATGATCGTATTCTCCAGACATTAAACCTTTAAAACCCTTGATAGTTTCTTGTAACGAAACGAATTTTCCTGGCGTACCAGTAAAAACTTCCGCAGAGAAGAATGGCTGTGACAAGAATCTTTGTATTTTTCTCGCTCTATTTACCACCAACTTATCCTCTTCTGAAAGCTCATCCATACCTAAAATAGCAATGATATCTTGCAATGACTTATAACTTTGCAGAATCTGCTGGACTCCACGCGCAGTATCATAATGTTCTTGCCCCACAATAGTTGGATCTAGGATTTGAGAATTGCTATCTAGCGGATCAACTGCCGGATATATACCTTGCTCAGAAATAGCCCTGCTCAGCACAGTTGTTGCATCTAGGTGAGTAAAAGAAGTGGCTGGAGCTGGGTCAGTCAAGTCATCCGCGGGTACATAAACCGCTTGCACGGAAGTAATAGAGCCATTTTTGGTAGAGGTAATTCTTTCTTGCAAGGCACCCATATCGCTTGCTAAAGTTGGCTGATATCCCACAGCAGATGGAATTCTGCCAAGAGTAGCTGAAACCTCAGACCCCGCCTGCGTAAAGCGGAAGATATTATCTACAAACAGCAAAACATCCTGTCCGCCATGCATATCCCTAAAATATTCTGCCATTGTTAAACCAGAAAGCGCAACTCTGGCTCGCGCCCCTGGGGGTTCGTTCATTTGACCATACACTAGAGCAACCTTAGACTTTTCTAGATTTTCTGTATTAATTACACCAGATTCCATCATCTCATGATAAAGATCATTTCCTTCGCGCGTTCTTTCTCCTACTCCCGCAAATACTGTATAGCCGCCATATGCCTTAGCAATATTGTTGATTAGCTCCATAATTAGCACGGTTTTACCAACGCCAGCGCCACCAAACAAACCAATTTTCCCACCTTTCACATAGGGAGCAAGTAAATCAATAACCTTAATACCAGTAACAAAAATCTTTCTTTCAGTAGATTGCTGAGCAAACGAAGGGGCTTCGGCATATATTGAAGCTCTTTGTGTAGTATTGATAGGCCCCTTGCAATCTATTGGATCGCCAGTCACATTCATGATGCGTCCTAGCACCTCATGTCCAACAGGCACTTGTATAGGGTTGCCAGTATCCACTACTTCCACCCCTCTAGATAGACCATCCGTTGACTGGATAGCGATACACCTTACAGTTTCGTCTCCTATGTGTTGTGCCACCTCTAATACAATTCTTCTATCACCAACTCTGCATTCTAAAGCGTTTAAAATTCTTGGTAATTGCTCTATGCCAGCAAACTGTACATCTACAACAGCTGAAACCACCTGAACAATTTTACCCACGCTAGTTTTATTTTTTTTAGTCATACCTTTACTTACTTTTTTATTGTTAATTTTGCGTCATTAATAACTCATTTTCCAAATAATTATTAATCTCATATTCTAGATCCTCTAGCTTATCTCTAAAAAAATGATCGGCGCCAATGACGCTTTTATGTACAATTTCTACGTTACCTTTTCTTTTACCCACCTTATTCACAAAATCTCTGCTATATTCCTCTAAGCAGACGCTATCGGCTTCTCCATGTACAATCAATCCAGACACTAAAGACGGAGGAAAAAACGAAAAATCATACTTATTGATTGGTGGTGCCACTGCGATGAAGTTGTCTACCTCCGGCCTTCTAATGGCTAATTGCATGGCTATCCATGAACCAAAAGAGAAACCTGCCACAATCGTTTTGGCGGAGTATTGATTATTAGTTTGTAACCAATCAAAGGCAACGGAGGCATCGCATAACTCTTGCACGCCAGATTGACAATTGCTATTGACACCACACTCATTCTCTTGCGCCACATCGTTAAAATCTATTTTTAACACCGATATTCCGTACTTAACAAAAGCGGAATAGATTTTATGTACCACCTTGTTTTTATAGCTCCCTCCATATAAATGGCTTGGTGGCAAGAGTAATGCTATTGGCGCGTTTTGCTCAGCAGAAGGATGGTAATAGGCGTGTATCTTGCCATTATTCCCATTAATAAATATTTCTGGCATAGTTTAAAACTCAGAGACAAAAAATAACAACGTAATCGCCATCATAGCATTACAAACTAACTTAATATTTCATACGAAATTCATCTTTAAAATACATATAAACACTAAAAAGAACGCTGGCGCGTCCATTTATACATCTATTATGTTTATATCATATGTCGTATATTAGTATGATATTTCTAAAACATCACATAGTAAAGAGCATGGCAAACAATTTTTTTGACGAGATCAGGATTTTAGTAAAAAGTGGAGATGGTGGTAATGGCGCATGTAGCTTTAGAAGAGAGAAATTTATAGAAATGGGTGGGCCAGATGGAGGAGACGGAGGTAAAGGTGGCGACGTGATTATCGTTGTAGATCATAGCATCAACACTTTTGCTCATTTTAGGTATAAGAAGCATTTTGAAGCGCAAAATGGCGAAAATGGCAAAAGCGCTAATAAAACCGGTAAATCTGGCGAAGATTTAATAATACCAGTTCCTCTAGGCACTCAGATATACTCTGAAGATGGCTTGCTGATGGTAGATCTAGTACATAAAGACCAAAGGCTAGTTATTGCTCAGGGTGGTCATGGCGGCGTGGGAAACGCGCGCTTTAAATCTTCTGTTAATAGAGCTCCACGCAGAATTATTCCTGGCCAGGATGGAGTGGAAGTTTTATTAGAATTAAAACTAAAAATTATTGCTGATATAGGTATTATTGGCCTACCAAACGCTGGCAAATCTTCTTTTTTAGCCGCTGTAACTGCTGCTAAACCCAAAATAGCAAACTATGCTTTCACGACACTTTCTCCGAATTTGGGAGTGATTCATGGTTATGATTCAGAGACTATTTTGGCTGACATTCCAGGTTTGATAGAGGGCGCGCACCTTGGGCATGGCTTAGGAGATAGATTCTTGAAGCACTTAGAGAGATGTAAAACGCTGCTGCATTTAATAGATATAGGTAATGGCCCACAAGATCAGCTAGATATTTGGATGAATAATATTATTAAAAATTATCAGATCGTCCGTAATGAAATGAGCGTCTATTCTTCCGCGCTATTAGAAAAACGCGAGGTTATTTGTTTGAATAAGTGCGAGGGGATTGAGTCGGAAATCTTGACGCAAATAGTGGCAATGGTGAGCGCTAGACTTAAAACGGAGGTTTTTGCTATCTCGAATCACAGCCGTTTAGGAATAGATGTTTTGTTGCAACATTTAATTAGCTAGTTTAATATGGGAAAGTGAAATATGAGGATTATTGTAGCTCAAGCAAAGCCTGTTTTAGGTGATTTTATTGCTAATTTAGCCTACGCATTAAAATATTATCATTGGGCGAACGATTTAGGGGCGCAGCTGCTAGTACTACCAGAATTATTCAGTACTGGTTATATTCCGGAAGATTTATTACTAAGAGAAAGTTATATACAAAGTTTAATGCATCAAATACATAGCTTTGCAAAAGAGATACGATCTCTGGCAGTGCTTATAGGTAGCCCTTGGAAGATAGATGAAGCGTTGCATAATTCTTGTTTATTTATCGCAAATGGCCAAGTACAGCATATAACTCACAAGAGCTTTTTGCCTAATGATAGTGTTTTTGATGAATATAGATATTTCACTCCCGGCGCATCATGCCGTGAAAATAACATCATTACAATTCATAACCAACCTTATATCATTGCTATATGCCAAGACTTATGGCGCGATGAATTTTCTCACTCCTTATCTAATACACAAGCCGCATATACCATTGCAATAAACGCGTCTCCTTATCATATTAACAAACAAAAGCTGAGATATGAGGTGGCTGAGCGTTTTTGTAGAACTACTAGCACTAACCTGATTTATTGCAATCAAGTAATGATGCATGATTCTATATTATATGAAGGAGCGAGTTTTATTATGCATCAATCTTCTAATAACTCCTTTAATATCTTGCAATGCCACTCATACCAAGAGCAACTGATGCAGCTGGATTTAGATGATGATGAAGATAGCTCTGGTTTAACTGTCACGAATTTTGATGTAAAAGATGATCTTTTAAAGGAAAGCGCACATAAAAAAATAGTTGAAATGGACAACTTAGACGAGCTTTATGGTGCGCTCATTTTTGGTATCAGAGAATATTTCGCATTTCATAATTTTAATTGCGTTTATATCGCTCTCTCTGGTGGAATAGATTCGGCTCTCACTACCCTATTAGCATGTGACGCGCTAGGGTCTCAAATGGTACACACCATATATATGCCCACAAAGTTTAATAGCTCTCAAAGCGCCACGGACAGCTCTGCAATTGCGATTGCGCTACAAACTGATCATACCGTAATAGAAATTGATATGTTATTTGAGCACTATCAAAGATTGATTTTACCTCATATTCACAATAAACATCAAAACTCACAACTCGAGGCATCTTTGGGTGATGCAGATATAAAAGCCAGTGATGTAGCATTACAAAATATACAGGCGCGGATTAGAGGAGATATTATCATGAGTTTTGCTAATGCTAATAGCGCGCTAGTGTTAGGCACTAGCAATAAAAGCGAATTGGCCTGCGGTTATGCTACTTTATATGGCGATATGGCATGCGGCTTTAATCCTCTAAAAGACCTATACAAAACACAGGTATACAACCTAGTGAAGTTTCGTAATAAGCATTTACCTAAGAGCGTGAAAGTATATAACCATGAACTAGATGTGATTAATGCGAGTGTTCTGAATAAAAAACCATCGGCGGAGTTGAGAGATGAGCAATATGACGAGCAAGACCTGCCGGAATATTCTATATTAGATAAAATATTAAAAACTTATCTTGAGGATTCAATGGCTATGCCTCCAGACAATGATGAACTCTTCAAGCGCGTAGTTAATATGATTGGCAGCAGTGAATTTAAGCGTAAACAAGCGCCGCTAGGTATAAAGGTTGGTCATGCCAGTTTTGACAAAGAGAGGCGTTATCCCATAATGCTAAGACGCAATGCATTGTTATACTAACTTGCAAATACCTTGGTATATCAGTATCATTCATATCATTCCATATTTTGTTTACGTTCAATCAATTTTATTACATTAATGCCTTCATTCTTTGCTGATCTTAAAGAAAAACTCAGCCATTTTAGCGGTTATTTTCTAGCATTTGGTGTACTTGGCGTTTTGATTGTTCTACTTTTTCCAGTACCCACTCTTATACTCGATACCTTACTCGCCCTCTCCGTAGCTATATCTATGATAGTGTTGATGACCACGCTTTTCATACATAAAGCCTTGGAGTTAAGTGTTTTTCCTACCATTTTGCTTGTAACAACGATGCTAAGGCTTTCTTTAAACATCGCCTCAACTCGTTTAATACTTTCTAATGGTCATAATGGCTCATCGGCTGCGGGGGAGGTAATAGAGGCCTTTGGTCATTTTGTAATGCAGGGCAATGTAGTAATTGGTCTTATAGTTTTTCTTATTCTAACGTTAATTAACTTTATAGTTATTACTAAGGGTTCTGGTAGGATCGCCGAGGTGGCTGCTAGGTTTAGCCTGGACGCCATGCCAGGTAAACAAATGGCTATTGATGCAGATTTAGGGTCTGGATTAATTACTGAAGATGTAGCGAAGGTTCGTAGAAAAGAACTAGAAACAGAAAGTGCTTTTTATGGTGCCATGGATGGTGCTAATAAATTCGTAAGGGGGGATGCTATAGCCGCCCTCATCATCACCTTCATTAACTTGGTTGGTGGGATGATTATAGGCATTCTCCAAAGAGGTTTGAGTTTTAGTGATGCTATGCACGTTTATAGCACACTAACTATTGGGGAAGGGTTAATTTCTCAAATTCCAGCTCTCATCATTTCTCTTGCTTCTGGTTTGTTAGTTACGAAGTCTGGTTCTGATCGCAATACTGACCAAGCTTTGTTTGATCAGTTAAGTAAATATTATCAAGCATTGTGGATGACGGCCTTGGTTACAACAGCTTTAGGTATAGCCCCAGGTATGCCATTTGTGCCATTTTTTTGCTTGGGTGGATTGAGTGGGGTAGCTGGGTATTTTGTATATAAAAGCCAACATAAAGAAGAAAAAAAAATTACGAAACCAGATGACTCATTTAGTTCTTTGTTCGGCTCTAAAACGCCATCTTCACCTTTTGATAAACCATCTTTACCACCATTGCCATCATTAGATGATAATAATTTTGGAAAAACGGAAAAACCAACAAGCCCCTTTGATTTTGACAAGGATTTCTTTGCGCCTATAAAAAAACCATCTTTTGATAACTATTCTCAAGATACCGTTAACCAACAAAAAGTGAGTGATATGTTGAGGTTAGATATTCTTAGTTTAGAAGTGGGTTATGGTTTGCTATATATACTTAAAAATGAACAACGAGCACAGTTAATGAATTCTTTGCAGGATGTTAGGAAGACAATTATCAAAGAATATGGATTCGTTATGCCATCTGTAAAGATTAGAGATGACTTATCTCTTGCTCGTAACATATATTGTATTAAAATCAAAGAAATTGTTGTAGCCAGCGGTCAGATAGAGCCTTTACATCTTTTAATTATGCAAAAAGATCCAGAGGACGATCTCTCTCAGCTAACTGGCATTGATTGTTTGGACCCAATATTTAATTTGCCAGCAAAATGGGTGCCAGATAATATGAAAGATCAATTAGTCTATCATAGCTGGATCACTCCTACTGAACTTGTTGCTACGCATATCACAGAAGTAGTTAAGGAATATTTACCGGAATTACTGAGCTATTCTGAAACTCAAAAACTTGTGCAAGATATACCGACAGATTACCAAAAATTAGTGAAGGATTTGATACCAGATATTGTAAGCGTTGGACTGTTACAGAAAGTGTTGCAGGCTTTACTTGCAGAGCATGTATCTGTGAGAGATTTACCTACTATTCTAGAGTCTATAGGGGAAATTATTAAAGTTACCAGATCTATCATTAATATCACTGAGTTTGTAAGAAGCCGTATTGGTTTACAGATTAGCTATAAATATTTAGATCAAGATAATACTCTACCTATTATTAACTTAAGCCCTAACTTAGAAAATCAATTCATTAATGGTTTAGCTGGAGAAGAAGAAAAGATGTGGGTTATCGCCCCTTCAATTTTAAATGATTTTATCACGAGACTTTCTCAAAAATATGATGAGATTATCTCTGTGCAAAATATATTGCCCGTACTCTTGTGTAATCCACGTCTCAGACCATATTTACGTCAAATAATAGCGCGCACCAATCCCAAAATTCCAGTTCTATCTACAGCAGAAATTCCAACTAGGTTACAGTTAAAAATGATGGGTATTATTGAATAGATAAGCATCATGAACCTCACTATCAAGCATTGCAATTTACTCATCTAGTCTTTATACTTTGGAGGTGATAAACTCGCATTTCTAAAATTTAATAATGAAAGGTATGGTTAAGGCAAAAGTTAGATGTTCAAATAATATTACGCAACAAAATCTAGAACCATTGGAAAGTACTATTAATGTTGAGCACAGACAGCGCTTTCATAACTTACGTAATAGTAAATTTAGATATTCTGTTTGGCCCATACGCTCGCACGAGCTCAAGCGCTTCCTGCCTATGGCAGCGCTGATGTTTATCATCCTTTTAAATCAAAATTTAGTGCGTAGTATTAAAGATACCTCGGTTGTTGTGCAACTTGGCTCAGAAGTATTGAGTTTTATTAAACTTTGGGGTGAGATGCCAGCTGGTTTTTTATTTGTTATCGCTTATGCAAAACTATCAAATGTTATGCGAGCTGAAAATATCTTTCGCATTGTCACTTCTCTTTTTCTATTTGCCTTTGCCTTTTTGTGCTTTGTAGTTTTTCCTAATCAACAGTTTTTCCATCCAGACCCAGCGTTTGTAGAAAAATATGTACAAACCTTGCCTCATCTCAGGTGGTTTGTTATTATAGCCGGTAAATGGAGCTTTGCGTTATATTACATATTGGCTGAATTATGGAATGTTGTAGTGTTTATTTTGTTTTTTTGGCAATTGGCTAATAAAATTACTAGCAGCGAAGAGGCTAGGAGATTTTATCCATTTTTTTCTTTTTTTGGTCAATCAAATCTATTACTTTCTGGTAGTGTGATTGTTTATTTTGCAGGGAATAATCATTTTTTAATGCCATTTTTTTGCGATATTTATGACCCTACGGAAATAGTTTTTAAGTCATTAACGATGATTGTTATTATATCTGGCATCTGTATCTTACTTTTGCATAGATTTATAGAGGTTACTGCAATTAAAAACCTCAAGGAACTGCCGCTTAAAGCGATAGAAGACAATCAGATTTTAAAGTTAACTCTTTTAGAAAGTGCTCAGGTAATTATACGCTCTAAGTGTTTGTGGTTAATTTTTGTTATTACTACTTCTTATAGTCTGGCAATTGGTTTTATAGAAGGTCTATGGATGTCTAAAACCAAGCAGTTGTATACTAACTGCCAAGATTTTATCACGTACCAGGGGCACGTGTTGTTTTGGACAGGTACCTGTACTTTAATCGCTGCTTTTTGCGGAGTAAGCCTAATGCGCTTGTTTAGCTGGCGGTTGGTTGCGTCTATCACTCCTATATGTATTATGGGTGCTGGACTGACTTTTTTTGTTGCATGTCTTCTACAAGATCATCTGCAATATTTTGATTTTTTATACGGCCTTCAGCCTCTGGCGGTGATTGTATTTATTGGTGGTTTGCAAAATGTTCTGGGTAAAGGGGTGAAATATTCTTTATTCGATGCTACAAAAGAAATGGTATATATTCCGTTGCCTAGTGAAATTAAAACCAAAGGTAAGGCGGCAGTAGATATTGTTGGGGCGAAGGTGGGTAAAAGCTTCTCTTCGGTTGTGCAATTCTTAATTTTTACTATCGTACCGAGCGCTCGACATGAAAATATCGTCTGGTTTCTTGCTGTAGCTTTTGCTGTGGTGTGTTGTGGATGGATTGTAGCTGTATACTCTTTATCGAAAGAACACTTGAGCATTTTGCGTCAACAGCATGATGATATCAATGCAGTAAATTAGTCCTCTCGTCAAACTCATGCAAGCCATAGGCAAATATAAAGAGTATAGTAAATCACCTTGCATTAGGTGAAATAAAGAAACTTTTCAATTGGGTTTAGGCCTGGCGAATAAAGTTGCGCAGCTTACAGATTCAATTAAATCTTTAGTCTTTTGAAATTTACAAAAGCAGCATTATCCATGATCACCACTTGAGCAGCTTCCAGCTCTTTGATTAGAAATTTCTCTATCCAGGTTTCAAATAATTTTGTATTGCAAGAACCATCGACCATAGTACCTTACAATTTATGTAGTGAGGGGTAGTAGAAGCGGCTTGAATATAGGGGATTGAAGTAGTATAAGGATGTATTTTCTGATGATGCATAATATACTACTTCAAGCGCTTACATGAAACCTTTCTTGGAAAGAATCAAGGATAGAGTGTTTTGTCAGAATGATAATTAGCCTAATTGAAAATTTTTTAGTTAGCGCCAAAAATATGGCTCTTGGCACAGGGGTAACGCTAAGCATAGTTCTAAAACCCAGAGAACATATAGGTTTCTTAAAGATCAACCTTTTAACTACGACGCAATCGCAAAGTTCATTTTGAGTATATTTTGCTGCCATGAATACATATAGTAAATTAAGTTGAAATTTGAGTATATAATGCGATAAAGTAATGAATTATGTAAATAAAGACAATATCTGCAATAGAGCTGCATTGAAATGCGAGATATCACCAAATACAGTAAGGAATTGAGTCGCAAGATATAAAACAGAGGGTAATTATTTATCTAAAAAAGTTGGTGGCAAGAAAGGATTTTAATATGAGTGCAGCAGGTGCACATTATTGGTTAAAAAAAACTGGGATATATCTATAAAAAAAGATTTTACCTATGTAGAAGCTTGCGAAGAAAAACGTGAGCGATATGAACAAAGAAAGGGGGTATACCAACTCAAAGTCTTGTGTATATAGATGATAAGTGGTATTGATATGAGTATTTGCAAAAACAGAGGTTGGTGAAGCTACTCGGGAAAAAGAGCGGCAAATACTATAGACCTGTTGCGTAAGTAAGAATATATCGCCTAATGATAGAAAGAGGCCTTGATTTTTCAAGACAGAAGGTATATGCAGTTTATTTCAACACAAAACTACTCCATATATGGCAATATCATACATAAAAATCAGGAAACATCCAAGAATTTTTTAAGATTATTTGGCATTAGTTGCGAAGAATTTGATAGATTATTTTTCTGGTGAGAAACGTAGGTACACGCTTAAGACTGAAATCCTACCGCGGCAAGGTTCATGATTTTAAAATTCATAAACAGAAAGATCGTCTTCCGATAGATACCAATATTTATGCTGATTCCGGATATCAGGGGTTAAAGAAACTTTGCAAGAACGCCAAAACACCGATAAAAAAACGAAAGAAAAAGCCCTTGAGTTACTGGCAAAAAATATATAATAAGATAATTGCTAAAAGACGTATAAAAGTTGAAAATATTATCGCTCAACTTAGAACCAGTCACGTAAAATATTGAAATATAATAAAGAAGAATTGCTATAATAGACGTCAAAAAAAGAGAAAAGATGTCAAAAAAATATAGTAGCGACACTATACTAAATTAGCTTGAGGTAGCGTAAATTATATGATAATATGAAGCAAAAAATGCGAGCATATAGTATAGATTTACGTAAAAAAGTAATAAGTTTTATAAAAAGCGGTAATAGCCAAAA
>NZ_JACVVM010000034.1 GCF_016751895.1 Candidatus Sarmatiella mevalonica | reverse complement strand
GAGCTACATATGCTGACAAAGGTTATTGCGTTGCTCCCGCCAGGATAGCAGCGGCTCGTAAGGGAGTTCATCTATGTGCTATTAAGAAAAACAATATGAAGGAAAAGAATTTTGATCTCGACCGCTATTATACTTACATTAGATCTCCTTTCGAAAGGGTGTTTGCTCAGGATAATAAACGACTGCGATATGTAGGAATAGCAAAAAATCAATTTGCTGAATTTATGAATGCAATCTGTTTTAATTTAAAGCGTTTAACCGTCCTTGCTGCATAAAACAGGTAAAAATACATCTATTTAGGCTTATAACAAAACTAAAACAGCTAAAAATGAGATTAATTTCTGATTTGACTAAAAAACTATGCAGTTTTTAATAGCAAAATCCTTATAAAATCACTCAAACAAAAATTTTAACTACAAAATACAAAATTTTCTAAAATCTCATCTTACAACGGTTCCTTCGTTGGCAAGCTTCTGACAGATTAATTGAATATGAGATGTTAGGGGGGGGTTATTTAATTGCAACAACAAACTTGAACAGTTATATGAAATGGCTGTAAATGCAGATACTGCCCTGATAGCACGAACCTATTGATACGATGGGGAATAATTATGAATGGGTGCGAACCCACCCGAACTCAACGCTTAGAGGAGGAGCGGTGAAGTCAGATGGATCCTTTACTTAACCTAGCTCTATTAACAACCAAATCTAAGATCTGCCTCAACACTAGAGATCGACCAAAAACAAGGTGAAATGAAAAAGGGTTACAACAAACGCGCTCAAAGCTAGCTCAATACCCGTTTAGCATACAAACCAAGCTCCGCCGGCGAATCGCATACCACAATACCAGCATCAGACAGCGCCTGCTTCTTGCTCTGAGCAGTGCCGCTATTACCACTAACTATCGCACCAGCATGCCCCATACGCTTGCCCTTTGGCGCACTGGCGCCGGCAATAAAAGCAACCATAGGTTTTTTTAATGAATTTTCCTTAATATATTGGGCAACACCCTCCTCCTCATCTCCACCTATCTCGCCAATCATCATCACGCCTTCTGTCTTCGGGTCTTCAAAAAACATTTTCACACAGTCTAAAAAGCCCAAGCCATGTATCGGGTCACCGCCAATACCAACGCAAGTAGACTGCCCTAAACCCATATCAGTTGTTTGTTTTACCGCTTCATAAGTTAAGGTACCAGACCTAGAAACAATACCAATCACGCCTTTTTTATGTATTGGCCCAGGCATAATGCCTATCTTGCATTCATCAGGGGTAATGATACCAGGGCAATTTGGACCTATCAACTTAGATTTACTGCACTTCAAGGCCGTCTTCACCTTAATCATATCTATTACCGGAATACCTTCAGTAATACACACTATCAAACCTATTTGCGCATCTATAGCTTCCAAAATAGCATCGGCAGCAAATGGAGGTGGTACGTAAATCATTGTTGCGTCGGGCTTCAGCGCTTGCGCAGCTTCCATAACCGTATTATACACTGGCAAATCTAGGTGTTTACTACCACCCTTGCCAGGCGTCACCCCGCCTAGCAGCTTAGAGCCATACTCCAGCACTTTTGTGGAGTGTAGCGTGCCCTGGCTACCAGTAAAACCCTGGCATATGATCCTCGTTTCTTTATTTACTAAAATAGCCATATCTCTAAAAACCTCTATTACAATGTATTAGTATAAACAAATCCCTATACTCTCATTATAAACCCACAAAAATCTAATATCCACCAAGTTGTTTAATAATTAGCATTTCCAAATTAAAAATTGATAATTATATATCTAAACACATCAAAAACACCTCTACAAAGCCATATGTTGCATCACATTATCATAAAAATCTTCTATACTACTACGCACCTGCGTCGCATCCATCATCGAGTTAATTTTTGCTCTAAACTCCGCCGAATGAGACATGCCCGAAGTATACCATCCTATGTGTTTTCTAAACATCTTCACCCCACACTCGCTCCCATAAAAAGCCAGAGTAGCATCATAGTGCTCTAGCACGGTAGACAGCTGCGCAGTTAAAGGTGGTGGCGGTATTTCTTCGCCAGTCTCCAAAAAATGCATTACCTGTTGAATCAACCAAGGCTTGCCATAGCAACCTCTACCTATCATCACCCCCTTTGCAGCACTCCTTTCTAAGCACATAACTGCCTTCTGAGGAGAGTTGATGTCGCCATTAGCAATAACAGGCACATCAATATGCCTGGCAATCTGGCCAATAGCATCCCAATCAGCACTACCACTATAAAATTGCGCGCGTGTCCTGCCATGCACAGTAATCATCTGAGCCCCTTCCTCTTGAGCAATCTTTGCAATTTCTAAGGCATTTTTGCTGCCCTCATCCCATCCAAGACGCATTTTTACAGTCACGGGCACCTTCACGGCCCTCACAGTTGCTCTTATGATATTTTTTGCAAGAGTTGCATCTTTCATAATGGCGCAGCCAGCATATCCGCCCACCACCTGTTTTGCTGGACAACCAAAATTCAAATCAATTATCCTCACTCCAGCATCTTCATTCATTTTAGCTGCACTAGCGATAATCTCAGGGTCTTTTCCCGCTATCTGTACACATGTGATAATTTCGCTTTGTTGCGATATTTTAGACTTTTTGATGGCTTGATGGGTTTGTAGGGTCATTGCCATACTAGCAATCATCTCTGATACCAACAAAGAGGCTCCAAAATTTTCCACCACATTCCTAAATGGAACGTCAGTAATGCCAGACATAGGGGCTAGAATGACCGGTCTCTTCTGTTTAAGTACTATGTTTCCTATTTGCATTTATCTTCTTTCTGTTTTTTACTCAAAGACTGTATAATACAATTAAATAATACTTCAATACTTCAAAAAATTAAACATTATGAAATGCTTAACCTTTTATAAGATGCACGATTTGGGTAATGATTTTATCGTTTTAGACCATAATGAACAAGATATAGACATGAGTAATTTTCAAAAGTTTGTGCAAGATATTTGTGACCGAAAATATGGCATTGGGTGTGACCAGCTCATTACTATTGATAAACTTGAGCGCGTACATCAAGCTAATGATATGCAAAAATATCGTATTTCAATTTATAACCAAGATGCATCGCGAGCTTTAGCTTGTGGCAATGGTATGAGATGCGTAGCATATTTAATATATCAAAAATACGCAGATACTTTGCCTCATATGTTAGTTGATGACAGAACAATAAAAGCAAAAATATTAGATGCGATAAATGCACATCATACTCAAGTAGAAGTAAACATGGGCCGGGTAAACCTTAGCCCCTTATGGAAGCCGAACGACGATGAATTAATTCAATATGCTACTCGCCATAATCTAGAGCTGCGAGATATATTTTTCGCTGATGTAGGCAATCCTCATATGATTATTTTCTCTAATCTCAGCAAAGATCATATGCTATCTGTGGGGCAAAGCGCCCAAAGCCTGATAAAATATGGGGTTAACGTGAGTTTCGCTCATATTAAAAATCGCCAACTTTTTTTAAAAGTATGGGAAAGAGGCGTTGGCATAACCAACGCTTGTGGTAGTGGAGCGTGCGCGAGCGCCGCTGTGGCGCAGCACCTGAAGTTTATTGACGATCAAACCCAAGTGCACTTCGATAGTGGCATGCTAACCATTGCTTTTGATCAGAATAGTCATGTGGTTGTAAGAGGTGGCGCGCATTTAGTTGCCACCGGACAGTTTTATTATGAAATTTAATTAAGCTATATGTATTCTGTTTTAAGTTTGTATATTTTTTTAGCAATCGTTACGATTTTTTATAGAAAACACAAACCCCTAGGTTTATATAAAAATCTTTATACACTACTCTTAACCAAAATAAATATAATATCAATCATTTATCTGGCATGTTTTTATTTTTTCAAGCCAACAATTGACCCAACGCTCAGGCTATTAGGCTAAAGTATAAAATCACGCCATTTGCATCTATAGAATTTATGGAACACGTAGTAGATCTTTCTAGATTGCAGTTCGCTATTACAGCACTCTATCACTTCTTATTCGTACCACTCACTCTCGGCCTTGCCTTTATTATAGCAATTATAGAAAGCATATACTACATCTCTGGCCAACAAATATGGCGTGGCATGGCTCAATTCTGGGGGAAATTATTTGCCATTAATTTTGCTATGGGCGTGGCTACTGGCATTACAATGGAATTTCAATTTGGTACGAATTGGGCTTATTTTTCTCATTATGTAGGGGATATTTTTGGTCTACCTCTAGCCATAGAGGGGCTAATGGCGTTCTTTTTAGAAAGTACTTTTGTAGGACTATTCTTGTTTGGATGGAATAAAATAAGCAAGGGCGCTCATCTGCTAGCCACTTGGTGCATGGCTATAGGTGCAAACTTTTCAGCGCTATGGATTCTTATAGCTAATGCGTGGATGCAGCATCCTGTTGGGGCGAAATTTAATCCGCAAACCATGAGGATGGAGCTTGACTCTATCGCGGAAGTATTCTTCAACCCAGTTGCGCAAGCTAAATTTGTCCATACAGTAAGCGCTGGTTATGTTACAGGTTCTATTTTTGTTCTGTCTATCTCCTCCCTTTATCTCCTCAGAAAGAAATGCGTTGAGGTTGCAAAGAGATCAATCATCGTAGCATTGAGTTTTGGATTGTTTTCTTCAGTCTCGGTAATTGTTTTAGGAGATGAGAGCGGATATCTGGCAAACGAAACGCAAAAATTAAAGATAGCACTTATAGAGGGAGCATGGGAAACGGAAAAACCCCCGGCATCTTTCACTCTCTTTGGTTGGCCTGATCAAAAAAATTTACAAACCAAATATTCTATCAAAATACCATATGTAATGGGGGTTATAGCCACGCGCTCGTTAGATAAAGAAGTGTTAGGTATTAAAGATTTAGTGCAGATATCGAAGCAGAAAATGAGAGATGGTATTCAAGATTATGAACGTTTAATGAGGTTAAAGGCCGGCAAGAGCCCTAACAGAGACGAAGATATTGCTTATTTAGAGAAAAATTATCGCCAACTTGGCTACGCCCTACTGTTGAAGAGATATTATAGCGATTTGTCAAACCTCACCGATGAACAAATAGAAGAAGTGGCGTGGAAAAATATTCCGCAAGTGCTGCCAATCTTCTTTGCTTTTCGAATTATGGTTGGGTGTGGTTTTTATTTTCTCGCTTTGTTTGCTGCGGGCTTTTATCTGGTTAATATCAAAAGAAATTTTCATAATAAACTCTTCTTGCGACTTGCGCTCTATAGCATGCCATTGCCTTGGATAGCAAGTCAAATGGGGTGGATAGTGGCTGAATATGGCAGGCAACCATGGGTAATACAAGGCATTTTGCCAACATTTCTAGGCGTTTCATCTGTAAACACAACGCAGGTTGTTGTGAGTTTAGTGATGTTTGTGATACTTTATACCACCCTACTATGTATCGATATTTTTTTAATGATAAAATCAATAAAGCTGGGTCCAGAAATATTTATTCATAAGGAAAAAGACAATGCTTAGTTTAACCATCCTGCAAATTATATGGTGGCTGCTACTTGGCATACTGCTATGTGGTTTTAGTATCTTAGGCGGGATGGACCTCGGCGTAGCTTCGCTTCTGCCATTTATAGCAAAAAACGATGTAGAGCGTAGAGTAGTTATAAACAGCATAGCTCCAACCTGGGAAGGAAACCAAGTGTGGTTCATCTTGGGAGGTGGTGCAATTTTTGCGGCGTGGCCATTAGTTTATGCAGTAGTCTTCTCTTCGTGCTACTATGCTTTATTTTTGATTCTGTTGGCTCTCATTTTGCGACCTGTTGGTTTTGATTTTAGAAGCAAAATAGAGCATCATAGATGGCGCAATACGTGGGACTATCTTTTATGTTTTTCTGGAATACTTGCAACTGTTTGCTTTGGTCTAGCTATAGGTAATTTGTATATCGGTTTAGACTTTCATTTCGATGAATTAATGCATATCACCTATTCTAAAGTACATTTTTTTGACCTCTTCACCCCCCTGCCATTGCTATGTGCCGGCATAAGCATGTGCGCTTTTCTGTCGCAAGGCGCTATGTTTCTTTCGCTTAAAACGCAAGAAGAAATAAAAATAAGAGCCTTAAATATCGCGCATATCACCCCAATTATAGCCGCAATTCTTTTTCTTTGCGCTGGTTTTTTGTTGTTAACGATCAATGGATTTACATATCAACTTAATCAACGGCAAGAATGGAGTGTGCAGGTATATCAAGGGGGATGGTTTACAAACTATATGAACCATCCGATTCTCTTTATCTTGCCTATTCTAGCGCTGCTAGCGTGTTGCGTGACCGCATTCTTGGCAAAAAAACAAATAAATAAACCTCTTGCAAAACTCCCGCATGATGGGCAAATGCTAGGAGTATACGAAGCACAGAGCCACAACGTACATAAAGTACGTGAAGATTCACGCATCGACAGCGACGCGCAGTTGCCATCAGGAGTAGAGTTTGGAGGGGTGTGTAATAAATTGATACGCATCTTCTTTGTGTTAAGTAGCAGTAGCATCACTCCTTTGTTTCTCGCCACCTTTGGAGCATCATTTTTTCCGTTTATCACGCCCTGCAAAACTCACGAGCAAATGAGTTTGCTTGCATGGAACTCTTCTAGCAGCCAGTACTCATTATTTGTTATGCTTATAGCCGTGATTGTGTTTTTGCCAATAGTACTATTTTATACATCTTGGGCATATAAATTAATGTTTGGTAGAGTAAAGAAAGAAGAAATAGAAAACGATACAACTCACCAATTTTACTAAAATTATCAAAGACTAAAGCGATTAAAAATTAAAATATGAGGAAAGTATGAAAAAGAAATGTGGTAGTAGCTGTTTTAACAATTCTAGCTGTTGCGCGTGTTTCAAGCGCATGTATAACATATTAATGTTTATTTATTCATTATTTTTATGGATCTTTTGTATAGGATATATACCATATCTACTCTTTTACTCATGCAAAAAAAATGCTCATAAGATAGTGATGTCGAAATTCGGTTTTCTCCCCTATCCAAAACCGAAAGAAAATACTCAGCTAATCTGGATACACGCAGCCAGCGTCGGCGAAACAAAAATAGCTTTGAGTTTTATATGTCATCTACATAAAGCGCAACCAAAGTACAGTTTTCTTCTCACGAGCACAAGTCATAATGTAATATCATTCTTAGCCAGTCAGCAAGACGCTATTAGCTCTTGGGGTGTAGAGCTGATACATCAATTTCTACCCATAGATCTACCATTTTTTATTCATAGATTCTTAGGTCATTATCGCCCGATCTTAGGTTTGTTTGTTGAAAGCGAGCTGTGGTTAAATACTATTAAAATCAGCGCGTCCTATACTAAGCTAGCTTTAATAAGTGCTAGAATGTCTGATAAATCTTATAAATTCTGGCAAAAGTTCCGCCCACTCATCACTCCAACGTTACAATCTTTTAATACCATCATTACGCAGAGTCCGCGAGATGAAGAAAAATTCGCAACTCTTGGCGCTAAGAGTAAGGAAATGGGTAATTTGAAATTTTGTAATCTTAGCCAGGCCGATGAAGCTATCGTACCTCTAACAGAAGATAATAAGATCTTGTTCGCTAGCACTCACGCTCAAGATGTGGAGTTTTTAAGGCCGGTAGTGCAATATTTTAAAAATACTAAACATAGCAAAAATGATAACCAACTGTATTTTATTGATGCGCCAAGATATCTAGAGCAAATCAATAACCATTTACATTGGTGCGATAAAGTGATAGATGAGTTTGGGAAGATGGATTATTGGTATAGCGTTTCTAAAATCATCTTTATAGGTGGCTCATGCGCATTTCAGGGCGGGCATAATCCGCTAGAGGCTGCGATATTTGGTAGAATAATTATATGTGGACCAGATATGTCTAACTATGCGCAAATATGCGAGCAGATGCTTCAGAATAATGCGATTATTCAGGCTCATACCGCGCAAGACGTGATTAACGCCATTGAGCGCTGTATGATGGATGAAGAGATGTATGAACAATACTCCACTAACGCACGTAATTTTGTGTTGATGCACAAAAAACGGGTAATGGACCAGTATATAAATAGCGTGCTAGCAATGCTATAGCGTTATTATAACCCCAGTAATGGGTTTTGATTTTAAAATATACTAATTAATCAGACGGTTATTTTTCGTTAACCTAGAAATGATACCCAGAACAGGTTATCATCGCAATTTTCCCGACCAAAGGAGTTGAGATATGGATCTGCGCGGCTAGTTGATATTTTCTGTGACATTGATGATTTCTGCAAGGAGCTAGGTGTTTAGTCCCACTAAGAACTGGTTAGGATTAAGTATAAAGTATTCAGGATGAATTGTCCACTGATTTAAAATAAATTGCCAAGGAGTTTTACCTTTGATAGCTTTCAGTCGTTTAGCGAAGTTATAAGCCATCAGGTAAGCATGCAGATGCTGTTTCAGCTCATCATGAGATGCATAATGGAAATTGTTTGCGGTTGCTTCTTTGAGAGTTCTGTTCATTCGCTCTACCTGCCAATTAGTCCAAGGACGCTTGATCTTAGTCTTTTTATGCTCTATCTGATGCTCATTGCAAACACGCTCAAATATATGAGTAAAAGTATTTTTATGATGATCGTGATTGGTAAATTAGACCTCTTTCGAAACTCGCTCAATTAAGAGCAAATGCGAGGAGTATACGAAGCACAGAGCCGCAGCGTATATGAAGTACGTGAGGACTTGCGCATCGACAGCGTCGCCACAGTTGCCATCAGGAGTAGAGTTAGGAAAGAGGTCTAATGAAGGCTTGATCTGCTCAAATGTGGAATGCTCTCTTGTAAGCTGTACAAAACATCATCCAAAGGTAATTCTGTCATCTTTCTGAATGCGACTATAGATTCTTCTTCAGCTTCAGAGAGTACTGTTGATTTTATCTTCTTAGGACCCATCGGAAGGTCTTTCGTATCTTCTCTTTTTCTCCACTTGATGATTGTTTTTGGGTTAACATTAAATCTTTTAGCCGCTTTCTCTATGCTCTCTTTACTATCACGGATCTCTCTACGGATTGCCTCCGTTGTTCTGGCATTCGCGTGTAATATTTGTCCCATAAGATTTTTCTCCATAAATTATTCTCTTCATAATATACACCATTATTCCCTTTGTAACAGGAACTTTCGCTTATTCCATAACTTTGACTAACATGGAAATATGCGCGGTATTCTCTGATATATTCCAATGCCATTAATAGCTGATTTTTCCATGCTCAGCTTATTTCTTCTACCTCCTTTAGTTTTTTTCTTTTTATCAGCTTCTTCTAATATTTTTACCATCTTATCAAACGTACCACGCTTAACTCCTATTAATCTTCTGAATTGATCATCTGATAAAATCTTCACTTGTTCATATTTCAATTGCACAACCATAATATTTTTATTGACCTAGCTTGAGTATACACATATATCACAGTTTCGAAAGAGGTCTATTTTTCCTAAAAATTCCTCTTTCATTTTTAGGTTATGCAAGAGGTCTATTACACTCCGTTGATTTATGCGGCAGGTCTATTCAAAAAGCAATTGCTACAAAAAGCAGAGCTGAAAGCAAGAAGATCTATTGATTTGCCGCATCTTTAATAGTCTCACTAAACCCAGGATGGGCGTAGAAGCTCCTAGCTAAATCCTCAATCCTTCCACCAAACTCCATCACGCTCGTAATTTGCCCAAGTAGATTGGACGCTTGCGATCCAACAATATATGCAGAAATAATTTGATGAGTTGTGGCGGAATACAATATTTTCACAAACCCTTCCTTTTCTAAAGCCGCATGAGCCATCCCATTATGAGCGAAGTAAGATTTACACATCTTATAAGGAATATTGGCTGCATCTAATTGTGCTTGTGTAGGTCCAACGCTCGCTACTTCCGGCTTAGTGTATAGCACAGAAGGCATTGTTTTGTAGTTCACATTCCCTCGTTTGCCGGCGATAATCTCCGCCACTGCAACAGCTTCTTGGCTTGCTTTATGAGCCAGCATCGCCCCGCCAATCACATCACCTATTGCGTAGATATGCTCTGCAGAAGTACGAAAAGCATCATCCACCTTCACAAAACCTTGTTCGTTTATATGCACTAACGCTTTCTCAAGCATTAGTCCTCGAGTGCAAGGGGTTCTGCCTATAGCTAGCAGCACTTTGCTTGTATCAATTTCTATGCTTTCTTTCGTATCTCTGTTACTTAGGTGCACTCTCAGCAAGTTATTATTATTGTTATTATCATGCACTTCTAGTACTTCGGTATTTAAATAAAAAGTAATACCCTGGCCGCGCATCATGTCTTGCAATGCTACAGACACTTCGCTATCTATCTGTCCTGCAATCTTATTGCTATACTCCACTATACATACATTACTACCCAATCTACTCCATATAGATCCAATTTCTAAACCTATATAACCACCTCCCATTACCAACAAACTCTCTGGCACCTCACGTAGCTCTAGTGCACCGGTAGAGGTGAGGATGCTTTGCTCATCCACTATTATATTAGGGCTAGTTTTCGCTTCCGAACCAGTTGCTATCACAAAATATTTAGCACGAATTTGTAGATTTTGTTTTTGTAAATGAATGGTGTGTTGATCTAAAAAAAACGCATGATCATCAAAACACTGAATCTTATGTTTTTGCAACAAAGACTGTATGCCAATTCCGAGTTGATGTACAATCTTATCTTTAGATTCCATCATACGCTGCATGTTTAGTCCCACATCTTTCACAAGAATTCCAAGCTGTGCTATCTTATTATTCTTCAAATCATAATATTCCTGCGAAGAGTGTAGCAAGGTTTTAGATGGGATGCACCCAACGTTTAAACAAGTACCTCCTATCTTATTTTTTTCGATAATAGCTACCTTTAAACCTAACTGAGCAAGCTTAATGGCGCACGTATATCCCCCAGGTCCAGCGCCTATCACAACTACTTCAAAATCTAATTCGCGATACATAGTTTTGTAATCATTTGTTGATATTTATTAAGTACTTTTTTTATCTTTGCTCTTATTCATAATTTTATCTATAAAAATTGCAAAAGCACCATTAAATAAAACATTCACAGTAGTGAATACTGGGTCAAATATGATATATAGAATCGCTACTAAAGAAAGCATTTCGTCACTAAAGCCATAGCATTTAGATATAATAGGTAGCATCGCCATCACTCCACCTCCAGGTATTGCGGCAACTGAAAATTTTGTCAACACAAAATAACAACAAAATATGACGTAATGCGCGAAGTCAATTGGCGCATACCCAAAACTCTGCGATACAGCTGCTACAATAATAGGTATGCCTATACTGTCACCTATGAGGTGAAAATTAGCAGTAAGAGGCACTGCGAGAGCTGGTATATCTTTATTTTTACAGTTCTTTTGCGCGCCTTCTATTGTAAAGGGCATAGTGGTCATACTAGACATGGTGCTAAAAGCGCTTATAGCGGCAGGCATCATATTTTTTATGTAACCCATCGCTTTAGCAAAATTAAAATTCGCAACTAGCATATACGCGAAAAATAAATAGCAAATTTGACAACATAAAACCACTAGATATACATCGGCATAATCTCTTAATATCACTCCAAGCATTTTATCGTGTTGGATTTTAATTGCAAAACCGATTAAAAAAACAGGGATAATCGTAAGCAAAACTTTTAACAGAATAGAGGAAATTTTTTTCGCGTACACAGCAATAGCTTTGCCAGTTTCCGCAGAAAATTGATTAAGCAGCAAACCACAACATATAGCAATAAACATAGCCTGCGACACTGAAATAAATGGTGCGATATTGAATGACCAGATACATTTCATTTCTGAATCTGTTTGAGCAACATTTTGAACAGTTGGTAAGGCAATAGCGGTGGTAAAATACCCAGTAAACACGCCAATAAAGTTAGATGCGCAAAGCAAGCATAATATAACAACGATCGCTTTTTTAGCATCTTGCAGCAGATTTACTATCGTTTGATATATCAAGAAAAAGATGAGAAAGGGCAAGAGTAGGTCAATAATTTGTTTAGCAACGCAGCTGACACTATAAATTATTAATTTGTCTTGAAGGTTGATAAAATCTCCGCAAAACATCACGAGTGAGATGGAGAGTAGTAGTATTAATAAGAACTTCATGGAGATTATTAAATGCAAGTATTATGAAAAAAAGATAGTAGATTAGATTCGCGATAAATCAGCGAGATAAAAAATTTCCTAGATAATCTACCATACAATAGACCGCCTAACAAAACTTGCTCATATTGGGCAAAGGTAGAGAAGCGTAAGAAGCGCGCAGCTCAAAGCGTCGATGAAGTATGCGAAAGCGCTAAATCGGCACTGCTTTGCAGTTGCTATCGGTGATATGCTATATCTATGAAATACAATGAATGAGCGTACATCCAACGCATACAAATAGTATGGCAGAAATTCAGATTTAGCAATAGATTTTTGCGCCGTCTCGCTCTCGTCGTTTTACTTTAGACCTGTTGCGTAAGTAAGAATATATCGCCTAATGATATAGCTAAGGTAGTATAAAAAGAGCATGACATTAAATATAAGAGGGAGTAAAGTGAAAGCAATAACCCTTATATTAAGAACCAGTCACGCAAAACATTTAACTAACCTATTCAGCATAATTTTTGTGAAAGCTAATTGAACAAAAGCCTTAGCGGATGAAGGGGAAATCTCATAATCCTTGGACAATCTTCTGAAATTACCCAGCCACGCAAACGAGCGTTCCACAAGCCACCGCCATTGCTGAACCTTAAACCCCCCTCGTTCCGTCTACCGGCTTGACAATGCTCAGCAAACACCCCTGCGTATGCGCATAAAACCATTTTTGTAAATCACCTTGATACCCCCGATCTGCTAAAACTTTTACCAGCCTCGGAAAGTTTTGCTTTAAGCCAAATAGGACTTCCCTAGCACAGTTGCTGTCATGGGGCGTCGCACTATGAACGTCAATGCTCAGCGGATAGCCCAAGGTATCCACAACAATATGGCGCT
>NZ_JACVVM010000033.1 GCF_016751895.1 Candidatus Sarmatiella mevalonica | reverse complement strand
TTTTGGCTATTACCGCTTTTTATAAAACTTATTACTTTTTTACGTAAATCTATACTATATGCTCGCATTTTTTGCTTCATATTATCATATAATTTACGCTACCTCAAGCTAATTTAGTATATAGCTAAGACAGTATAAAAAGATCGCGAGATATAGAGTTGAAAAAGCTGATCAATTGAGCAAGCGAGAGTTTTGCTTATTTGTTTAGACTGAGCCCATTTTTTTCAATGGGATTTAGATCTGGGGAATAAGGTGGCAAATAAAGCAAGGTATGTCCGGAATCAGTAATAGATTTATGCATTTCTGCTCCTTTATGAAAGGTAGCATTATCCATAACTATGACACTATTTTGCGGTAACTTAGGCAGTGGACCTCTTTCCTAACTCTACTCCTGATGGCAACTGTGGCGACGCTGTCGATGCGCAAGTCCTTACGTACTTCATGTACGCTGCGGCTCTGTGCTTCGTATGCTCCTCGCATTTGCTCATCATGAGCGAGTTTCGAAAGAGGTCTAATTTACCAATCACGATCATCATAAAAATACTTTTACTCATATATTTGAACGTATTTGCAATGAGAATCAGATAGAGCATAGAAAGGCTAAGATCAAGCATCCTTGGACTAATGGGCAGGAACAGAACTCTCAAAGAAGCAACTGTAAACAATTTCCATTATGTATCTCATGATGAGCTGAAACAGCATCTGCATGCTTATTTGATGGCTTATAACTTCGCTAAACGACTTAAAGCCATCAAAGGAAAAACTCCTTGGCAATTTATATTAAATCACTGGACAATTCATCCTGAATACTTTATACTTAATCCTAACCATTTCTTACTGGGACTAAACAGCTAGGTTATGCAAGAGGTCTAATGGATAAATTCATGATTCATGCACCATGCTTGATCTACTTTCAGATTAATCCGCTTTTAACTTTATAAAGCTTCATAACCAATCTATGCAAATTTCTTGTAAGACGCCAATCAGTTCATTCCGAGTGGAAGCGCAGGTTTTCAGGAGATAAGTCATTAAAATGTTTTTGATATTCACAGATAGCAAATCTATCAGTCATGCCAGCAATATAATCCGAAACAACAACCGCCGCCACCTCCTGCTTGCTCTGCAAGTTACTCTCTTGCACACCAGCTTTGTGCATACGCTCGAGGCATTTTTGTGGAAGGTTATTCAAGTATAAATTAAACAAACGTGTAACTATCTCTTTACACTGGTCTAAAACTTCTGAAACTCTAGGGTTCTGATAGGAGTTATTGCGCAAAAATCTCTTAATCTCCTTGATGTTGTCCCAATAATGAGGGCTAAAATCTACTAACGCTCTACCTAAATTGCGCACATCTTCTATCACAACAGGTTTAAATAGCACAATATTTTTTTTAGTGTTCTCTATCAGATCATCACACAACTCCTCTGATAATCGATTTTTCAACAAATATATCATCTGATTCTTGCTCAAATCTTCCTGTGATGATTTAATCTCCATCACATATCTAATGGCGGCAGAAAGGGCCTCTACTTGAGATAACTGTTCAAAATCAATCAATTCTGCATGCAGTGCATCTTCAATATCATGGCAGATATATGTTATATCATCGCTCAAGGCAGCGAGTTGAGCTTCGGCAGAGGAAAAACGCGCAAGATCTAAATTATGTCGTTGATTATATTGCAATATATAGGTGCATGGGCTGATAATGGGTCCATTATGTTTTACAATCCCCTCCAGTACTTCCCAACTTAAATTTAGACCTGGATAATGAATACTAGGGTTTTCGAGTTTCGTAATAATCTTTAAAGCATGCGTGTTATGAGAAAATCCCCCATATTCTTTCATGCATTCATTTAGCGCCTCCTCTCCAGAATGACCAAATGGCGCGTGCCCAAGGTCATGCGCTAGGCCAATAATTTCGGTTAACTCCATGCATAAACCGAGTCTAATAGAAAGCAAACGCGACAACGAACCCACTTCCATGGAATGAGTAAGCCTGTTACGATAATGATCGCAGACGGGGTTTGCAAACACTTGCGTTTTGTATTGTAACCTATGAAATGCTTTAGAATGAATGACGCTCTGACGGTCGGAATCAAAACCGAAATCCTGCCCAGAATAAGGATATAGTCTGCGTATTGGGGCTATTGATTGGTCAATAGCGAAGCTCTGTAATGGTAACATTAAACTATATATAATATATGTGATAAATTATGATAAACAAATTGCTCATGGAAACAAAAGTTATTTATACAGTATGCAGCATTAAATAGCAAAAGCACAAACTTAAGATTAACAAAACAAAGATCTTCCACTCCTTGCTTTTTAGAGATGAGTTTATATAATTAAACAATAAAATTTCGACAAAATAATGCAAAAAGATAACCTCATTATAGAGTTCATTACTCAAGAAATTCCCGCCTCATCTCAAATGGAGGCGCATCATTCTTTTCTGGATTTTTTCATTCAAACCTTAACCTCATTAGGCGCGCAGTTTGATGAGTCCAACCCCCGCCCCTTTTGCGCAATAAACACCGCTCCAAGAGTAATAATACTCACCTGCTCTAGCTTTGTTATCGACTCATCTTCCTTAATAAAGGAAACGAGAGGACCGAAGCTTGGCGTGAATCTAGATATAGTTCAGGCTTTTTGTAAAAAATATAATACAAGCATAGAAAATTTAATTAAGGATGAGGAAAAAGGGCATTATTTTTATAGAGAAGCAATTAGCAAAGAGCGCTGGGCAGGCCAGATAGTTACGCATTTATTGTTGCACTACAGATGGCCTAAAGCCATGAGATGGGGCGAGGTGAACATAACGTGGATCAGGCCATTAATAGCTGTTCATTGCTATCTCAATGGCTATGAGGTAGCGCTGGATCACTTTATTCCATCCACTGCGCAGCAAATTCATCACCGCCAATTAGATAGGTCTTCTGCGCAACTTGCTCAATCAGGAGCGATGCAAGAAGTATACCAAACGCAAAACTCTATCGAACAAAAATACCTTGATAACGGCATTATTTTGTCGAGAGAAAAAAGAAAGGCCTTGATATTAGAGCAGTTTAAGGCGTTGAATTTTACTTGCAATGACGAAGAACTTTTAGAAATGGTCGTGGGGCTTGCAGAATATCCACGGGTAATTGAAATTAACGATGTGTTTATAGATATCCTACCATTTGAGATTGTAAATGTTGCGTTAAAACACCATCAAAAAGTTTTTTGCGCTATTAATGAAAAAAGTACTAACTATGTAAAAGTATTCGTAGTAGTAAATAGATGTATCGATTCTCCTGTAGATCAAATTGTTAATGGTTATAGGCGAGTTATTAGTGCGCGCATTGCTGATGCACTCTATCTACTAAAAAAAGATTTGCAAGATTTGGCTACTGGCAAGCTTTTCAAAAAGGCCAAGAATAGTTTGATTAATGAAAAGATTGGCACTGTTCACCAACAGTCTCAAAGAATTAATTCTATAGCGCTGTCATTGCTTGAGCACAATGGTCGCGATTTTATGGACTTTAAGATAGATTGTGGTAGCGCTATTACGGAGGAGTTTATAGAACTCAAGGGTTTTTATTCCTTTTTTCTGTTAAAGCATCAGCATGCGCTAGCTAACAATCCGCTACAAGACGGGCAACAAGCGCAATTTGGCGAGAAGACGATGAATCAATCACTTCATTTTACTGCAATGCGCAACACAAAAGATTTCGATCGCTTAGAATACGAAAGGGAAATATTTTCGGAATTTTATTTACTAGAGTCACTTGGTGAACATAATATACTCTATCCTTTGTTAGATAAATTTGATTATCTAGTGGGGCTTTTGCTCTTTAACCACAAAGTCACTGGTTCAACTGACCCGTATCAGCTACGTAGAGTAGCTAAGATTATACTCAATGTTTTCATGAAGTATGATAGCATATGTAACTTAAGATTGTGGGACTATCTGCTCATCTTCGCCTTTTCATATAATAATACGCATTTCGTAAACAAAGTGATACCCGAGAGCAAGATAAAAGAAATGCATGACTTTATTTTAGCTAGATCTGATAATCAAATTCTAATAGATATCGCTGCCAAACACCCGCAAGATTTTTGCATATGTAGCGCAAGCAAAGATCCGTTCATAACAAGCGAAACTAAGAGATTGCAATTTACTAATACTTCCGCACCCTTATGTAAAAGAATTAATAATTTTTTGAGTCAAGTATCATATAAAGGCGAAGAAATTTGCATCGCTCATATTGCTCAACTGCTTCAAGAGCAAACGCACTTACTATCGTCTTTTGTAAAACCAGAGTTCATCAGGAAAACAGTTGATATGCTAAACATCTTAACACAAATAAGAGATCGGGTGAGTGGCAAATATAATGTTTATCTTGCAGATATTAAAAACGCTAGCACAGTAAGTGAATCATTTGCAAGGCATGTAGTGCAGATAAATCGCTCTAGTATTGTACAAGATTATCTGCCATACCATGATCTAATGCAACTTATGCTACAAACGCAAAATTTACTAGACAACGTGAAGATTGTAGATCAAGAACAAAATGTAAAAATGGCATTGAATAATCTTTTATTCGCACAGAAATATTTAATAGAGTAGAGCTCTTCTAGCGCTTCCAAATATAGATATACCTTGGTTATATCTTCATAATTTGTTGACAGATGCTGTAATACAGTTTTTAATAAAAAAACTAGGCTTTTTGCGGAACTCTCTCAATCAAGAGCCAGTAGTGTGGAGCATTTTGCTTGGTAACCTGGGCTGCAATTGCCATCAAGAAGTAGAGTTTGGAGGGAGGTCTAATGAGTAACACAAAAGGTAGTGGCAGAGTTATTGCCAGAAATAGGCGCGCTTCTTATGAATATTTTATAGAAGAGCGTTTTGAAGCTGGTGTAGTTTTAGTAGGTAGCGAAGCAAAGGCTTGTCGGGCATGTTTAGTAAAAATAGAAGATGCCCATGCCCAGGTACAAGGCAACGAAGTGTTTTTGCATAATGTATATATAGCCCCATATGAAAGTGCAAAATGCTTTCCTCATGATGCAAAGAGAGTGCGTAAGCTTTTGCTGCATAAGAAAGAGATAAAAAAAATCTTGGGTAAGGTAAAAATAAAAGGTTATACCTTAGCTGTGCTATCGATGTACTTTAATAGCAAGAGGTTAGTAAAACTAGAGCTAGCGCTGGCCAAAGGCAAGAAACTACATGACAAACGCCAAACTGTGCAAGATAGGGAGTGGGAGAGAGAGCACGCGAGGAGTTTAAAACAAATCTAGATTGGTATCAGGACTAATTAACGAACGCACAAAAATTTTTTATACGGCTTTATTTTAAATATAAATAAACGAGACAATGCAACAAATACACTTAAACTCTCTGGAACTAGAAAAGAATCGCAATAAAACTAAAAGATGGCGTAACATCGCAATTATATTGTTTATATCACTGCTGGGTATTGCCTGGCGCAACTCGCAAACGTTCAGAACGGGCGATTATATCGGTCTTATTAGAATAGACTCTGAGATTTTCGAAGATTACGAAAAAGAAGATAGGATTAAGAAGATAGCGCAAAACCATCACGTAAAGGCCTTAATAGTAGAAATCAACTCCCCTGGCGGTAGTGTTGTTGGTTCGGAAAAGATGTATCACGCTCTACGTAAAGTATCCCAGTACAAACCGGTTATTGCATTGCTTGGTAGTTGCGCCACTTCTGGAGCTTACATGACGGCGCTCGGCGCTGATTATATTATGGCTCATCATGGCACCCTCACAGGATCTTTGGGGGTGATACTAGATAGCTTTGAGGTTGTGGATGCGGCTAAGTCACTTGGCATAAAATTTAATCTCTTAAAATCCAGTCCGCTAAAAGGTACGCCGAATCCAGTTGAGGTACTCGCGCCAGAGGCGAGGGAGGTGTTAATGCGCAATATATCTGATGTTTATAATTTTTTCGTGCAACTCATAGCAACAAGACGCGAGTTAGACTTAGAGTATGTTAAGTCTATAGCAGATGGCAGTACGTGCGTTGCGCAGCAGGCGCTTGCGCTTAAATTGATTGACAAGATAGGCAATATGGATGATGCCGTGGAGTGGCTAAAAAATGAAAAGGGAGTACAGACAACGCAAATAGAATTAATTGAGCTAGAAAAGCTTGATGTATGGTATAGTATACTCGATAAAGTATGCGCAACGGTATATAATTATCTAGCAAATCACTCTAAGGCAATTATGGCGAAATAACACGCATCGATTTGGCATATAATTTCAGCTTATTCTTGTTAATTTTGCGTGATTCATCTTTTTTATTCTTGATCTTTTTATTATTTGTATATAAGCGCAAAGAAAGTGCAAAGAATTTTTGGTCTAATATTGTATCTATACTTACAGTTTATACGCGCCACTTGTAAGGTGCGTGTACGCAATCATTCCGTATTACACTCGCGTAATTTTCGTGTATGTAACAGCGTTGTTTTCCTTTGTTGGCATTGTTATTGCGCTTTCACTCCTATAATCTTCAAACATTTTAAGTCTGATCTTAAGAAACTGCACATACTACTGTCCACTCATCGAGACGCGCGTTTATTAGAGAACATCGCATCTCTCTTTGGTGCTACAAAGATTATTCATTATAATAAACTTAACGGCTTCACTGCCGTGAAACAAATCAGGCGAGCTCTGCAGAATAAAGAAAATCTGGTGTTGGCACCGGATGGGCCGCGTGGGCCTAGATGCCATATGAATAGTGGGATTACGAAACTTTTGAATTGTATGCAGAATGTAAGTTTTGTGCCAATAGCAATATACTGTAGTAATTATATTAAATTAAGTACGTGGGATAAAATGATGATACCGTTGCCATTTAGTACAATTGAAATAGTTGTGGGTACAGATTTAGTGATGCATGCTGGAGAGCGCGAAGAGGAGATGAAAGCTAAAGTAATGCAGGCGATGCGTATGATAGCTGGGAGAGATATGTTATAGTATACCTCCTAACTTGAAGAGTTGATGCCACTTAACTTGAAGAGTTGACGGAATAGTTCGGGATAACTCTTTGCAAATTACCCGTGATCAGAGCGTTTAGTTGTTCTGTGTATACAGAAGTTTTATCAAAAAGTTTTGCAAGAGATCGGCTAAAAACTTCGAAATCAGACGCCTTATCTATAGCGCAACTTGTAAATAATCCATAATTCTCTTGAGACTTCTCTTCTAAAATCTTACTTACGCAGAGGGTTTACTCTTCATATTCTCTCATCGCAGTTCAGTTATGTCGGGAAGTTTATTATACTTAAAGAATGGAGAGGGATGCTTGACAGCATGAGAAATCAATGGTAATATCTACTGCTGTAATGGCTTCTTAAGTCGATTTTTATCAAGCGTACTTATAGTAACGAGCGTAAGTATTTATGACCAAAAAAAACACAAAAAAAGTTAAATGCGTAGTGAAATTGCGCTTGCCAGCTGGGCAGTCCAATATTCCTCCTGCCGCTGGCTCTGCCTTAGGTCCGCGCGGTGTGAAAGCTGTAATGGTTTGTAAGGAGTTTGGCGCTATGACGCAAACAGGTTACACTCCTGGGGAGATATTGTCTGCTATAGTAACTATTTTTGAGGATTTGACCTTTGATTTAAAGGTATCAATACCGACTACTAGTTTGCTAAAGAAGGCCGCTGGTATTCAATCTGGTTCTGCTAAAACGAAGAGAATAGATCACGTTGGATCTATTACTCAGAAGCAGTTGGAAGAGATAGCTCAGGCTAAGATGTCTGATTTAAACGCTTATACTATGGAGGCTGCTTGCGCCACGATTCGCGCATCTGCTGCTTCTATGGGTATTTCTGTGAGGGATTAGCCGTTCTATTCGACAGGATAAATTAGAATTTCTATTAAACTAGAGTTTCTATTAAACAGAAAAAAGAAAAAGGTGTAGAGTTAGATCAAGAAAAAAAACTGATACTAACAAAAAATGATTAATATATAGATTAAATTATAGATTAAGTAGGAAAGAGATTTTTATGCCAGGCCCGTTGTATAAAAGAGGAAAAAAGTTGCGCAAAGCGCGCGAGGGATTAGACAAGGCGAAACTGTATGATTTATCAGAAGCTTTCGATGTTTTACGCAAAGCATCGTATGTTAAGTTTGATGAAACTCTAGAGCTGGTTATGCATCTGAATTTAGATGTAACCAGGTCTGAACAGGTGTTGCGTGGCATGGTAGATTTGCCAGCTGGTTCTGGTAAAAAAGCTCTATCAGTCGCTGTGATTTGCGTTAAGGAAGAAGCTGCTAAGGATGCATTGAATGCCGGCGCAGATTTTGTTGGCGGGGCAGATTTGATAAAGAAGATCACGGACGGTCTGGTTTTTGATGTGTGTATTGCAACGGTAGATGCTATGCCACTTGTTTCTCAAGTAGCAAGGATTTTGGGGCCTAAAGGTTTGATGCCAAACCCAAAGCTTGGTACTGTCACAAATGACGTAACAGCCGCGGTAAAGAGCTTTAAGTTTGGTAGAGTGGAATTTAGAACTAAGAGAGATCCTATTGTACGCGCTGGTTTGGGCAAGATGTCTTTTAGTAACGAAGATTTGAAGAAAAATGTTTTAGCTTTCGTAGCAGCTGTTACGCAGGCTAAGCCTCAAACTACTAAAGGTACTTATGTAAAAGATATATTTGTTTCTTCTACCATGGGCCCTGCTTTGCGTCTTGACAGAACGGACTTTGCTCATATCGCACCCTCAGCGTAACTTAAGGTGAGGTGAAGTCTATCTAGCCAACTGCATTGGGTTTAACATCTGGCTGAATATTGGGTTGTAATATGTGTTAGTTAAGATTCATGCAATACCATGATGTGAGTGTGTACTCTGTGTATCTTCCATGATGCATGATGTGTGGCGCACACAGTTTATGTAAGTGGTCTAAAAGTGCTTTAAATCTTTGGCAGAGTTTGTATATGTAGTTGCGTCATTCTGCTTGTGGTTTAGTGTGGCAAGGGGCGGTTTAAGTGAATAAATAAAAATCTCTTTGAACTCGCTCGTGAGACGCGAATATAAAGAGTATACGAAGCATAGAACTTCGAGCATACACGGAGGCGCGAGTGTTTTGAATTAGAACGCTGTCACAGTTGCCATCGAAAGTAGAGTTTTGCAAGAGGTCTAAAGAAATGACTAAGTAAAAAATAAAAAATAACTAAAGTAAAAATGACTAGAGCATACAATACAAAAAAAACGCAGTTTGTTAATCAGCTCTCGCGCGTTTATGGTGAGTTCGATTCTATGATAGTAAGTCATTATCATGGTTTGAGTGTTGCTCAGATTACAGAGTTGAGAAACGCTCTGCGTTCTGTAGATGCTGGACTTATGGTAATGAAGAACTCCCTCGCTAAAGTTGCTTTGAGACAATCAGCTTTAAGCGATGTACCAGATTCGCGGCAGATGGAGTCTTGGTTTAAAGGCCCTACTGTGATAGCGTATGGCAAAGATCCTATAGCATTATCTAAAGTTGTGATGAGTTTTGCCAAGAGTTATCCTAGTTTAAAACCTCTATCCGCCATGTTAGAGAGGGGGGTGGTAGATGTGTCTATGGCATCTTCTCTGGCTCGTTTTTCTTCGCTGGATCAGTTGCGCGCTTCTTTGATTGGATTGCTGCAAACGCCGGCGGCTATGCACAACGCCTTGCTTTTGGCTTATGCAAAGAAGTCATAGTTAGGTTTTAGATAAAATAAGCCGTAGTTAGATTTTAGATAGTTTAACTGAGCATTGCTTTACTTAAATCTTTGTTGTACCCTTTGTCACGTTCTTCGTTGTGCTCTTTGTTAGTGAGATAGATCTTTTTTGTACGCTTCGTACATGAAGAGCGAATGTAAAGAAAATTCCAAAGAGTATGTGCAGAGCGTAGCGTTCTGTGATATGTAAAATATACAGGGTTGTGTTGCATTGGAGTAGATGAAGTAACTACAATCGGAGCTACGAGTTATGTTCAGAGATTTGTGGTGCGTCTTTGAGTTGTCTTCGTGCGTGTGCGCAAAAAATTGTCTTGCGGCGTTTGCTCAAGTCAATTGCGATTACCATAAGGAAGCTAAATTGCGGACTGAAAACTGTGGTAAGTACAAAGGTATAGGAGGCGCAGAATAGGTGGCGTGCATGCAGTCAAGCGAAGGTGTTGAATAGACTGGCGATGTGTCAGTTGGCGTGAAGGGGTAGAGTTTTGCAATAGATCGGAAAGTTTCGCACGGCTTGTTGTGTTTTGTGTAAGTTTGTGATTTAATATTTGATAAGCGTATTTTCGCCATTTTGCTGAAAGCGTATTTTTTGCCATTGCGCTGAAAACATGACGTGCGCTACAGTTTTAGTGGAGCTGCTTGTTTTTTTGGGTTCAAAGTATACCTTTGTTTTTTAACGTCAGTCTATCTTTGACGTAAGCTTTGTTTTGGATGTGGGGCTTGTTGTCTGGCGTTAGCAAGCTTCTTGTTTAGCGTCTTGGCTGATTTGCTCAGTTCTTAGGCTAAGCTGTGCACAGCCTTGCTTCGCTGAAGCGGGGCTTGTTTAGGTGGGGCTTGTCTAGATTGTTGTTTGCCTAGATAATTTGTTGATGCCTTAAATCTTTCGCAAGGCTTGTGTAAGCTATAAGTAGGCGCAAGGAGTGTACGCAGCACAGAATCGGAGTGTGCATGAACTTAAGTATATAATGCGAAAAGCATATACTTTCATATACGATATTTAATAGAGTTTAGAAGTTTTTATAAAAGAGGTTAAATCTTATGTCTAATTCAGACCAAGTATTACAAGAAATCGCAGATAAACTATCTGCTCTAAGCGTTACTCAAATCCTTACTCTTTCTAAAAAATTAGAGGAGGAGTGGGGCGTTTCCGCTGCAGTGGCTGCTGCCGGCCCGTCATCTGGAGGTGACGCTGATGCCGCTCAAGAACAAAAAACCGCTTTTGACGTTATGCTTGATTCGATAGATACTTCTAAGAAAGTGGCTATCATTAAGGAAGTGAGAGCTGTTACCAGTTTAGGATTAAAAGAAGCGAAAGATTTGTGCGAAGGTACCTTGCCTGTGGCTTTGGTTTCTGGTGTGAGCAAGGATGAAGCAGAGAGGATTAAGGGAGTAATGGTTGGCGCTGGTGCGACTGTAACAATTAAGTAGTTTTGCTTGGCAGTTTTGTGTCTATAGAAGAGTTTTACAGTTTGTGTCTATAGAAGATTGTTGTGTTTAGTTAAAGTTTTGGTTATGTCAACCTATGATCTAGCTTCTGATATTGGTGTCCTTATATCCTTGATTTAGTTATCTGCCGATTGTTGTGAGGTTTTTTTGTTCTAAGGTTGAACGTCTTATAATTGTGTTAGGTTTTCTATTAGAGTAGATTAATATTGCAACTATTATGGTAGAAAGTGTTGAGAGTAAGTTTTTATATGAAGTCTTGATTGTTAGATTGAGTTTTTTGCGTAATTTGAGCAAGATTGGATGGTGAGTTGCGCGTGACTGCAAGACTTACGATGCTTAAGCGTGTTGAGTGTTTGGTAGTTTTGCATCAATTTGGTGCAATTCCCAAAAAGAAACCGGTACGGCGCGCAGTCCCCAAAAAGAAGTATGAGTGATTTTAGAGTATTCTATGCTGTGCGATAGATTTGTATCTATTAAATCGTCCGAGTCTTACTTTAAGTTCTTTCTATCAAGCGTCCGAGTCTTACTTTCAATTCTCTATTAAATACTTAAATCTTGAAATGCTTAGATCTTGCTTGAAATCTAGGCATATTTCTTTGAATGCTAGATTGTGTAGTCGATGTTATTTAAAAAGGTATATGCTTCATGTCTAGCTTTAAAATATGGATTGTTTGCATAAGTACATAACTGAGAATCCATGTACGATTGGCACAGAAAGATAATGAGATTAATTGATGTTGTTGGTGCTTTTTATAAAACTGTTTTGCGACTTGTGCAGCTTAGTGCTACATGTTTAGATGTGACAATAGTACGTTTTGTGCGTCGCAACGGTTGTGTGGTGTGTATTTCATCAATTTGTATTAAATTAGGTGCGATACCAAATTCTATTTGTATGCCGCACATTTGTTGAGATATATTTTTCTTAAATGCACCCAATTCTTTACGAAGCTCTGCTTATTTTATAGTCGCTGCCGCAAGTTTCTTGCTCGCTGCCATAAAATCTTTGCGTAAACTCTGCATGCCCTAGCTTTTGTGTGGTTTGCAATCCTTGTGTTTAAGAAGAGATGTACTTCTCGTGGGCGAGTCTAAAAAGGTTTAAGATTTTCCAGACGGCATTCTTTGCTAGCATTCTTCTTGGCAGTTTGACTTTTGCGTCGTAGTACGCGTTTTAGCTGTGTGATTTAAAACTCAGGGGTTCAAACTGAATGTTCGTGTGTTTTGGTTGTATACTTTGTAGCTTTACCCTAGTAACTCTACGTAACGTCATTCTTGATCCTGTGTTTTTGCAAGAAATTTAGAGTTGCTGCATAATTTTTGCTTTATAGTAACTGTTGTGGCTGTCGATCTTTATAGTGGCTATTGAAGCTGTGAGCGCGTAACTTGCCGCTTCAGATTCTGTTTCATAGCTGCGTTTTGAACGTTTTGATGCATCGTACTCCTCTGCTACATCCGACTTGGCTGGAGGGTTTTTGCAGAGTTTGTGTGTTTTTTGTGTTATGCTACGCGTTGCGTATTACGTGTTGTGTATCGTGATTGCTAGTTGCACAAAAACTCCTGTATTCTAAACAGAATACAGTAACTTGATATTGGAGTGGTTAGCTCAGCTGGTTAGAGCGTCACGTTGACATCGTGAAGGTCGGTGGTTCGAGTCCACTACTACTCACCAATCCTTTTTTGCCTCCCCTAGGTTTTTGACAGCAAAAGATGATAAGTACATATTGTAGTAAATCACCTTGCGTTAGGCGAAATAAAGAAATGCTATAGGGCATAATATATAATAAACCACCTTGCATTAGGTAAAGAGATATGGTACTGTTAAAGGAAAGGTGTCAACAAAACCATATAATAGACCTCTTCGGAAACTGTCATTTTCATAATTTCATAAGACCTCTTGCGTAAGTATTTAATTAACAATTAGCCAATGCGAGGGGTGAAGAAGGTTGTTCGTGATTATTTTAGCATCAAGCGGCAAGTAATTTATTAACGAAATCATTTTTGAAATTAACAATTCCAGCAACAATATTAAACTTTAGATTATAACCCCTACGCTTATTGCGATATCTATGAGATAA
>NZ_JACVVM010000032.1 GCF_016751895.1 Candidatus Sarmatiella mevalonica | reverse complement strand
AGCGCCATATTGTTGTGGATACCTTGGGCTATCCGCTGAGCATTGACGTTCATAGTGCGACGCCCCATGACAGCAACTGTGCTAGGGAAGTCCTATTTGGCTTAAAGCAAAACTTTCCGAGACTGGTAAAAGTTTTAGCAGATCGGGGGTATCAAGGTGATTTACAAAAATGGTTTTATGCGCATACGCAGGGGTGTTTGCTGAGCATTGTCAAGCCGGTGGACGGAACGAGGGGGTTTAAGGTTCAGCAATGGCGGTGGCTTGTGGAACGCTCGTTTGCGTGGCTGGGTAATTTCAGAAGATTATCCAAGGATTATGAGATTTCCCCTTCATCCGCTAAGGCTTTTGTTCAATTAGCTTTCGCAAAAATTATGCTGAATAGGTTAGTTAAATGTTTTGCGTGACTGGTTCTAAAGCGTTTAACCGTCCTTGCTGCATAAAACAGGTAAAAATACATCTATTTAGGCTTATAACAAAACTAAAACAGCTAAAAATGAGATTAATTTCTGATTTGACTAAAAAACTATGCAGTTTTTAATAGCAAAATCCTTATAAAATCACTCAAACAAAAATTTTAACTACAAAATTTTCTAAAATCTCATCTCGCAACGGTCCCATCAAATGTAGTTCTTTTTACTCCTGTCAATCTACGGATTATGTACTTTTATCTCTCTTGTTATTGCTCAATTATTTTGTTAACAGTGCCATATCTTATAGTTAGCAGTTATCCACTCCCATCATCCTGATCTAATGGGGCATTATCATATGACTGTATGTTTTTTGATCTTTGCGTGCTATCTTGAGAAACTTGATTTCGCCCACTTCTATCTTGCTCTATCTCTATTTGGTCTTGTAGCTCATCTCCTATAAGAGAGTTATTGTTGTTTTTTGTTATTTCTTCTGTCTTTTGAGCGAGCCTGCGTTCAAACTCGCTTTCTTGTTTAGGCTGCTGTTTCTGTCTTAAATCGTTCTTCTCTCCTCCTTCCTGTCGCTCTAACGGCTGCTCCGCCTCCACTTGTATCTCTTCTTGTTGAGTGTGCTCTTGTACAGGCTGCTGCCCTAACGGCTGCTCCGCCTCCACTTGTATCTCTTCTCGTTGAGCGTGCTCTTGTACAGGCTGCTGCCCCAATAGCTGCTCAGATCCTTCTGGTTCTCTTGGTGCTTGCTCGTCTAAGAGATGTTCTGGCAGCCCTCCTTCATCTCGCAACTCCTCTAATTGAGGAGCTTGTAGATTATCAACACCCCCATCTCTCAGAACTGTATCACCTTTGACATTCGTACCTCTAGGTCCTTGCTGTGCCGCACTCCTCTTCTCTGTTAACTGCCCTTCCTTGGGTTTATTCTGTGAAGCAGATTTTTGCGCCCCCTTAGATGCATCTGCCTTATTAGAAACGGCGTTTTTCTTTCCGCTCTCTTTCTCTGCTTCCTGTCGCTGAAGCTCAGCACGACGTTTTGCTTCTTTTTCTCTTGCTTTTTTTTCAGCCTCATTATCTACTTGTTGTTGAGTTTTAATATTGCCCTGAGTATTTTCTGAAATGGCCTGCACTGCATTAGATAGACTAGATAGGCCAGAAAAGATATGACTAGGTGGGTTTGAAGAATCTTTAGACGACTTCAAAGCGTCTAAAAATACTGAGCCAATTGCTTGCAATCGTTTGGAAAAGACTGGATGCTTCCAATCCTCCTCAGGATCAATATATAATTTCTTCACTTTCTCATAACTATTCACTGGTTGCATGTAAGCGCCATGAACGCTTGAGATAAAGCCGCTGGAATTTTCCGCAATCTTTCCACTGCTGCTACCCGCATTACTAGCTAGCATTTGACCAAGTTGTATAGAGCTAACGTTTGTATAATAAGCGAGTGCGAGCGCAGCGCACAGCGTAGCTAGACTAGAGTAATGTATAAAATTACCATTAAAAAACTCTATTAATCGCTGTTGATCTATATCGTTAGTTGGATCAAGAAAAGGAAATTCAACATATCTATATCCTACGCACTCATAGGGCTTGCAATAACGCTGATCTTCCTGATGTCCATTAGGTATGGGAATTTGCTCATATACACCACTGAACCCACTGCGGGGTTGTGGTAACCATATATAAAACCACTTATCTAGTTTGCTCAGTGTCTCTCTATTCTCATTACCTAATATAAACGCAAATACCCGAAGCATTGGTACCTTGCATACTCCAAACCCCAAAGAGCCATAAACTTCATTGCGCAAAACATTTGTTGTAATACTTATTCCAACAAATAACACAATTAACTGCAAGGAATAAGACATCAACTGTCTTAACCAGTTCTGAAATAAATCACGTGTTACATCAAACAATATAGTACACAGAAAAATAGGGGCCAAAGAAATCGCCATACCTATCATCACTAACGAAAAGCCATAGTATACAAATGTCTGTACCATCAAAACTATCATTAGCAGTATGGCGCTGAGAAATAGAAAAACATATATAAAACCCAAAAATCCAGTAAAGATTATAGAAGAAAGTTTAATTAAAGTTTCCTTACTTAATAACATTGTCATTGCATCCTTACCACCCGAACTTTTTTGAGCAGATTTAATCAGAATCAATACTTTATTCAAAAACTCAATAAAAAATGTGAATAAATAATCATGAAAGAACCGCCAACTGAGTTCAGTATTAATCAGCATAGATATTATGCAAATCTTGATCATGCGCGAGATGATTTCTGACTTATTAAACTCTACGTTACCAAACATCACTCTTATGCCAAATATCGCTATATAGAGCACTAATAAAGTAGAAACTGCCAATTTATATGAAGTACTATTGATAATAGAATTATACAATTGGGTTACTATGCCACTTTTTTCGTCAAACAAGAGCTTCTGCACCACTTTCGTTATCATCTCAAATGGATCAAGGCTACTTGCTTCTATACCAGACTTAACATGCAGCACATAACCACCGCTATTGTCGAGATAATGTTTATCTAGTATTTTAAAATATATCTTTCTTGGTTGACTAAATGGAGCTGGGTCATATCGCAAGGCTCTTGTCTCTCTCAGCTTACCTGTATAGCTAATATCATATACTTTGTAGCCATTTGTTTCCTCTCCAACATGCCTAATATAATCTTGAGTATTGCCAGATAGTAAATTCGCGTTTGGATTAATATCGTCTTTAGGAATGAGCATATAAAGCCCAATACCCTTAGTAAGTATACAAGGCGCATTTTTTAATTGTAAATTTTTATTTTGAGAGCACATTGGCCCATTCATGACGCAAGTTGGAAAGCGCATTGCAAAATCCGAGAGCACTGCTCCTTCTCCCTTGTACCCAAACCATGGGCACCAAGCTGATACTACACCAGGTTCATTCGGCTCCGACTTGTCCCATCCCTTCACCATTATCATTAAGTGACCGCCATCTGCTACAAGGCCGCTGTCTATCCATGGTGCAATTTGCAAGTTTTTCTCTTTTTGAATCAATTGATATTTCGGTGGTGTGAAAGGTGAATCACTATCCTCTTTACTCTGGCTTGACTCATCTTCTTCAGAAAAATCATAGCGAGATGAGATCTGTATTTTTGCATGCCCAAAATCATCAGCCTCAAGGCAATTATAAGTGCTATCACAACCGCTAATTACAGTGGTTAACATTAGCAATATCAAGAAATTGGTCAATATACTATATATTTTGTTCATATTTATCTACTAAATTATTGATCTCTGAGCAAAGATAATACATGCACTCATTACGAACCAACCCCAAGCAATAGGTAGCAGCACCTTCCATCCAAAGCTCATGAGTTGATCGTAACGATATCTTGGTAGAGTTGCCCTAATCCAAATAAAGCAGAATAAAAAACAACAAACTTTAAACAGCAACCAAAAAAAACCAGGAATAAAATTTAACCACGCAATATTAAATGGAGGTAAATATCCTCCAAAAAATAAAATCGACAGCATCGCGCTAGTAATCGTCATATTTGCATATTCACCTAAAAAAAAGAAGGCGAATGCTATACCGGAATATTCTACGTGATAGCCAGCTACCAACTCCGACTCTGCCTCTGGTATGTCGAAAGGTAGACGGTTTGTTTCTGCTAGCATGGCAATAAAAAACACTGCAGACATAGGCATTAGTAATAACTGATGTAATAGCGAGAATTCCCTTTGGGCTTCCACTATTTGCGTCAGATTCATGCTACCATAAACCATTATGGCAATTATCACCGCCAAGCATATAGATAATTCATATGAAATCATTTGAGCCGCAGACCTAATAGCCCCAAGCATAGAATACCTAGATCCACTCGCCCAACCACCTATTATTATTCCATATACTCCCAAGCTACTAGTGGCAATAAAATACATCGCTCCAACATTAATATCCGCTAACACTATGTGTGATGACAATGGAATTACTGCCCAGGCTAAAAAGCTTGTAACAAAGGTAATGATAGGGGCTAAGAAAAAGAGAAACTTGCTGCTATTTCTTGGTGCAGCTATCTCTTTACGCAATAATTTAATAGCATCTGCAATTGGCTGTAATAAACCGCAAAAACCCGCCCTATTTGGGCCAAGTCTAAGCTGCATAAACCCTATAATTTTTCTTTCTAGATAGGTTAGATATGCTATAAACAGTACGAGCGGCAATACCAAACACAAAATCTGCACCATCTTATAGGCAATAAAATGAAAATAGTACATTAGAATACCTTCTCTTGCCTTGCGCACTTAATCATACTAGGCGAATGACGACTAAGAACATTATCGAGATAATATGAATGAGTGGTGGGCATTTTGTATAGTTTAGTTTTTGCAAGTAGCTGTATATCTGCTAAAAACGAGCTATAATCATCTATTCTCTCAGCTTTCCTCTTAGAAATATTATATTCTATCGTCTGCTCTATCTGATCTAATGACCACTGCCTTTCTGTGCACATAGATATTAAACTTTCCACTACCTCCCAATCCGCCAATAACTCACAGTCTACAGTTTTTGTAGTTTTTACTTTTTCACCCATAAAGTTGATATATATGCTTTCCTGTTCTAAATAAGTAGCCTGCGGTAAAATAATATCCGCTCTACTAGCACCAAGTTCATAATGATGTCCTTGATATATTACAAAACTTTCCTCTGGAATCTTGTCTAGTTCATCATCTGCATTAAGTAGATAAAACACCTTATTCTCATGAGGCCCACTAGAATGAATTAAATTATCAATATTTTTGTATACGCAATAATCTTCTTGAGTTCTGTTGTCGTATAACATATTGCGACTATCAAAAAGCCCAAGGTCAATAGCACCAATAACAGATGCATTGCTATGGAGTATGTTCAAGCCATGCCAGTCACGTTGCATTACGTTATTAGAATAAGCAAAGCGCAAAATCTCGAATAAAATATCTTGCGCATCTTTTTGACGTTTGTACACTTGGTCCCCAACTATCACAAGCGGCTTGCGACTCGCACCTATCAGTTTAGTTATTAGAGAGTCATTGGCAAGACTACTCAAATCTTCCCCGACACTCGCAAGTGGATAATGCTGTTCCGCTATTGATCCAATAGAATATATTTTGCAATTGCCAACCCTTACTGCATTTCTAAGTTGTACATTTAAAATAGGCGCAGTATTTTCTACATCCGCCCCAATTAGCAAGCAAAAATCAGCTTCATGTACACGTTCTATGGGGGTGTTGAAGATGTAATGAGTTCTATGATCTGTATTAAAATAATATTGTTGCTCTAGAGAGATATAAGAGCTTTTGGCAAGATTTAATAGACGTATCGCGCTCACCAGAGCTGATGTAGAGCATAAAGGCCCAGCTATCACACCAAGCCTACCAGCGTCTTGTAATATTCTGCGGCTAGCCATGCGCATTGCATGTTGTAAATCTACTTCTACTAATTTGCCGTTTTGACGCACTAGCGCTTTGTTTATTCTTTGATAAGCTAAAGCTTCAAAGCTGAAGCGTGTTTTGTCTGAAATCCACTCCTCTCCATGCTCTTGCGGCAAGATGCGTATTATTTTATTACCCCTGCTCTGCACCAAGATATTGGAGCAAAAACTATCCAATACATCTATAGACTTAACGCTGTGTAACTCCCATGACCTATAACCAAGCGCGTATGGTTTTGCAGTCAAGGCACCCACCGGGCAAAGATCTATTATATTGCCAGATAATTTCGATTTAATCGACTGGTTTTTATAAGTAAAAATTTCGGCCTTCTGGCCTCTATGCATCATCCCCACTTCATTAGTACCAGCTATTTCAGACATAAATCGGACACATCTGGTGCAATGAATGCATCTATTCATGTGGGTTTGCACAAGAGGACCAAAATTTTTATCCTGCACAATACGTTTTTTTTCGCAAAACTTACTTTTATTATTACCATACAAAAAAGCTTGATCTTGCAAATCACACTCACCACCTTGGTCACACTCTGGGCAATCAAGCGGGTGGTTAATAAGCAGCAGCTCCATCACTGCAGCTCGTAACTTTTGTACTTTTGGTGTATTTGTGTTTATAATCATGCCTTGAGTAACATGAGTCATGCATGAAGCTACTGGTCGAGGTATTTTGTCTACTTCCACTAAACACATACGGCAATTTGCTGCTATGCTTAGTTTGCTATGATAGCAAAAATGTGGTATTTCTATCTCAAGACTTTCACACGCTTGTAACACAGTGTAGTGCTTAGGAATAATAACTTGTCTTTGGTTGATGGTGATCTGCACTTCCATAACTTCATGATTTACAACTATAGATCTTATTTAATTTAAGTATAACGTACTAGTGACTACCATCAATTAAAAAAACAAAAAATAATATAAAAATTTATGACACAAAATCCCAAATATAAGAAAAAAGTATTACTTAAGTTATCTGGTGAAGCTTTAATGGGCGAAGGGCAGTTTGCACATGATTATACTGTAATGAAACAAATTGCCCAGGATGTGATACAAACCATTAACCGTGGAGTGCAAATTAGCATTGTTGTGGGAGGTGGGAATATTTGTAGAGGGAGCAAAGTTTCTACTTTAGGTCTAGATAGAGTGGCCGCAGACCATATGGGAATGTTAAGCACAGTTATCAATGCTATAGCTTTACAAAATATTATAGAAAAAATGGGCGTTAATACACGCGTTATGTCCGCCATACCAATAGACACAATATGCGAGCCTTACATCATGCGCAGAGCTGTGCGCCACCTAGAAAAGGGGCGGGTTGTGATTTTTGCCGCTGGCACTGGTAATCCGTTCTTCACTACTGATACCGTTGCGGTGCTTAGGGCCGTGGAAATGGGGTGTGATGTTTTGCTTAAGGGTACTCAAACAGATGGAGTGTATGACAAGGACCCTGCTTTTAATGATGATTGCGTTAGGTACGAAAACATCAGTTATAAACAAATTCTTAAAGACGAGTTAAAGGTGATGGATATGACGGCCGTTGCGCTGGCGGCAGAGCACACCCTGCCTATATATGTTTTTTCTATCCAAAGGCCGGGAGCGATTCAGGAAGTAGTAGAAGAAAAGGGGGTATATACACGCATTACTTAGGATTTTTTATAACAAAAAGCATTTGAATGTTTGCATTGATATCATGAAAGAAATAGGCATAGAGTCTGTAGGAGTTGCTTTACCTGATCGTTGTTTTTTGCTTTCAGATTTCGCTCTCTTATATCAACAAGACCCAGCAAAATATCGTGATGGCATAGGTTATGAGCGTATGTGTCTTGCCCAAAGCACAGATGCTATAAAAATGGCAATTCAGGCGGCGAGAAGCGCGATACAAAATCATCCCGATTTTGATTTAAACAGAATTAAGCTGTTAGTTGTTGGTACGGAATCTGGTAACGATTTTGCTCATCCAATGAGTGCACGCATAGCTATGGCGCTAAATTTATCTGGCTCGATACGTTCATATGAGTTAAAACATGCATGCTACGCTGGTACTCTAGCTCTCAAGCAAAGCGTGGAATTTTTGGCTTCTAGCCTACGCGATAGCCAAGATGCCGCCTTGGTGGTAATGAGTGATGTGTGTTTATACCACCCCGGCACCCCCGCTGAGTCAACTCAAGGAGCCTGCGCAATTGCTTTTATAGTGGGTGTGAAACAGCCGTTGATTTGCGCAATTAGCCAGCGATCTTTTTATTATAGCTTCCCAATATTAGATTTTTATCGCCCCATTGCACAACCCTTTCCCTGCGTGAGCGCAAAGCAAAGTGTGAATGCATATAATACCTGTTTGATTCAAACCTTTAAAAGATATCAGGAGCAATTTAACTTAGACCATTTTTATAATTGCGCAGCTTTTGCAATGCATGTTCCATTTCCTAAAATGGTAATTAAGTCCTTTCATCATATGCTAGATCATTATCGCCTTACAATGCGCAGCTCTCAGGTAGAAGATAGGCTTACTAAGCATATGAAGTGGAACAGGATGGTTGGCAACTCATACACCTCTAGTCTCTGGCTTGCGGTGCTTCATGCTTTAACTTATACTAAATGCAACGATGAAATTTTTTGTTTTTCATATGGTTCTGGTTGCTGTTCTGAACTCCTATTCTGCGTAAATCGCGGCTATCCAACGCCATATTGGGCGCATCAAATTCAGCAACAACTTGATGCGCAACGCCCTTTCTCAATAGAAGAATATAAGAAGTGGCGTGGCTTATAGCGTCTTAAAAAGATTTTTAATTACAAACTCTCAACCCATGCTTGAATCTAAAAATACACTTCTTTCCAACATTCGCAACTTCGCTATTATTGCGCACATTGACCACGGCAAATCTACTTTAGCAGACAGGTTAATAGAAAAATGTGGAAATATGCAGGTGCGACAGATGGATAGAGTTCTTGACTCTATGGACCTAGAAAAAGAGCGTGGCATCACCATCAAGGCTCAAGCCGTACGTATGGAATATGCAGCACAAGACGGAGTAACCTACGAACTTAATTTAATGGATACCCCGGGTCACGTTGATTTCGCTTATGAAGTCAGCCGTTCCTTAGCAGCGTGTGAGGGAGTTTTGTTAGTAGTGGATGCAAGCCAGGGTGTTGAGGCGCAAACAATTGCGAACGCCTATCTGGCAGTAGATAATAATTTGGTTATTCTGCCAGTCATTAATAAAATTGACTTATTATCGGCTAGACCAGACGAAATTAAGCAGCAAATAGAAGATGTAGTGGGCATTGATGCTAGCGATGCGGCATTAGTTTCTGCCAAAAATAACATTGGGATAGAAGATTTGCTTGAGGCTATAGTAAAGCACCTTCCACCTCCTAGCCCACCTTCTTCAGATTTGCTCAAGGTATTGTTGGTGGATAGTTGGTATGACGTATACATAGGAGTTGTGTGTTTAGTTAGGGTATTTGATGGAGTGTTGAGGCAAAATCAAAAAATTAAAATGTGCTCCACTAATGCCGAATATCAAGTAGACACCATTGGCTACTTCACTCCCACCAAACAACAATTAAAAGAGCTGCATCCTGGTCAAATTGGCTTTATTACCGCTTCCATTAAAAAAGTAGCAGACTGTAGAGTGGGTGACACCATCACTGATGCTGCAAAACCATGTCTTAAGGTAATGCCTGGCTTTAAACCTCATCTACCCGTGGTTTTTTGCGGCATTTATCCAGCAGAATCCTGCTCTTTTGAGCAACTGAAGGATTCGTTGGAAAAGCTAAGTTTAAATGACTCTAGTTTTGAATTTATTACAGAAAAGTCGAATGCACTAGGTTTAGGTTTTAGGTGCGGTTTTTTGGGGTTACTTCATCTAGAAATAGTGCAGGAAAGACTAAGCAGAGAATTTAATTTAGACATCATTAACACTGCGCCAAGCGTTATCTACAAAGTTAAGTTAAATAGCGGAGAAGAGATGGAGGCGCATAACCCATCCGACCTACCAGAAGCAAGCAAAATAAGCTATATGGAGGAGCCATGGATTAGGGCTAACATTATGGTACCAGATGAATTCGTTGGAACCATTATGTCGCTATGCACCAGCAAGCGTGGAGTGCAGATGAATTTGAGTCATGCCGGAAATAGAGTGTTATTAGTATATAAATTACCGTTGAATGAAATAGTATATGATTTTTATGATACCTTAAAAAGTCGTTCCAAGGGTTATGCAAGTTTTGATTGGGAGTTTGAAGAATATCAGGAAAGTAACTTAGTAAAGCTAACCATTTTAGTGAATTCCCAACCCGTAGACGCGCTTTCTATTATTGTTCACAGAAGCAGGGCAGAGCAGAGAGGGCGGGCGTTATGCGTGAAATTAAAAGAGATTATACCAAGGCAGCAAATAGACATTGCGATTCAAGCCGCTATTGGAGGTAGGATAATTGCCCGCGAAACTATTAAAGCGTTAAGAAAGGATGTAACTGCAAAATGTTATGGCGGAGACATCACCAGAAAAAGAAAATTATTAGAAAAACAGAAGGAAGGCAAGAGCAGAATGCGTAGTATTGCAAATGTTGAAGTGCCACAATCCGCCTTTATCGCCGCGTTAAAAATAGGAGAAGATTAGGATAAAACAACTAGTATAAGGCGAAAGATGATATGAAGAGTAGAAATCTAGTAGTACTAGACATAGGTAGTAGCAAAATAGCTCAGGTAATGTTTAATTGTGCACCCCAAGAATCTATCCTATTTTATCGTATGACATACTCAGAAGGGTTCAAGGCTGGCAGGGTAATTAACTACTTTATGGCAGAAAGAGCCGTAATGAACGCCATACAGAACTTAGAAAAAACAAGCTATATAAATATTAATCAAGTATCTATCATACTCCCATCTATTGGCACTGAGTCGATTTATGCAAGCGGCAAAATAAAAATTGCGAATCATGCACAAATCACTCGTCTTGATATAGAAAAACTCATGCATAAAACTTTGGCGGAAAGTGGGTTGCAAAACAAAGAGGTGATTCATTGCTTTCCTATACAGTTTACATTAGATAATGCCAAGCATGCGGTAGATAACCCCATTGGCCTGCACGCTAAAACCCTAGAATGCCAAATGCACTTTATAGTAGCAGACAGGAATCAGATGATCAATCTCACTGATTTCTTTGTTAAATGTCAAATTAATATCGCTAAGTTTACTTTAGGGATATATGCTGCGGGGTTGGCTTGCTTAAGTGAAGACGAGATGCAGCTAGGTGTGGCAATAATAGAAATGGGGGCTCATGCCACATCTATAGGGATTTTCGCATCAAACAAATTCATCTACTCAAACTACATCAATACCGGCAGTCATGCTATTACGTCCGACATTGCAAAGGTTTTTGGTATTACAATTGAAGCAGCGGAGAAATTAAAAGTGCTATACGGTTCAGCGGTGGTAAACAACACCAAGGATATTCCAATAAACTTAGAAGCTTTAAATATAGAGTGTTATCGCGATACAAGAGTAATTACTACATCTGAACTAATAGCAGTAATTAATGCAAGGGTAGAAGAGATGATTTTTGCATTACATACAAAATGCCTCAACACTGGCTTTTTGGAGTCTTTGAGCATCAACAAAATTGCCATCACTGGCGGGGGAGCTAACTTGAAAGATATTAAGGAGATAGTGGCAAACACATTTCAGTTATCTGTTAGGGTAGCATCGCCCTACCGTTTTAAGGGTATAGAATTAGATGAAATGAATCTGCACAGATATAGCTGTGCTTTGGGTGGCGCTAGGCATTTTTGCGCAAACTTTAAGAATAAAGGGGCGGACTTTCATCTGCAGACTACGCAAAAAGAATTGTCTTGGTACAAAAAGCTATATCACACATTTTTCTAGGGCAAAAGAGCAATGACATGTCAAAAACACGCGAAGTATTTGTTAAGAAATGCATAATACTTCTCTGTCTACTGCTCGCTCGCTCAATATTTCAAATGTTATACCTAAAAACAGAGTGGTATTTGCCTAATATACTAATATTATTCTTTTTTTATGCGCCAAGTATTTTTAGTTATATAAGTATTGTTTTGCTTGGTATAACGCTAGATATTATGTATTGCAATCTTCTCTACTCAAGCCTGCTAGACTCATGCATTATACCTCTGATATTAAGCGTTTTACTACATCATCAGGTTAAACGCAAAAAATCAATCATTATTTTCTGCACATATTGTGCTGCTGTTCTGTGCCTACAATACTCCATTACTCTTGGCTTTCACTATCATGCCGAGCTGTGCAAGAATTTATTGTACGAATACATCATCACATGCTCATGTTTTGCTATTATTAACTCTTATTCTCGTTTGCACATAGCCAGAAACAATGAAGCTACCTAGAAATCAGTATCATCAAAACAATAAAAAAACGCAGTTCTTCCTATTAGGCGTTGATTCTAAAAGTTATGTAATATCTAGGAGAGTTTTTATTATCCTGCTCGGCCAACTATTACTTTCATTAATAGTATTAGGTCGCGTTTTCTATCTACAAATCATACGCGGCAAGGAGTATACCCAACTTTCTGAAAAGAACAGACTAGGCATTCTGCTTATTTTTCCACCTAGGGGCGTGATATATGACAAAAACAACAAAGAGATAGCTCAAAGTCTTTCATGCTTTAAGCTTTCTATCATCAAAGATAATATACAAAAACAAATACAAGTTATTGAATATATCTCAAACCTACTACACATTCCATCTGACTCACGGAAAAATCTACTAAGGAGGTTTCGTAGCGCAAAAAAAAATGAAACAGTAACATTGATTGAGCAAATGTCGGAAGAGGCAATTATTGTAGTGGAGGAAAGGTCGTTCCAGCTGCAAGATTTGGTGATAGACGCCTCTTTTTATCGGCATTACCCATACGACTGGGCTTGCGCTCATCTATTAGGATATATAGGATACATAGCCCCTGCTGAACTAGAACAAAATGCGCATCGGTTTGGAGCAAAAAATTTATTAGTAGGTAAGGTTGGCTTAGAAAAGCAATATAACGAAGTGCTCACCGGCGTGTGTGGCTATAAACGCGTAGAAGTGAATGCTAATGGTAGGGTGATAAAAGAATTATTTACTCAAGCCCCGTCATATGGCGATCCATTACATCTTTCTCTTGATGTCAACCTACAGCTTAAAGCATATGAATATCTCGACCAACACTCTGGCGTATTAATGGCAATGCATTGTAAAACTGGCAAAATGTTAGTGTGCGCCTCTAAGCCTTCATTCGATCCAAATCGTATCAATCAAAATGATAGGCTGTATTGGAGGACTCTGATGCACGATCCGGCTAGACCGTTATTGAACAGAGCTATTAGCGGGCTGTATCCGCCAGGTTCTATTTTTAAAATAATTACGGTGCTTGCGGCGCTAGAGCACGGCATTGATCCCGGATATTTAGTGCATTGTGCTAACTCAGACTCAAGCATCAAGGCCTTTCGATGTCATAACAAAAATGGACATGGTACTATGAACATGCTCGGCGGTTTAAAATTTTCATGTAACAATTATATGTACCAAATCGCTAAGATTGTCGGAGCGGATAGAATTATTGAAGTTGCGCAAAAGCTTGGCATTGGTAGTTTAACGCATGTGGATCTTGCTGGTGAAATGCGCGGTTTATGCCCTTCGCCTCAATGGAAACGTGAAAAAATGCATAGTAGATGGACTATAGGCGACACTTTGAATTTATCTATCGGACAGGGCTTCGTGTCTGTTACTCCTATACAAATATTAAATTTAATAGCTACCATCGCAAATGAAGGGATGGCTGTGCAGCCAACATTTAACCGGGACTCTGCCGCAGTACAACGAAATGTGAAAATAAATGTGGAATATTTAAAATTCATTAAATTAGCGTTGTATGAAACTGTCAATGCTTTTGGCACAGCTCACGCATCACGCTTAGGTATTTCTAATTTTTTTCTCTGTGGTAAAACCGGTACGGCGCAAGTGCGAGCTAAGCGGGGGCGGGATGAAGATTTAAACAAAACTAGCATTATTGCGCATAAAAATCACGCCTGGTTCGCGGGCTTTGCTTCATATCCAGAATCAGAATATGCACTGTGTAGCCTCATAGAACACGGCGGGGGTGGGGCGATGGTAGCGGCGCCCATCACCTCTAGGATATTGAAGGATATTTATGTATACCTCTACCCAAAGAGTCGATAAAATATGCCTCTTGCATAACTAATTATCATACTATAGTAATTTAGATTGAATTAGGTATTTTAAAGAAATAGCCTCATATAATTGATCAAATGCAGTAATTTGATTAGAGCTGTTGCGTAAGTAAGAAAGTAAGTTATAAACTTAAAAAACACAGAGTATGTTAGAACCAGTCACGCAAAACATTTAACTAACCTATTCAGCATAATTTTTGTGAAAGCTAATTGAACAAAAGCCTTAGCGGATGAAGGGGAAATCTCATAATCCTTGGACAATCTTCTGAAAT
>NZ_JACVVM010000031.1 GCF_016751895.1 Candidatus Sarmatiella mevalonica | reverse complement strand
AAAATATACCATCCCATAAACGTCTGGCATCCCTAGGGGGCGGCCTGCCTTGTTTCCCCCTTCTTTTGTAAATTATCTTTTCGACTACGGCCCATTCTTCATCTGTTAAATCACTCGTATAGCTCGTTGACATCTCATATCCTCCCTTTGATGCCAATCATAACGATGTCCCTCCAATACTTCAACCTTTTGCGTGACTGGTTCTAAGAGTAGAGTTTTGATATGAGGTTAATGAGAGCTTAACCACCTCATCAATTCCTCATCGAAATTATCAGATTCCTCAAGCTGAGGCGTATGGCCACTTTTTTCAAAGACACGAATTGTAAGATCGGACGAGAAAGTGCGATATTTTTCCCATAAATGCGGAGGATTGAAGTAGTCATATCTCCCAAGTGCTAAAAGGATTGGAGCATTAATTGCCGTTAAAGCGCTAGACATGTCATAATCTACAAACATAGAACCCCATATAATTCCCGCTCCAATAGCATGCAATTCCACTCCTTCCCAAAGTTGGGATGCGTCAAAATTATAATCATACCAGATTCTTGGGCCAAACGATAGAAGGCGTTTTACAAAGGATTGATTGCTACTTTTAGCGAATTCTTGCATACTCATTGCAAATGCGGATTTCCTTTGTGGGCAAACTGATTCTTCGAAATATCGATCCGCTTCTTTGTAAATCTCCGCTCCTGCAGTGGGACTTGAGGCAATCAACACGAGGTGAGTCACTCTTTTTGGAAAGGCGCGCGCATACTCGAGTGCTATAAAAGCATGAATCGAGTGTCCGATAAGAATAATCTTTTCAACGCCTAAAGACACTCGAATCACCTCAATATCTTCAACTATTTTATCACTTGTGAAATCTTTTTCTGTATGAGTGTTAGATATAGCGGCAAAACCACGAGTATCAGTACAAACAATTCGTAATTTTGATCTGAGGGTTTTAGAAAAAGTACGTGGATAATATTTATAACTACCAATAACGATCGCCACTGCTCCACTACCATCAATCGAAGCTTTTAAGCAAAAATTCTCTCTCTGAATTTCAATCAATTTCTCGCTCGATACTTCTGTCATGATATTCGTTTTGATTTTGGTTTATAATAGTTTGTTTATATTTATTAAATTATCTTCAGCGCTCAGCCCCATCGCATCTCATCCTCTACATACCCATAGCCTCCAAAGGCTGCGACCAATAAGGGCTCGAAGCATTATCCGGAGTATTCACCTCGCGCTCATGATGCCCGCTCACATCTATCATATATAGCTTACTATGCACCCTACTGCCCACCGGCGGCTCCTGCCTGCTAAAAATAATGGTTCTACCATTAGGTGCCCAATATGCATTTTCTATCAAATATCCAGTGGCTAAAATTCGCTCACCACTTGCCTGAATATCCTCATCTAGTTTCATAATACCTAACCCAAAGCCAATCTCGCTACTCACCTTAGTGAATACTACATAGTCTCCCTTGGGTGAGAAGCAGGGGCCAAGGTAACTACCCTGACCAAAACTAATTCTCCGTAAATTACCGCCATCCCTAGTAGCAACATATAGTTGCCCACCACCGCTCCTATCGGAAGTGAAGATAATATGCTTACCATCTGGAGAATAGCTTGGGGAAGTATTGATGCTGTTGCCATGAGTAATTTGTCTATACTCCCCATTATGCACATTCATTTCGTAAAGATGAGTAGACCCCCCGCGTGCAATGGAAAAAATAATACAATTCCCGTCAGGGGAGAAGCGCGGCGCAAAGGACATGCCGGGCAAGTTAGATAGTACTTTTTCTTTCTTCGATCGCAAATCTTTGATATAAATTTTAGGCACTTTTTGTTTATATGAAACATAAAGCAATTTGTCTGATTTAGGCGAAAGAATAGGGGTGGTAACAAACGCATCTCCAGCAGTTAGATATTCATGATTAGCCCCGTCCCAATCCATTAACGCTATCTTCGTACGTCTATCTAGATAAGTACCAAATTGTGCGGCGTATGCGATTTTGGTATCAAAATAACCTGTTTGACCAGTTATTTTTTCATATACTTGGTCTGATACTTTATGAGCAGCCCTGCGCCATAATCTATCTGGCATCTGGAACGCAAAGCCACCTAGATCTTTTTGCAACAATACATCCCATAAAATAAAGCTCACCTTAATCTCTCTACCGATACGCTCTACTTGGCCGTTCACTAAAAAATTAGCACTAATTTGCTTCCACGCCGCAAACAGAGGGCGATTTCGAATGCCAGTTTTATTTTCTATAAAAGTTGCGCGTTTTATAGGTTTTATAGCACCAGATAGTTTAAGATCGTTGTTAATAACTTCCACTATTTTATCGCAAAGCAGTGCGTCAGCGCCGCTAAAGGCCTGAAAGTCATTCACTGCCACTGGCACAGCGGAATATTGCGCTTTATTAATAGTAATTACTTCTCCTTCTGCCATTACCGGGCTAATTGAAGAAAAGAGAAGAAGAAAAAATAATATAAACATAACCAACGTCTTATTAAAATTTTATTGATTTATTAGATCTCTTTCCAAACTCGCTCAATTAAGAGCGAATGAAAGCGCAGAACCGCAGCGTACATGAGGCATGTGAGGATTCGCACATCGACAGCGACGGGCGCAGTTGCTATCAGGAGTAGAGTTTGAAAAATAAGTCTATTAGCGGCCAAGCTACTCTAGGCTACTTATTTAAGTATAGCACCTGGGTCAAACAAAAAAACAAATTCGCGCCAGAGATTATATCGTCTTTCGTCTAAATTTTCAAACGGCGCTGCAGTAGCCACGGCTCGCATCGCGCTATCTGCAACCATTTGGCACACTCCCTGGCTAGTACCATTACAACGCCTTTCCTTAATCTTCACCTCCACTAGGTCTCCAGATATATCTAAAATAACGCGCAACACAATCTGCACCTTCTCTACGCCCTGGGCATTAATTGGCAGATTCCAAGCCTTCTCGATTTTCTGCTTTATCCAAGCCTTCTCGCTAATCGAAAGCCCCTTGTTAGCATCATATTGCCCAAAAGCATCACTCACATCCTGTCCGCTTTTGTTCTCAACCTTTTTCTTGCCTTTTTCGTTATCGCCTTTTGATGCTTTCTCTAGATTCTTTAAAAGAGAGTCAAGATCTACGTCCTTATCTTTTTTTTTGTTTTTAGTCTCAGCTGGAGTTTTAACTTCTTCTTTTTTGTCTTTATCCTTTTGCTCTTCTTTTTTCTCCTCCTTCTTTTCTTTCGCAGCTTCTGTCTTACTTTCTTGGCGCTTTTCATCTAGCGCCATTTTCTCCATCTCCTTATCCAGCATCTTAAGAGCATCTTCTGTAGAAGTTTTCGCATCCTCCTTCTCCAAAACCTGCGTTTTATCTTGAGGTTGTGGTTGGGGCTGAGGTTGAGGAGTTTGCGCTTCTTGCTTCATATCTGCGCCAGAGGTCTTTTTTGCATCGCTCAAATCATCCTCCTCCTTTTCTTTAGCATCAACAGCTTTAGTTTGAGTTCGGATATTTGAGATCTCGCTCACCGGCACCATCTCCACTGTCATCACTTGCTCTTGCGTCTCATAGCTATAATTAAATAGATTAGATGTGCCAAAGAGAAAGATTAGTAGATGCATGATGCAGGAAGCGCCAATGCCATACCAAAGCCTATAGTCAACATTAGACCTATTTCGAAACTCTACTCCTGATGGCAACTGCTTTGTCGCTCCGATGCGTGAATCCTTACGTACTTCATGTACGCTGCGGCTCTGTGCTTCGTATGCTCCTGGCATTCGCGCCTCATGCCCGGGTTTCCGAAGAAATCTATTATGCGCAGGTTCTGAAGTGGGTATATTAGACTTATCTTCTCCGTGATTACGAAAAACGCTCTTGTTCCAAAAATTTTTCTTCATAAGCTACTTAGATGAGCAAAGATAGGCTAATCAGCGCTCTTGGTTACTAAAGCCACCTTAGAAAAACCAGCTTTGTTTATGTGAGACATAAGGCGAACGACTTGTCCATAAGAGACGTCCGCGTCGCCTCGAACGAAAATCTTAGTATCCTTATTTGCTTTTGTAATAGCTATCAATTTGGGAGTTAGTTGATCAAGCGGTACCGAAGTATTAAACAAAAAAATCACGCCGTTTTTATCAACGGTTATCACTAATGGATCTTCCTGAGAATTTAAACTATTACTCTGAGCGGTAGGCAAGTTCACCGCAACGCCAGAAACTAGCATAGGGGCAGTAATCATAAATACTATCAATAACACCAGCATCACATCCACTAAGGGGGTGATGTTAATATCTGTAAACAATGCTCCTCTAGAGCGTCCGCGGCCTGTGTTATGCAAATTAACTATCATGAATCACCTCTAGAATAACCTTTAATATACTAAAACTCTTCTTCATCTATAATTTTAGACATAATAGAATTGAGTTGTCTGGTAAAATCGTCAAACAAACAATACAAAGCGTTAGACTTAATAGAGAAATAATTAGCAAAAATCACCGCAGGTATGGCAGAGCATAAAGCAATTGCTGTGGCTAACAGTGCATCAGCAATGCCAGGCGCAACCACCGCCAAAGAGGTGTTTTGTGATGCGGCAATCGCCCTAAAACTACACATAATACCCCACACAGTTCCTAGTAAACCAACAAAGGTTGCGCTAGAGCCAATACTAGACAAAATACCCAAATACTGGTTTAATTCTTGCGTTTCTTGATCTCGAGCGATACTCGTAACTTGCTCAATGCGTTGCTTTAGGCTAAGCTTCATAAGCGGGTCGCGATAGACTGCGCGATTGTCTAGAGATTTATACTCATTCATGGCAGCAATAAAGACAGTAGCCGCCCCAGAATAACGAGAACGTATTACCTCTTGCCTAATCTGCTCTAGGTCTAGCCCAGACCAAAACAAAGAGTTAAAATTATTAAAGCATTTCTTAAATTCTCTATAGTATAGAAATTTTATCACAACCACAGCCCATGATATCAAAGACATCGCGATAAGCACTAGCATAATTAATTTGCTAATGTTATCTGTGGCGCTAATCATATCTAATAACGAAGTTTGGTGTAGGTTAGTAGCGATTATCTGATCTTGCCCTAATTCTGTATTTTGCGTTGCGTTTTGCATTAACTAAAGTAAAATTTTGATTTATTAAAATTTATTATAAACAATATGATAAGGATAAAATTTTATAGACTCGCCTAACATCAAAGCCCATCTAGGTTCAAAACCTCTCAGGAATTATATATTATTTTTAATAATAACTCAAACTAGATGCGCACAGGCATTATGATAGAAAAAATATTATCGTTGTTTTCTGGCTGAATTTTAATTGGTCTATATTCATCATGCAACGAAATTACTGTCTTAGTAGTTCTGATGGTTTGTAGTGCTTCAATAAGATATTTGGGGTTAAAACCAATATTCCACTGCGATGAAAAGTTTACTTCACAATATACCTCCTCCTGTTCTGTCTTATTATATAACACCTCTTCTTTAGCGTTACCCGCCCCGTCCTGAAAGGAGCTAACGCACATTCTATCCTCTAAAAATTGCAATTTTATGCTCTTAAACTGGCCCAAATTGATTACTGCAATACGCTCTATCACTTTAATAAATTGGTGCGTATCAATAGTGAGAGTTTTGTCTAATCCACTAGGTAGAAAATTTTTATAGTTAGGAAACTGCGCATGCACCAGGCGAGAACGCAAAATAATTTTATTATATTCAAATTCTATTCGACTCTCATTGCAGCTAATACGCACTAAACCAGCGTTATTCTTCTGATCCTTCAGAATTTTTGTGAGCTCAAACACAGTTCTGCGCGGAATGATTGAATTCGCACTCGTTGCGGTGTTAGCGTTAGTCCATATTTGAGCAAAAGCGAGCCTATGACCGTCGCTAGAAACGGCTTTTAGATACTCATCTTCTTGTATAACACAAAGGCCGCTTATGTTAAGCCTGCTTTCATCTGAGCAAATGGCAAATGCGGTACTGTCTATTAACACTAACAATTCTGCCACGCTGAGCTTGATTTCAAATTGCCAATCTAGCGAGTCGGTGGCGGGAGCGATGGACTGTGGATTAATTACTAAATTAAATTCACAACGAGGAGCACAAAGTTTTAGTTGAGTATCAGATATCTGCTCTATGACAACTTCGTCATGCCCTATCTTGCGCACTATATCGAGCAAAATAGCGGCGGGCGCAACAAATGCACCTTCCTGAAGGATTTTTGCAGAGAAGGTTTGAGTAAGATGTAAGTCGTTATCTAATGCAAAGAGAGTAATTTGATTATCCCGCGCTTTAATTTGCACCTGATTACTAACATTTATCAAACTCTTTTTTTGCAAAACGGAGTGAGCAAAACTTAAATGATATAAAAAACTCTTCGTATTAATTGCAAAATTTAACAAAGGCAAAGAAGTATTAGTAGTAACAGTGTTTTGCATATTCAAGAATTTTTAAGAAACTATCCCTATAATTTCACCCAATTGCATATAACTCTCATGCATATTGCAATATTGATTTGGCGCTTGCTTCAAAAAATCTTCGAGTTGGTCCCAATATTTAATAGCTTCATCCACCTCTCTATCACTCCCCTTTTTATATGCTCCTAGCCTAATCATTTCAGCCATATTGCTATAAACAGACATCATGCGCCTTGCAAAAGTTACTTGTCTATTCTCTAGTTCGTTATTGCAATGAGGCATAGCGCGAGAAACGCTACGCAGTACGTCCATGGCGGGAAAGCGCCCACGTTCAGCTATAGATCTATCAAGAATAATATGCCCATCCAAAATACCGCGCACGGCATCGGCAATTGGTTCGTTATGATCGTCCCCATCCACCAAAACAGTAAAAAGGCCAGTAATATGCACGCCTTCCGTGCCAGGACCTGCTCTTTCAAGCAGTCTTGGTAATTCGCTAAATACCGATGGAGTATAACCCTTGGTGGTTGGCGGTTCTTTAATTGCCAAGCCTATCTCTCTTTGAGCCATAGCAAAACGCGTAACGGAGTCTAAGATGCACAGCACTTCTTTGCCTTGATCTCGGAAATATTCCGCTATAGCCATAGCCACAAAGGCAGCGCGCTTTCTTAGCAGTGGTGATTCATCGCCAGTAGCCACTACCAATATGGCTTTTGCAAGACCCTCTGGTCCAAGGGATTCTTCGATAAATTCTTTTACTTCTCTTCCCCTTTCACCAAGCAACCCAATAACTTTTATGTCGGTGTGAGCATATTTGGTAAGCATAGAAATTAGCACTGATTTGCCAACGCCACTACCAGCAAAAATACCCATCCTTTGGCCATAGCAACAAGGAGTGAATACGTCAATCGCTTTCACTCCTAGGTCTATTTTACCACCTATTCTAGTTCTTGCATGAGAAGATGGCGGAGCTGCGCGCAATTGATAAGGCTCACTGCCATAAGTTAATGGGCCTTGTTTGTCTATCGGTTCACCAAAACCATTAATAATGCGTCCCACCCAAGAAATGTGTGGATTAATGATATTAGCATTAGATATCACCTCTACATAATCTCCAGCACCTATTCCTTCTGTATCAAAGAAAGACATGAGGTATGTGGTTTGCTCATCAAAACCGACGATTTCGCACATTACTTCTAACTTCGAATTCTTGCTGCTTTTAATTTTGCATCTAGAACCTACGGCCGTGAAATCCTCTAACCCCCTACATTTAATTAGCGTACCGCTCACAGCCGTAACCTTGCCATAAGTTTTAACCGCTTCTAATGATTGTATGCGGTCTGATATAGCTTCTATATTTCTAATAAAACTCATGATGTGAATACACAGTAAAAATGCGTGCCATTAAGGATAACATTACATCAACACCATTGATTAATCAAATTAAATTATTTTTTAAATTATCTTTCTTCGGTATAATTGCAGAATCGTTTTTGAAACTTAAATCCGCATACACTGTGCATGATGAGTTTTTTTAAGCAGTCTTATTTTAACAATATTTTGCTATTAAAGCTTGAGATGGTTCAGTAATTATTATTTATAAGGAACAGAATGAATAATCTATCGATTGACTTTTTATATAAAGAAGACGATAACATATAATGTATAGAATAAGTGTTTGCTAATAATGTTATGAGCGATGTAATGCCAATAGCTGTAGTAAACCTTAAGGTTTTTACTTACATAGAAAGAGTTTTAAGAATATGTCGGATACTTCGATTGATTTCCGCGATTACGAGAATAATTTGTTGTTTATTCCCCTTGGCGGATCCAATGAAATTGGAATGAATGTCAACCTATATCATTACCATGGCAAGTGGCTCATGGTGGACTGTGGCAGTGGCTTTGCAGACGATAGATTGCCTGGTGTAGATATGATAGTGGCTAATCTAGATTTTATTGTAGAAAAAAAAGATGATCTACTTGGTATAGTTTTGACGCATGCGCACGAGGACCATTTAGGCGGCGTGCAGTACCTTATTGATAAATTAGAATGTAATATATATGCTACAAATTTTACGGCAAATTTTTTGAAAGTTAGGTTGGCCGAGTTTGGCGTAAAATACGAAGATAAAATAATAACCGTAGAACCAGAAGCAAAAATCTCACTAACGCCCTTCGAGCTAGAAATGATAGGCCTTACTCACTCCGCACCCGAGATGCAAGCTATTATGGTGCGTACTGCCGCTGGTAATGTTTTGCATACAGGGGACTGGAAGTTTGATACCGATCCACTGCTAGGCTCTTTGAGTAACACTCAAGCCCTAGAAGCCTGCGGAAATGAAGGGGTGCTTGCGCTCGTATGCGACTCTACTAACGTGTTTAAACAGGGCAAGTCTCTTTCCGAAGGAGAGCTGAAAGCTAGTCTTGTGAACATTGTGAGGGAGTGTAAAAAGATGGTAACCATTACTACTTTTGCATCTAACCTAGCAAGGCTAAGTATGGTTATAGACATAGCTAAGCAAGTTGGAAGAAAAGTGGTGTTAACTGGCAGGAGTCTCAATAGGGTTCTAAGTTCTGCTCAGGCTAGCGGCTATCTGCAAGATTTAGACCATATGATAGACGAAGGTAATATCGGCAAGTATAAAAGAGAAGAGGTATTAGTGGTTGCAACCGGCTGTCAGGCTGAACCATTAGCTGCGTGTGCAAAGATAGCTAATAATGAGCATAAGTCTATTAACTTCGCTCCCGGCGATACTGTTATTTTTTCATCAAAGATTATTCCAGGCAATGATATTCGTATTTTTCGATTATTTAATCAATTAATTAAGAGTAAAATAGAGATTATTACTGAAAAAAGCCATTTTGTGCATGTGTCGGGTCACCCTCCAGTAGAGGAGCTAAAAATGATGTATGCGCTAACGAAGCCTAAGATCTGCATCCCTGTACACGGCGAGCCTTTTCATATACATGAGCACGCCAAACTTGCAAAAAGAAGCGGAGTTCCTGCCGCAATCGAAGTAGAAAACGGCTCTGTAGTGCTGCTATCTCAGGATGACTCGCGTATCATTGGCAAAGTGCCTACGGGCTATCTTGCCGTTGATGGGCATTTTTTAATTCCCACCGACTCTCATATTTTTACAGCTAGGAGGAAAATTAGAGATTTGGGAATCTGCGTAGTACATGTGATTCTGAATAAAAATGATAAAGTGGTGCATAAACCAAATTTCCTTACTCCTGGCCTACTAGATACCAAACTAGATTCTGATCTTATAGACTCAGTTAAGTCTGGTATCGTAGAAGAAATTATTGCTCATAGATCGAAGTATTTAGCCACTAAAGGCGATGGTGTTTTTGCTAATTCTGGCAGATATGCTATAGACAATAGAGAAGCGGAAACTATTATTAGACAATACGTCAGGCGTATTTTAAGAAATAAATTAGGTAAAACTCCTATGGTTTTAGTAACTGTAGATCGTATTTGATAACCCGATTGTAATTTCATTATATTATAACTTTTATGACTAATTCTAATCTACCATTATTCCCAAAAGCCACTGCAATTTGGTTAGTGCATAACACTCGTTTAACTTTCCCTCAAATTGCTGAGTTTTGCGGACTGCATATCCTAGAAGTTGGAGCTATTGCCGATGGAGAGGCGGGATATGATATGCATGGCATGAACCCAATATATTCATCTCAACTCACCAAGGAGGAAATTGATAGATGCGAGCGAGATACCGAAGCTAAGCTTATGTTGCGCCCTTGTAGTTTGAGTAGTCTTGGGGTTAAAAAGCAGAGTAGAAAATCAAAGTATGTGCCTGTTGCGCGAAGGCAGGATAAGCCTAGCGTGATAGCGTGGCTATTAAAGTATTGTCCCGGTATATCAGATAGTCAAATTATTAAGTTCGTTGGTACAACTAGGGGTACTTTAGAATCTATTAAAAATAGAACGCATTGGAATATCACTAACATCACTCCAAAGGATCCGGTACTCTTAGGTATTTGTACACAAACACAGCTCGATGATTTAATGAAGTTAGTGCAGGACCAAAATGCCAGAAGTGTGCAACATATGTCTGAAAAAATAGTTGATGAATAAAAGAATAAAAAAAATAAGGTTGTAAGGCTATGGATGTTTCTTATCTGAATGATGTGGGCAGAGAAGCTGTACAAACTATCATCACCATGTCTGCGCCGGTTTTGTTAGTCTCGCTTATTGTAGGCGTGATTATTTCTCTGTTTCAGGCCTTAACCCAAATTCAAGAAAATACTCTGACGTTCGTACCTAAGATGTTATCTATATATTTTATGCTGTTGTTTAGCATGCCGTATATGATTACTAAATTGCAGATTTTTGTAGATCATCTCATGCAGCACATTATACATCACATATAGCGTATACATCGTATATAGCGCAAGCAATTTTGTCTCTCATTTTTTGAACCACCTCACACTCTGATAAATAAATATAAAAGTATCACTTTTTATTCAATCCTATCGATTCTTATTCTAATTCCAACATATCAATATTTCAATTTGCGAGCTTATTACGAAGTTTATGCTATCATAGATAGTATTGCACAACAAACTATATGGATAATAATGAATAGAAAAACTTCTACCGGAGGTTTTGTTACAGCTAGACTAGATGAGGTGATTAATTGGGCGCGCTCTAATTCCATCTGGCCTATGACTTTTGGTCTTTCTTGCTGCGCTATAGAAATGATGCAAACTGCCGCTAGTAGATATGATCTTGATAGCTTTGGCATGCTTTTTCGCCCAAGCCCAAGGCAGTCTGATTTAATGATAGTTGCTGGCACTCTCACAAACAAGATGGCTTATGCCCTGCGCAGGGTATACGACCAAATGTTAGAGCCAAAATGGGTTATTTCTATGGGTAGCTGTGCCAACGGTGGTGGGCATTACTATGAAGGATATTCGGTTGTGAGGGGATGTGATAGAATAGTGCCTGTAGATGTGTATGTGCCAGGCTGCCCTCCTACCCCGGAAGGTTTACTACATGGTATTTTAAGCTTACAAAACAAAATTCGCGAATCTAAAATGCACGAGTCAAATTAATCAATTGATGTAGATATAAGATATTAGTATGGACATTAGACTGGACGTTAGGCTACTACAAAAGAAAATCTTAACTTTGATGGTGGATTTAAATGCCATTGCTTTTTCCGCAGTCAAAAGTCGTCTGAGCCATGAGTATTTATCATATACCGTGTCTAAAAACCAAATCTTTTACTTTATTTCGTCTCTTAAACATCAACTAAACTTTCTGTGTCTCACAGATTTATTCGGTATGGATGTGCAAAACAATCAGATAGAGGTAGTATACAACCTGAATAACATCGCGCTTAACTTGCGCGTAATAATAAAAACCACTGTAGAGTATGATGGGTCTATCCAATCTATCGACTCCATCTTTCCCTGTGCTAACTGGTATGAAAGAGAGGTGTTTGACATGCTGGGCATTAATTTTAGTAACAGCAAAGATATGCGTAGAATATTGATGGATGAAGAGTTCGATGGTCATCCAATGCGCAAAAACTTTCCTGTTTATGGTAATGTGGAGATTTTTTATAATAATGCTACCCAAACCATTGAGCATGAGCAGGTAAGAGAGGAGGTGAGAATAGAAGATTTTCATTTTGATTCTAGGTGGCGCGGCAATCCATAAAACGAAATGGAGGTTTATACATAGATGTGGGTAAATTTTTTATACTTAAGAGGGGTTAAGAAGGAAATTAAGATGCTTTAATGAAAAACATGAACATAGCACCTTCCGCAAAACTCGCGTCAGGTCAAGAGCAAATGCGAGAAGCATACGAAGCACATAACGCTAAGGTGTGTATGAAATTAGGTGAGGATTTCGAACTAGGAGCAAAGCTGTGCAATGGCTCTATAGAGCAAACCTGCGCAGAAGAATATCTTCAACATTTAACGGTTATTAATTTTGGACCGCAACATCCTGCCGCTCATGGAGTGCTGCGACTCGTTTTGCACCTTGATGGCGAGGTGGTGCACAAAGTAGAACCTTACATAGGATACCTCCACAGAAGTACAGAAAAGTTGTTGGAGCATAAAACCTACCTGCAAGCTCCACCATTTCTAGACAGAATCGACTACGTTTCCCCCATGTCTCAAGAGCATGCGCTAGCTCTCGCCGTAGAAAAGTTACTAGGCTGTGAGGTGCCGGAAAGAGCGCAGTTTATTAGGGTTTTGTTTTTAGAACTTACTAGGATAGCAAACCATATTCTAAATATCACAACACAAGCGCTAGACGTTGGCGCAACAACTCCCATGCTCTGGCTCTTTGAAGAGCGCGAAAAAATTATGGAGTTTTCGGAAAGAGTATGTGGCGCGCGTTTGCATGCAAACTACATTAGACCCGGAGGTGTGGCTGCTGATGTAGATGACGAGTTATTATCTGATATAGAAAAATTTATACAAAATTTCGCCTTAGTATTTAACGATACTTTGTCTTTATTAACGTACAATAGAATTTGGATACAAAGGCTATCTGGCATAGGCGTGGTGAGCAAAGAATCAGCGCTAGCATGGGGATTTTCCGGTCCAATGTTGCGCGCTTCGGGCGTTGCGTGGGACTTGAGAAAGCGCAATCCATATGAAATATACTCGCAACTCGATTTCTCACTACCTATTGGCACGAAGGGTGATTGTTATGATAGATATCTTGTGCGAGTGGAGGAGATTAAACAATCTCTTAGCATCATCAAGCAAGCGCTTGCCAAAATGCCAAAAGGAAGGGTGATAACCTCTGATAAGCGCATCGCTCCACCACCTAAAGAATTATTGCATAGCTCTATGGAAGCCATGATTAATCACTTTAAGTTATACACTCAGGGTTATATGGTGCCCGCGGGTGAGATTTACTCGGCTACGGAGGCGCCGAAGGGGGAGTGTGGAATATACTTAAAATCAAATGGTGGCAATAAGCCCGAAAGGTGCAGAATACGCGCCCCTAGTTTTGCGCATTTGCAAGCTATAAATGAGATAGCTAAAGGGCACTATATCGCGGATTTAGTAACTATTCTTGCTAGCCTCGACATAGTGATGGGTGAAGTGGATAGGTGAATAAGAGACCTCTTGCACAGCATCTATGGCGCTGTTAACAAAATAATTTGAATTAGAAGAAATTAAGTGGTAAAAATAATTGAGCAAGGAGAAGATAAGGAGTCAGTTATGACAACAAACCGAAAATAAGCGTAAGCAAGTTTAAAGAATTAATAAAGTCAACAATAATAAAAGAACAGAAGAAATCAGGTCGTCCTGTAAGAGTAAGTCATTGTAAATTTTTTGTGGAGTATTATACATTTTGAGGACAGGTGTATCATGGAGAGGTAGTGAGAATGGTTTTTTTGGAAGCTATTATATTATTTGCAAAGCTTAAAGGAAATAGTTCTAGATATAGCTTTCGTTGATGGTTTAATCGTTCCATTACATAGACACGGAGGCAGAGTTTTAAAAAAAGTGAGAGCAAGCAACTGGTAGAGGTAGAAGGGAGCTTGGTCCCACTATGCACATTAGACCTCTTGCATAACCTAAAAATGAAAGAGAAATTTTTAGGAAAAATGATGTTGAGCGCCGCAGCATACTCTAGTATATGAGGAGCGCAAAGGAGTTTTGACAACAAAATTACCTCACGGAATAGGTTATGCAAGAGGTCTATTGCAACATGTAACAACTCAGTTATTGCTTGCAAATTATTTTTAGCACAGAGACAAGATTGTAAAAGCCTTTAAGAGCTTAAAACAACTATAGTAATTTAGATTGAATTAGGTATTTTAAAGAAATAAGAAATAGCCTCATATAATTGATTCAATTCAGTAGACCTCTTGCGTAAGTATTTAATTAACAATTAGCTAATGCGAGGGGTGAAGAAGGTTGTTCGTGATTATTTTAGCATCAAGCAGCAAGTAATTTATTAACGAAATCATTTTTGAAATTAACAATTCCAGCAACAATATTAAACTTTAGATTATAGCCCCTACGCTTATTGCGATATCTATGAGATAAAATACGAAAATTCTTTAGTTCTGCAATAATATTCTCAACCTTGATCCGCCTCTTAGAGACAATATGGTTGTATTTCTTTTGCCAGTAAG
>NZ_JACVVM010000030.1 GCF_016751895.1 Candidatus Sarmatiella mevalonica | reverse complement strand
CAAAAACTTTGGATGCTTCTTTTTGTGTTTTGTTCTTCAATCTTCGCTATATGGTTTTGTTGACATTTTTCCTTTAACAATACCATATCTCCTTATCTAATGTAAGGTAGGTTTACTATATAACTCACCCCTCTCACATCTGTCTATAGCTTATAGCCTCAGCTACGTGCAGTTTATGCACCACATTACTACCTTCTAAATCAGCAATAGTACGAGCCACTTTTAATATCTTATTATAACTACGCATTGATAGCTTGAATTTATTAGCGGCATCATTTAATAAACTCAACCCATCCTCATTAGGCATGGCATGGGCAACTAAAAGATTATTCTCTATTCTACTATTTAAACAATTGCTGTTATACCTTTCCCTCTGCCTGTGCCTAGCCGCCAGCACTTTCTGCGCAATAGTTTTAGAGTCTAGGCTAGATTTATCTGGATAATGATAAAAATTTTCCCACCCAACCTTCACATGTAAATCAAATCTATCAATCATCGGTCCGGAGATTTTGCCTTGATAATCAACTGAGCATTTTGGCGCTTTCGAACAACTTTTTAACGGATCATCAATAAATCCGCATTTGCATGGGTTCATAGCAGCAATAAGCTGAAATCTCGCGGGATAGTTTACCCTCGCATTTGCTCTAGCTATAGCGATTTCTCCATTTTCTATAGGCTGGCGCAGTGAGTCAATTACATTACGAGGAAACTCCGGCAATTCATCTAAAAACAATATGCCATTGTGCGCTAAAGACACTTCTCCTGGCATAATACGTCTACCCACTCCACCACCCACCATTGCAGCCATAGAGCAGGAGTGATGAGGTGCGCGAAATGGGCGGCGATGTATTAACTTACCATCTTGAATTTGCCCAGCTATGCTAGAAACCATACTGCATTCTAATATCTCGTTAGCATCTAGCTTTGGCAATAATCCTAAAATACTTTGTGCTAACATCGACTTACCAGCGCCAGGTGGGCCAGTCATGAGCATATGATGCCCTCCTGCAGCAGCAATTTCTAAAACCCTCTTGGCTAAAATTTGATATTTAATATCCTTCAGATCCAGAATATACGGTTCGCCTTCCTGCACGCTATCTTGCTCATGATCTTGCATGTAATAGCTGATGCTCGGTTTATGCAAAACCTGCCGCCCCTTAAAGTGATTCACTAGTTGCAGCAAGTCTCTAGGCGCCAAAATACTATCGTTATTAGACCAAGCCGCTTCTTTGGCATTTGCTGCGGGGCAAATAACGCCCCTGTCGTGCTTTATAGCTCCAACAGCAGCTGGTAATACACCATTAGTTGCAACAATTTGGCCATCCAAAGATAACTCTCCTAATATCAAATATTCCTGAATTTCATCTCTAGGTAGTGCGTTGAGGGCCGCGAGTATGGCGCATGCTATTGGTAGATCAAAATGACTCCCTTCTTTTAATAAATCCGCCGGTGCTAGATTCACTAAAATTTTTTTCGGTGGTAATGCCATGCCTATAGAAGCAAGGGCGGCCCTTACTCTCTCGCGTGACTCGGCGATCGTTTTGTCTGCTAGTCCTACTATATTAAAGCTTGGGATGGAGGCCGATATTTGAATTTGCACTTCTATAGGCACAATGTGAATACCTTGAAAAACAAGACTATAGACGTGATCTGTCATGAGGGTATCTTAACTTTATAATTGAAAACAGTTTAATTATTACTACTTTTTGTTTTATAACGCAATAATCTGTTGTTATTTTCACTATACGATGTTACAATTAAAAGTAGAAAAATTTTTATTTTTTCACTAAGAGGTGTATTTTTATGACGCAGAATTTTGGAAGTAACGACACGCAACAAGCAGAACTTGAGGAAGATTTGTCCTCACCACTAAAGCAGGAAGATTTTGCCAGGCAACGCGTTTCGTTTTATAGCAAAATAGCAGAGCTTCTTACAAAGAATTTTTTAGATGAAAACCTCGACATCAAAAAAATGCTCCTGCAAACACCCAAAACGCAAGTACAAGGAGAGTTGCAGACAGAGGAGGAGCAAAACGCCATAACGGTTGGTATCCCTGCAGAGGATATGGAGAAAATACATAATGCATTCGGAAATGATACGAGGACACTCACTAAGTTATACTCTGCTTTTGACGATAGTCAAAAACAGCTTATACAAAATCTGTATACAGACGAGAACAGCATAGTAAAATGGGCTAACTTGAGTGGCCAAAAGCAAAATCAATCAACTGTTACCACCAGGAAAATCACAATAGGTGATGCAGATATAATAGAAACTACCACAGAAGCTAATATCACGATAAATGGTCAGGGGATAAGGGGTTATAGACAGATAAATTTAGAGGCAATTCGTCCTCCAGCAGGCACAACTCTCGCACTCACCCTTTACGCTGCTGATGGGCGAGCTATGAGGAAACGTGAAGGCGATATTCGTGTTACGGTGCATTATGATGACCAGGGTAAACCGCATATCCATTCGCCCGTACCTATATTATTCACTAAAGACGCCCCGAAGATTGCATATATTGAAAGAATTGTTAATGGGCAAACTAAAGTGTATACGCTACCCTTTACGCAAGAGCAGTATGAGAAAGTGATGGGGATAGAGCAGAATGCTGATTTGTTCCAAGTTCCAACGCAGCAGCAACAGCAACAACACCAGCAACAGCAACAACAGCAGCAGCAACAGCAACACCAGCAACAGCAACAACAGCAGCAACAACAGCAGCAACAACAGCAACAGCAGCAACAACAGCAACAACAGCAACACCAGCAACAGCAACAACAGCAGCAACAACAGCAGCAACAACAGCAACAGCAGCAACAACAGCAACAACAACAGTCGTCGAGTCCAACATCAACACAGTCGTCGAGTCCAACATCAGAACCGTCAAAGGGAGAAGACTTGATAATCCCAAATGCGCCACTGCAGACGAATGGGGTACAAATGACGGTGGAGCCATCACTAAGTGATAATATCAACAAACTAGCACCAGAGGGGCAGAAATTGTTATTCAAATTGCTGCAAAAACATCCAAACAAAGCCATCGAAGCAATTATCCATAATATCCAGCAGGCAAAAGGGTGGGAGATTGCGCCAAACATTCCTACAGTATTAGAAGAAGTGCTAAGGCGGGGTGATGAGCGGGTGCAACAAATAATTGCTAATACAACACATGCCGTTACGCAGCGCCAGGAAGTTGCTACAGCGATGGTTGAGGGTCTTGATATCGCTACGGTGCAAAGGTTGATTAATCCAAATAAGCAAAATGCGCAGAATTCTGGGAGCAATCTTAATGAAGATCAGCAAAAGGTTGCGCGGGCGCAGTTAGTAGAGATGGCGCTTGAAAATCCAGAAATTATGGCGCAAATCGCGGCGTCTGGCAAGAATAAAAATGACTTTCAACTATATCTCCAAGACAAATTCAACCAACTTGAAGAGGGCGAGAAGGCAAGCTTGCTTCAGAATCTCAAGACTCAGGAGCTGGTTGCGAAAGAGGTAGAAAATTTAGCGAGGGTGGCAAACACAGAGGCGCTCTGGAAGAATCCATCTGCGATTGCCGCCATAGATAGGGCGACTGATGCAGCGCTAGCTAAGCAAGAGCAGCAAAAGCAAAAAGATATAGAATATATCCAAGGCCTTCCTAAGGTCGTGCAAGATGCATTATTGGAACAAAGACAGGGGCAAGGGGGAGAAAGGGAGAAAAAGAATGATTCAAAATTAACAGAGCGGGCGCTAATACAAATAATAGCGGACCTCGGCAGCGAACAGAGAGGGGAGATAACAGCTACTGCTCAGACACTTAAACAGGAGCATGATGAACGGATCCAAGGCAAAATAACGCGGGATATCGAAACGCTTACGCCAGGTGGTCAGGCGTTGTTATTACAATCGTTAGAAAAGCATCCAAACAACGCCATTAGCGCGCTTATTGAAGGCGCTAAGGAGAAAATTGGGCATGACATCGCACCAAACATTTCTGAAGTATTAGCAGTAGTGTTCAAGCAAGGCGATGAGCGGGTGCAACAAATAATCAGGGATACGACTGAGGCGGTAACAGAGCGCCAGACAGTGGCCGCAGTGATAGTTGAGGATCTTGATATCGCTACTGCGCAAAAGTCTCTTACTGAAGAGGAGAAAGCGCAGTTAGTAGAAAAGGCGCTTGAAAATCCGGAAATTATGGCGCAAATCGCGGCGTCTAGCAAGAATCAGGAGCAGTTTAAGGAGTATATAAGATCAAAAGTTGCAAAACTCGAACGAGAAGAGCAGTCAGAGTTATTTACAGAACTAAAAAGAGAAAGCATAACAAGTTTAGAAGATGCGCTAAAAAATGAAGCGCTCTGGAAGGATCCATCTGCGATTGCCGCCATGGAGAGTGCGACTGATGCAGCGCTAGCTAAGCAAGAGCAGCAAAAGCAAAAAGATATAGAATATATCCAAAGCCTTCCTGAAGCTGTGCAAAGGGAATTATTGGAACAAAGACAGGGGGCCAACAAAACGTCTTATGGTAGTCCAGAATTGGTAAAGCAGGCGCTAATAAGAGAGATGGAGGGCGTTGATGACAAAGAGAGAAAAGATATAGTGGAAGTTGCTAGCGCAATGAAAGCTGAGCATGATGAGCAGGTACAGCAGTCGCAAAAAAATAAAGTAAAGTATGATATTGCAAATCGGCTCATACCACCGGCCCAAAAGCAGTTATTAGCATTGCTAGAAAACCATCCAATACCAAGAATTAGCGAGTTTATCAAGAAGATTCACGGTAAATCTGGTAAGCCTAACGCTCAAGAGCAAGAGCAAAATCCACAGACACCACCAAACATCGCCAAAGTATTAATAGACGCATTCGATCAAGGTGATGAGCGGGTGCAACAAATAATTGCTAATGCAGTGCGTGAGGTGATGGCGCGACAGGAACTTGCCGAGGCTATTGTTAAAAATATTGATCTTGCTGAGGCGCGAGAGTTGATTGGTGGGAGTGAGCAAGGTCAGCAGAAGGTTCTTAGCGATGAGGTGCGGGCGCGGTTAGTAGAGATGGCGCTTGAAAATCCGGAAATTATGATGGATATCGCGAACGCTCGTCAGAAGGATGGGGCAGATCAGTCGAGCGGTAAGAATCAGAAGTTATTTAACGATTATGTCAAAACGAAACTTGGCAAACTTAGCGGAGATGAGCAAGTAGCATTGCTTGCAGATCTTAAGGAGAAAAGTGTCGTTGCTGATAGAGCGGAGACTTTAACCCAAGCGTTGGACGATAATAAGTATTGGATTACGAAGCAAGACCAAGCCTCAGCTCCTTTCGCGATAAACGCAGCGGTTGATGAGTTTTTACAAACGAAAGAGATTGGGCAGGCGGCGCAGGAATATATCAACGCCCTTTCTGAATCTGAGCGTGAAATATTGTTGCAGAACATTGAGGAGGATTCGAAAGAGAAAACGAATTATACTGACTCGAAATCAGTACAGAATGCGCTAATAGCAGCAGTTAATGCTAAAGATAGCGAGGGTAAAGTGGACGTGATAAACGTAGCTCAAATGCTAATGGACGAGAGTTTGAAAGATAGTCTGACTGGCATCGCTCCTGCGGCGCAAGGTGCATTATTGAATCGACTTAAAGAGAACCCGCAAACTAAACAATATGTGGAGGGTATTGAGGGATCGATTCGTGGTAATAGTACAACTACTGCTATGATATTGCAAAAAGTTGTGAGCAATGCAGATGGGTTAACTGCTATAGGCCAGGAATTACGACGCGAAATATCAAACATACGAACAGAACATCAACTTGTCGTAGATTTGAGCAGCAGCCTCAAGGAAAACGCGCTGCGCGAGTTAGCGCCGCGCGCCAGCAATGTGCCAGATGAGCGAACACATGAGGAGTTGCGGCAAGATGTAGTAGAGGCAGTATTTAATGGTAGGTTAAAAATAGAGCAGTTAATTGAGGCAACAGAGGAAAGTAAGGCGCGAGAGGCTGTTGAGAAAGCCGCGAAAACACTGTCGACAAAGCAACAGGAGGAGATAAATAATGCGCTCGATAAGGATGCCAAAAGTGCAAGCAATGAGCAGATTGGGGAGCAAGAGAAAAAGTCGTTATTAGAAAAAATTCAAAGCAGTACAAAAGAAGCATTAGTTAAAATATGGACAAAGATTCGAGATGTGTTAAGTCCAAAATCACAGTCACAGAATGTGCAGGATGTCGAGGTAAAAAGCGAAGTAATATCAATGAAGAGTCCTACGATCCCACAACAAAATACAAAACCTAAGATTGAAGAACTCACGCCAAAGACACAAAAGGCATTATTAGATTACTTAACAAGCTATCCAACTATCAATGCTCTCATTTCGCAACCTAAAGATGAGCAGAGGCAGAACGCTCAAGGGGCGAATGCAATAAGCGATGCAGAGAAAATATCTGGCGCGCTATCGAAAGCTAATGAATGGGAGAGAAAGGTGATTGCTGAAGCAGCGGCAAGGTTTGCGGCGCAGCAGGAGGTTGGGAGGCAGATGGATGCGAGTCTGACATCAGAACAAAAGACAGAAATTTGGGAAGACTGCAAAGTGCTACCAGGCAAAAACCTGGTGGAAGGTATAATAACTGTGAGTGAGCAAGCTCGAAAACTGTTTCAGGAGCATTTAGCGAAGCAATCTCTGGCGCTGAATGAGCACGAGAGGGCTGAGTTAGTACAGCGTTATCGTAGTGATACGCAAGAGCAAAGCGCAGGAGAAGGAACAGCAGTGAGTTTCAGGCAGCTCATTATGCAGGAATCTGAACCGGCTGTGTTGATGAAGATGCAAGAATCTATTGAATATACTCTCGACAATAGGATACGGTTTGTAGCAGAGGTGGTAAAGGGGATTCGGACGCTCGAACTTGCTGATCAAAAAACGTTGCTAGGCCCCCAGGATATTCTAGAAATGACAGCGGCGCAAGTGGAGAATGCGATAGTAGCAAGAATCAATGATGGCAACTGGAATGATAGACGCGCAATGCTTAATGCAGTGAAAGTTTCGCAAGAGGCGGCGCAGGAGCGGACGCGAGAAGAGTTGCGGGGTATTGTAGGAGATTTGCTCCAAGCTGATCCTGAATATACTAAGGAGTTCGTACAAAGGATAACAGAACAGAAAGACGTGGACGAGACGCAAAGCACTACGCAGACGCAAAATTCTCAGGAGAATAAGGATCAGGCCCTGCAACAAACAGCGTTGGATGGGATTCAAGGCTATAGTTCGCAACAGCTGCTAGAGGTATTATTTGATATAGACTCTCGTAAGGAGCTTGAAGCGAATGAGAAGCTAGAAAAAATCTTAAAGCGACCAATAAATGCTGATTTAATGCAATTCGCTGAGAGTAAGATGGAGCAGCAGAAGCAGCAGGAGCAGCAAGCGCAGCGGCAAGAGAAGGTGCAGCAAGAGCAGGCGCGAGTGCAAGCGTTAGATGCTTTGAAGGGGAAGGAGGGGTATAAAGATACGGGATTTGGTACATTAGCTGCTACGATGCCCGATCTGAACCAAATGGCGGCTGATGGTAAGACGAAAGAGTGGATCACAGCCTGGCCGTCACTTCCTGCAGAAGTTCGTAATCAGATTATACTTGAGGCGCGGAAAATAAGAGCTTCACAACCAAGCCAATCAAAGCCGCAGAAAATTGTATTGTTCGATCAAAATACAATTCCGCAGCAACATCTCACGAACCCGAAAGTGGAAGGGGTTGAGGCGCAGATCGCAGCCTTGGTTACAAAAGCCAAAGCGCAGCAACAGCAAGAGATTCAAGCTGTGCAGCCAAAGCAAGATGAAGGTCAGAAACCTCAAGTATTGGATGAGAAACTGCAGTCGTTAAATAACAATACGAACAATCTAGAGAAAAAAGAGTTAAACAAGCAAAATCAAGCGCAACAAGCAACTGATCAAATACTAAAACAACAAGTGCAAACAAAATTTACGAAGGATTCTGAAGATAGAAGTACTGATTTTGGGCAGTTGAATGCGCTGATGTCTAGTCTAGATGGAGAGAAGAATTGGTTACAAACGTTTGATCAACTTGATGCAGCAGTTAAAGAACAGATTATAATTGAGGCGGTGAAGATGCAGCAGAAAGCTCGAGGTACAACATCTGAGCCAAGTATACAAAGCACTGATCAAGTTCCACAAAATCAAGAGTTAAATATGCAAAAGGATGTGGGTAAACAGATTCAAGCGCAGATTGCACCTTTGGTTCTGAGAGCTTTTAATAATCAAGACAAGCGCAATACGTTTATCACTAATGTCATGGCGAATATCTCCAAAACGAAAACTTCTGCTAAAATATTCCCGCTAGATGATAAGCTAAAAGAAGATTTACAAAGATTGCTGGTGAAAATGCCTGAGATACCAGAAAATGCTACAATACCGGAGGGGATATATGTCTTTGCAGCCTATACGAGCGAGCAGAGGCGGCAAATCGTTACTGCGATGGAGCTAGGGGTTGATGCGGAAAAACCAGTTGCAGTGCGTGATTTTGCGCATGTATGCATGCACCAACTTCCAGCAGCCTGCCAGAGTATAAAGGAAGGTGAGGTTATGTATCAGAAGCACTCCAATACAGTGCAAACGTACTGGAGCAAGATCGGAGATCTAAAAACTACCTCACGCTCTGCGGATAAGAAGATGAAGGGGCAGAATAATAAGCAGCCGAAAGCGCAGATGGGCGTGCAAGATAAGAAAAATGTTCAGCAAACTTTCACAACCATGAAATCAAACTTCGGTCATACAGGACAACGAACTGTCGCTCCCGTAAGTAATTCACAAACCAAAGCTCAAGAACCAAAAATCTGATCAAATAACCTCCCACTCCCCCCCGCGTGGGGCTTGCCCGCGCATCATGAGCATGATACGATACCTCCCTCAAATAAATTAATAATATAAAGGAGGAATCCATCATGTAACCTACATCAAAAATTGCCAATCCATACGCTCATCTCTTCTCATCAAAGATCAATCAACCCAAAAATCAAGAACCAAAAGATCAAAACAATAACCTTACTGACTCGTACATATAGTAATTTAGGTTGAATTAAATATAATTTTTCGTTATAATGAAAGGAAAAATAGCGAAAAGCTATAGCAATGATTTAAGAGAAGAAGTAGTAGAATATTTAGAAGCTGGGAATAGTTATGACCAAGCATCTAAATTACATCTCTTCGGAAACTAGACTTTTTATAAAAACTTTTCATAAAATATTATGTAATAGTTGATCTAGAGGTCTATTATGAAATACGAACAGATCAAAAAATTAAAAACCGAGAAATTTCGTAGATTAACAGGAGTAAAACAAGAGACCTTTTGTAAAACGGTAGTTAGTCTTCCAAGAAGCAGAAATCAAAAAAGAAAGCAAAAGGTGGCAGAAGAAACAAGTTAAGTATCCAAGATCGTTTACTTATGGCCCTTGAATATATACGAGAATACCGTACATATTTTCATGTGAGTCAAAGTTATGGTGTAAGCGAAAGTATAGCCTATGATACAATTAAATGGATAGAAGACACTCATCAAGCATCCAGATTTTGCTTTACCAGGTCGTAAGGAATTACTTAAAAGCGATATGGAATATGAGGTTGTGCTTATTGATGCCACAGAAACGCCCGTAGAGTGCCTAAAAAAAGAGATTTAAAAAGAAAAAGCGAATAAAAAATCGCAATAACATACGAAAGCGATTTTATTCAGGAAAAAAAGAAAAGACATACCCTAAAGAGTCAAGCGGTGATAAATAAAAACACGAAACAAGTGATATGCACTGCTTTTACCAATGGTAAACGTCACGTTTAAGGTATTCAAAGACTCTAACATTAGACCTCTTTCGAAACTCGCTCAATTAAGAGCAAATGCGAGGAGTATACGAAGCACAGAGCCGCAGCGTACATGAAGTACGTGAGGACTTGCGCATCGACAGCGTCGCCACAGTTGCCATCAGGAGTAGAGTTAGGAAAGAGGTCTATCAAATCTTTTAGCCGCTTTCTCTATGCTCTCTTTACTATCACGGATCTCTCTACGGATTGCCTCCGTTGTTCTGGCATTCGCGTGTAATATTTGTCCCATAAGATTTTTCTCCATATTTTATGAAAAGTCTAGTTTCCGAAGAGGTCTAATGATCGCGCACTCTATGCTATTACTAAAGAGACTCGATGGGATGGTTAAACTGTGAATACAGGCTTAAAAAGCAATACCCCTCCCCTTAACCCTAACCCCGCTCAGATTAAGGCAAGGGAGCGAGAATTAGAGCGACAGAAAGCAGATAGCGCTAGAGAAGCAGAGGCTCGAGGAGGAGCGAGCGGAGTTTCTCGAGCAACAAGCTAGGGAGCGTCGCAAGGAGCCAGAAGAAGTAATACTCAAAGAGGAAAACCTTGCCGTAGCATGTTCTAGAGCGATTGAGTTTAGCAAGCTTGAGGTGGGGGCTTGCGCCCTCATCATTGGCATGATACGATACCTCATATATAAATCCAATCAAAGGGGTCGTCTGCATGCAATCCACGCCAAACATTACTAATCCATACGTTCGCCCGCTCCAATCAATGAGCAGAGGGAGCAAACAAAACGCTAGTCAAATCAATCAACTACAAAATCAACAACCAAAAGATCAAAGCGATAATCCCACCGACTCATACATACAGCTATCAGAAACCAACAAAGCAGACCAGGTAGGGGAGCTGCAGTTTACAGAAAAATATCCAAACCCCGGTATACGCAGCGTTGAAAGCATGCGTAACGCCGCATTATGTTACTATCTTATGTATGAGATAGATAATGCTCTTCAAGAGGGCTCGAAAGATAATGCATGCGCATATTTCTCATACCTCGAAGATATCACTAGAGATCGAGTCCAACGAATCACGCAAGGGCCAAGCCGGCCCGATGGGGTTTTCGCTTATAGGCTAGGAAGATATAGGCAGATACTTAATAACCCACAAGTTAAAGTTGAATATGCTAAGGAAGTTCAAATCGAAGTTGAGTATGCCAGAGAAGTAAAGCAGGCTCTGAATGCTTTTAGCGAAGGGGATTATGAAACCCTACAGAAGCTACGCAAACCACACACGGTGTATGGCAAGCAAGTGGCGGACATAGAAATGCTCTGCATTACAGAAACTATGATGTTGCTTTGGGGTAGGAGCTATGATGAGCTTACGCCAGAGGAGGCGTTGAAGCTGTATACGTTGTGGGCGGTGGACTTGTTAAGAGATGATATTCTTAATTTCAATGCTTTTTCTATGAGTTTGATGCGGTTGTTTTTGGAAAATCAAAGCGATAAATATGCGCAGGATGCTGGTATTGTGTATCAATATATGAATAATTATGCGCGAGAAGATAGCGCGGTGGCTGCGTGGTGCGAACCACGAGCTGATCAAATGATCGCATGTTATAATATATCCACTGAACTAGTAAAATATTTAGCGCTTGTACATAGAGATTATGATGGAGTAAACCAAGACATACTAAACCAAATAGAACCAGCTTCAGAAAACATTGGATATGACCTATTATCTGAACTATACTACCGCGCCTTTGTTCATGAAACAGGCGTAGAATGGCAACGCTACGTCTTTGATGCCAAGTGCGACATAATGTTTGGCGCCGACTACAAAGCCCTAGAGGGCCTATGCGCAAGACATCCATACGATTCAGAAGTGCAAAAAGCAAAAAACGATCTGAAAGAGAAATATTCAGATTGCGAAACCAACCCAGCGCTCTATCGCGACGAGCGCTTACAAGCTTGGGACGAAGCGCGCCTACAGGCTCAACTGCAACAGCAAAGACGGCAAGAACAACAGATGCAACAACCGATGAAGCAGGAGCAAATGCATCGGAACAACGCCTGGGTGGAGTCGGAGATGTACTATCAGCCTGATGTCAAACATACCCAGTCAGAGATAAACCAATCGGTGTTTCAACAAAACCAATTCCAGCAGCGAGAATATACTCAACCTCAAGCACAGCAGCTGCAACGAGACCAATGTCAGATTCAACAGCAGCAAAAAGAACACGATAAACCTCAAATACAGCAGCAACAGCAGCAAGGGCAGCAACAAGGGCAATTCTTCACCTCCGCCCCTTACTCTAAGGGGATTGAAGAGCAGGAGCGGATGGCGCTGGAAAAACAGAAACTCGCACAGGCGCAGATAGAGTTGTTCATAAAACATACACCATACACAAGAGCTAGGTCAAAGACATCATGAGCAAATTGCGGAATCCGAAGAAGGAGAAAAATCTTGTTGCAACGTGTTTTAAGCGATAGCTTTTTAACGGGTTCTGGTGGATCGTTTACGTCCCACATGTATTGATATATGATTGTAAAAAAAGAAGTTTTTTATGATCAAATGTAAACATTGCGGCAGTGGAAAATATGTTAAAAACGGCTTTGTAAACAAGAAGCAAAGATACGAATGCAAGGAATACTGGAAGACATTTAGAGAAGGAGATTTAAGAACCTGTATTCACAGTTTAACCTAAGTATGTTATAAATCCTCCATGGAGGTAGGTATTATAACAATTTATCCAAACGATTTGACGGATCAGCAGTGGGATCTGATTAAACACGACTTTGACTATGGAAATTATGGTAAGAGTCGTAAGTATCCTATAAGAACTCTTGTAAATGCTGTGTTCTACATTAGACCTCTTTCCTAACTCTACTCCTGATGGCAACTGTGGCGACGCTGTCGATGCTCGAGTCCTCACGTACTTTATGTACGTTGTGGCTCTGTGCTTCGTATACTCCTCGCATTTGCTCATCGTGAGCGAGTTTCGAAAGAGGTCTATTATTAAAACTGGTTGTCAGTGGAGAATGTTAGCAAAAGATTTTCCAACATATTTGACTGTATATAGCTTTTACAGACGATGTAGGATAAAAGATATTTGGGAAAAGCTGATGAGAGATTTGATGGATAAAGGTAGAATAGCGCAAGGCAGGAATCCAAATCCAAGCTATAGTTTCATAGACTCACAAAGCGTAAAGACCACAAGCGCTTTTGAAAAACGAGGCATTGATGGGAAAAAAAGATAAAGGGGCATAAACGCCATATCGTAACTAACGCTGCTGCCATCTACTACATGTAAAAGTCCATGAAGCAAATACTCACGACACAGTAGCAGGATGCGCCGTATTTGAAGAAGTTCTTGCGAAATATCCTTCACTCAATGAAGTATGTGCCGATGTCGGATATAGAAAACCATGGAAGAATTTGTACGGAATGTACTCAAAAAGACCATAGAGATCTTAGAGCGTACAATCCTAGGGTGAACTATACTTAAAAAGATGGGTAGTTGAGAGAACGTTTGCTTGGCTGAGCAACTGCAGGAGATTATCAAAAGACTATGAAATTGCTGTAGCAACCGCGGAAAACATGATAATGATCGCCCACTCTATGCTGTTACTAAAGATACTCGATGGGATGCCTAAACTGTGAATACAGGCTCTAAGAAAAGGTGTACATAGATGAAAAAAGGCTGAGAGTAATTAAATTGGTATCTTGAGGGAGTCGGGATTATGTCTATAGAAAGAATGGAAGGGGCGCCGAACTCTTTAATAATAAGATGAATAAGGCATTTCGGAAATTGCAAGAAAGCGTTTATTAAGTGCTGAAATACCGGGGGACGCAAAGGATATAGAGATAATAGAGGTTGATGAGCTTTTCAGTTACTGTCAAAAAAACTAACAAAATCTATGTTGGCTTGCTGTTGATAGGAACAGAAATCAAGTTATTGACATTGCGGTAAGTAGGAGGCGAGAGAAAGGCTTATCCATAAATATGACACTTAGACTTGAAAGGAAGGGGTATAAACAATATATTGTGTACGGATGGTTTTATTGAAGGGTACGCATCATATAAACTTTGGTAGAGTCTAAAAACTCTTTAATACGACGTTATTTGGCAAGGTTTAATAGGCGCTCCAAACGGTATTCAAAGGCTATGGATTGATATTTCATTCGTTATACCTTTTATTCAATAAACAAATTCTTTTGTTTATGTTTAGTTAGGAATACCGCATATTCTATTGTTACCAATAACAAGTTTGATCCTAAGTTTTATTGTAATGTCCCTACATTTTGGTCAATCTTTAGATGATTTTTTTTAATAATATTCTAAAATAGACCTGTTGCGTAAGTAAGAATATATCGCTTAATGATAGAAAGAGGTCTTGATTTTTTCAAGACGAAGGTATATATGTAGTTTATTTCAACACAAAACTACTCCATATATGGCAATATCATACATAAAAATCAGGAAACATCCAAGAATCTTTTTAAGATTATTTGGCATTAGTTCGAAGAATTTGATATTTTGGTGAAGAAACTTGAAGTATCATGGGCAAAGAAAGTCGTTGGCAAATGTTGATGATGCTGCTTATACTATCGTACTTACAGCACTCAAATGCAGATAGATTTTATGTTTGGGATCGATGTTTCAAGGGTATGCAGAATAATTAAAACTTTGGAACGATTGGTTGCGAAGTTGGTTGCGATAGAAAAAAACGCACTCTAAGCTATGAAGAGACTGAACAGTTAATAGATGTAACGGAGAAAATAATTGAAAGACCTAGCAAGAAACAAAAAGATGATTTTTCTGGTAAGAAACGTAGGTACACGCTTAAGACTGAAATCCTACCACGGCAAGGTTCATGATTTTAAAATTCATAAACAGAAAGATCGTCTTCCGATAGATACCAATATTTATGCTGATTCCGGATATCAGGGGTTAAAGAAACTTTGCAAGAACGTCAAA
>NZ_JACVVM010000029.1 GCF_016751895.1 Candidatus Sarmatiella mevalonica | reverse complement strand
AAAATATACCATCCCATAAACGTCTGGCATCCCTAGGGGGCGGCCTGCCTTGTTTCCCCCTTCTTTTGTAAATTATCTTTTCGACTACGGCCCATTCTTCATCTGTTAAATCACTCGTATAGCTCGTTGACATCTCATATCCTCCCTTTGATGCCAATCATAACGATGTCCCTCCAATACTTCAACCTTTTGCGTGACTGGTTCTTAATCCATCGCTTCATATAAGCTCAGAATTTCTCAATGGGGTTTAGATCTAGCGAGTAGAGAGTTAGAAAAATAAGTTTGCACTCAACAGATTCAATCAAATCTCTCGTTTTTTGAAATTTACAAAATGCAGCATCATCCATTACCGCAACTTACCTAGGTTTTAGTTCTTTGATCAAGAAACTCTTCAACTCAAGTTTCAAATAATCTTGTATCACAAGAACCATTAAAAACCATCGACGCTATCGATTTGTGGCTAATATATCCAGTAATAAAAAGTAAAAACCTTAATCTTCAAAACTCAGAATCAGAGTCTGCAAAATTCAGAATAAGAGACAAAAACCCTTAATCTTCAAAATAATAATACGGCAGAAAAGTGCAAGACAGAAGAGAGGAAATCAAATATCAACACTAAAAACAATAGGGTAAAATAACAAAGCTGCCATATCCTCAAGCTATACAGATAGCTCCTTTACTTTTTTCGCAAGTCTAGAAATCTTTCTTGCCACTGTACCAGCTTTAATAACATTACTAGAGCCAGCTTTTGCAATTTTAGACTGCACGAACTGAAACCTTTTCTCTAACTCTTGTTTATTCCTAGCTTCTTCTGAAGAAATAAAAAGAAGGAAGGACTTAATAAATGTTCTTAAACTATTTCTAATTCCTCTATTACGCAATCTTTTTCTTTCTGAATTACGCACAGATTTAGAGGGTTTTTTTGATGAATTACTCATATACTAACTATCAACTTTGATTTATATTTCTCTTACTATCCTACTCGCGCTTACTTATACTCTTTTGCGTGATACTCTTTTGCTTGTTTTTACTGACCAATCCTCACTCATTTAGTCACTCGCTATCTTTTTTATTTATTTTGCTATGCTTAACTATAATAGTTCTAACAACACAATAAACTAAACCCCTTCTGAGACTCGACTCCCGAAGCTAACTGCGTCTGTCGATTCGAACCTCTCACTCAGCTGCATGTACGCCCGAAGTTCTGCGCTTTCATTTGTTTGCTACATCTAACCCTTATGAGTGAGTTTGAAAAGAGGTTATTTTACACCACCATTCATAACAAGACTTAGTATTCATAATAAGTCCTGATAGCGCGCAAGATGCGCAAATAAACACGAATATACGAACAGTAGGTCTATGCAAAACTCTATGCCTTCACAACAAGTCACATTCCCTGGCAGTTGATTCGAAGCTCCCCTATATTATCAAGTACACCCTAGCGTTCTGCACTTCGCGCACTCTACCCTCTTATTTGCTCACAACTTGAGCAATTTTGCAAGAGGTCTCATGAGTATTAACAGATATTAGTTTTTCGAAATACGTATTAATCCACGTGCATAGCATTAAGCCACGACATTAGGCGGCAGAATCAGTAGCAGGCATAGCAGAACCCACGTCAAACCTAAAACCCTTAGCATTCACGTCACGATCTACAAACTCAATATATGCCATACTAGCCATATCTCCATATCGAAAACCGGCTTTCACAATCCTCAAATAACCGCCGTTTCTTTGTGCATAACGGGTAGCTAAAACATCTACCAACTTTTTTACAGCAACTGAACTATGCAATATAGACAAAAGCCTACGATGATTCGCTAAGTTTGGTTTTTTTGCTATGGTTAATAAACGCTCCACAAAAGGACGAAGAACTTTCGCCTTCACTAGGGTAGTCTGAATCTGCTCATGCATCACAAGCGCTACAGCCATATTCATGAGCATAGCTTTCCTGTGACTAGAGGTTCTATTTAATTTTTTATGTTTTTTACCATGTCTCATAATAAATATCTACCTATCAAAGAGTTTCTCATGCACTCTAGTTTAACAAAAATCGAATAAAACTCAAGAGGGTAATCATGACATTTTTCAATAAACTATCTTTTTCAAAATTCCAACCCCTTCATGACGACTGCGTCGGTTAATGCAAAACCCTCGCATACTTCATATATACTCGAAGTTTCGAGCTCTCGTTAGACTTCCCCAGAAACTCTACCCCCTCACGTCAACTACGTGTCAAATACTCAAATCCTCCATACCTTATATATGATCGCAGTTCTGAGCATTTATTCGCTCCTTGCATTTGCTCATAACCCAAGCAATCCTGGAAGGTGTGGTGAATGATATTTTTTAATAGACCTCCTGCATAACCTATTTTGCGGGGTAATTTTGTTGTCAAAACTCCTTTGCACTCCTCATATACTGGAGTATGCTGCGGCGCTCAACATCATTTTTCCTAAAAATTCCTCCTTCATTTTTTAGATTATGCAAGAGGTCTAATCAATATTTGAATCAATAAAATATTATTAAATTTCCTAACGAAACTCTATTGTCGACAATAATTACCTCCCCAGCATCCAATGCGCGCCCAACACTCATCTACTTCAAATAGGCTAGGCGCTTCGCAACTTATACATACCACTCGCATTTATTCCTTGTGAGCAAGATCAGCCAGAAGGAGCGTTGCCCAACTATTCTCCTCTTCTTTTTTGAGGATTTTCTCAATACTAATCCACTACAAAATTCTTATCTTCTTTAGAAATTTCATGTAAATTTTCTGGAGGCCACTCAACATCCATACCAAGTCTTAAATCGAGCTCGGCCAACGCATCCTCCACTTCCCGCAAAGTCTTGCTGCCAAAATGCTGTATTTTCAACAAATCCTTATCAGAATAACGTACCAGATCCCCTATATATACCACATTCTGACCCTGCAAACAACCCATAGCGCGAGTAGAAAGAGTCAAGACCTCTATCTTTGCACACAAAGCGCGGTAATACCCACCAAACTCCTTACTTTTAAGCAAATCAACGCTCGGCGCTTCTAGGCTAGAAAAAACACTAAGCTGCTCTTGTAAAATGCTAGCAGCGCATATCACAGCCTCCTCAGGTGTCACCACGCCATTAGTACGCACATACATCACTAACTTATCATAATCAGTCACTTGCTTTATCCTGGTATTCTCCACATGATAAGTAACAGAAAGCACCGGACTAAATAAACAGTCAATTGGTATAGTACCGATAGGCATCGTAGGATCTCTCACTGCTTGCACATACCCTCTACCACGCTCGCACATAAGCTCCATCTCCAACTCGCGATCGGTTGATATAGTACAAATTAAAATATTTGGATCTAAGATTTGTACAGATGAATTTGAACCAATCATTCCAGACATCACGGCCATTGGCCCTGTAACTTTAAATCTAAGGGATTTTTTGTTTGTGGAATACATCTTCACAGGTATAGACTTTAGGTTTAGAAGAATATCAGTCATATCCTCCTGAACACCTTGTATAGTAGAGTATTCATGCAATACTCCTTCAATTTTGACAGAACTAATTGCAAAACCAGGAACAGAAGATAACAATATTCTACGCATCGCATTACCCAAGGTTAGCCCAAAGCCACGCTCTAACGGGCTCAATACAATCTTAGCATAACGCCGCACATCTTCTCCCGATTCTGAAAGAACAGTTAAATTCTCAGGCTTAATTAAGCCTCTACAATTTTTTTTAGACTCCATGAACCTTTTTCCTTAAAAATTTTCCAAATACACCAACAAAACTACCGGACAAGACTCAGACGCACAGAGAGGTACTTTACTAAAAGCTCCTTCATAACACAGAAAACGCTGTCTCATACAGACAAACTAAGCTTATACTCCAAACATTGCTCACGCCTAAGCGCGTCTACATTAGACTCCTTGCAAAACTCTACTCTACGACGTCTACTCATGACGGTAACCACACCCATCACCCTGAGCTCGAATCTTCACTAAACTTTATGTACGTCAAGCGTTCTTGCGCTAGAGTAAGCCTCTTACATTTACCTCTGACTTACACAAGCTTGGAATGGAGCATACCGCTCCTAAAGTTAAGTTGCGGTAAAGAACTTAATAATATACCTCTTGCGCAGACCTTATCCCTTCATAGCAACTGCGCCCATCACCGTCAATTCGAAACCCTCACTTCACTTCATGTACGCTCGAAGTTCTACACTGTCATTTTAATCTTTACATTTGTTCTTAATTGAGCGAGTTTTGGAAGAGGTCTAATATATTAAGCAAAAAAGCAAGCTCGCAACCAAAAGAATTTTATACACACAAAGCCAAAAAGCGTGGAATTTTTCTACCACAATCAAGTTTCTTATACAGCTAGATCCTTCTTCTCTTAGGTCTTTTTGTACCATTAAACGGAATAGCAGTATTATCCTCAATTCTAGTCACTACAAAGCGAGAGAAGAGGGCGCGCACTCCCGACTCTCGTTGAGCGCCAGGACCTTTTAAAACAATAGCCGCTAACGTTTTTACCCCATGAGCAGCAGCTTCATCTGCGGCTCTATTAGCTGTAACCTGAGCAGCGTGTGGAGTGGATTTTTTAGCACCCTTAAACCTATTCGCTCCAGCGCTAGAACTTGCGATGGTATTACCCTGCACATCAGTAATGGTAATAATAGTATTATTAAAGGTGGCATAGATATGAGCAATAGCTAAACCTATATTTTTTTTCTCTTTTTTTAGAACGACGTTCTTTTTTGACATAAAACCTACATAAACACTAAAATATCAAATAAAAATAAGAAAAAACATACATACACTAACTGCACATGTATACTTTTCTACACTTACGGTAATTGGATTCCCGCCACTATAACTTGCCATCAACATCATTTTCAACCATACTGCGCACGTTCGCTATGAGCGTGGCTAGAGTTACCGAAAAATGTTCTGCGTTAACAACTCCTTTGCCTAATCCTCATACAACCCTTTCTACGCAGCTCAGTTTTTGCTTTTATATACTCACTACTCATGAATCTGCGGTAAAAGGAGTAGTCCATTCGACCTCTCTCGCAACTCTACTCCTTAATGACAACTGCGTTGTTGCTCAAATTTACAACTCTAGCTTAACTGTTATGCATACCAAAGTTCCGCGTCTTCGTGTTCTTCTTACATTTGTTCTTGACCTAGTGCAAGCTTGGAAAGAAGCTAAGCGTACAACACAAAACTCCACGCACCTCAAATCTACTCCGCGATCCTCGCGTAACTTAGTATAATCCGCAAAAGATAATCCGCAAAAGTTTAAAAACCGAATTAGCTCTCATGCACAGCGTTTTAATCAACTCACAATAGATCCTGCAAAAACTCTATTTCCGGTAACGACAACCTTCTTCTGTCATCAACACACAATCCTCACTTAACTTTATGTACGACTCATGCTGACGCTAAGCTAATAGTAATACGCAACACCAACGCCTATGAGTTATGCAAATTTCGCAAAACAACATACATTAACATTAATCAAATTTAATGCACTCTATACAAAGATTTGTTTTACTCATCATACTCTTTAACCTACTATACTCAACTCACATATACTTTCGCCAGTCACTTTAACAAAGAATAGGGGGAGATGAATAAATTTCAAAACGGCATCTATCGCTAAGAGGCCATCCATCGGCAAGAAGTATTTGAGACTTTTTAAACTCCACTCCTAACAGCAATCACCCCCCCTCAGTTAAGGATTTTCAGCTTTCAATATCGCACATATTGCTCAAATAAGCTACCATCTTGAAATGCACAGTCGTTAATGTCACGCATCTTATGAGACAGTTATTCAAAGATACATAACTCCTTCACCTGAAATAGTTGAAAATAAATAACTTCTGATAACAAGAGGCCTGTTAACAAGTAACAGCGCACGCATCACTTACTACTTAGTCACCTTCTTCTTACCAGCAATCGGCACAGCCTTGCCTTTACGAGTTCTAGCGTTAGAATGAGTATTTTGCCCTCTCACCGGTAACCTAGCTCTATGTCTTAAACCCTGATAACACTTGATAGCAATTTTTCTTCTTATATCTTTTTGCACTTTAGCACGCAGAACCTCCTCCACTTCGAAAGTCTTTTCAATAAAAGAACGTAAATCAATAATCTGAGCATCACTCAAGGCATTCACTCTAACACTCTCATCTATTTTTAGATCAGCGCAGATTTTTTTAGCTAAAGTTAGGCCTATACCATAAATATAAGTAAGCGCTATCACTAAGCGCTTATTATTAGGTATACTAGCACCTGCAATTCTCATAACAATTTATATCTCTTAACTAATAATTAATTATTTCTTTATTTTCTTTACTTCTTTTACTTTTAATTTTTGCAACTTGCGCTTTTGTGTTTTAACCCGCATCACTCCTTGGCTCTGCATCATCGCAGCACTTTACTTGTGTTCTTACCACTAGCCATCGCAGATCTGATAACAACCAAGCAAAAGCCCGCAACAACCAAGAAACTAAAAAACTCAGTAACTAGCTCAACGCGCAGCGGTCGCATCTTGCTTCAGTAAAAAATAAAAATATGCATGTGCAAAAGCGCACATACATTAATCTACCAAGAATTCTAAAGCAAGAACTATTCACTGTCAATAGGCACAACCAATCTGGAATAATCTTAAACACCACGAACAACACATGCTATTCAGAACTCCTGGAACGCTTCTTTCTTTCATTAGGATCTAAGTATTCCTTACGCAATCTAATGCTATGAGGCGTCACCTCAACCCTCTCGTCATCCTGAATATAACTCATACTCCACTCCAGGGTCATCGGGGTTGGAGGAGGGAGTCTAATAGCCTCGTCCTTACCAGCAGCCCTCACATTAGACAATTTTTTACCTTTAAGCACATTCACCTCTAGATCATTTTCGCGGTTATGTTCGCCAACTATCATGCCAGCATATACCTTCTGCCCAGGACTTATGCACATTTTACCCCTATCAAGCAAATTAAATAAATCATAAGCAGTAGCCTCTCCTTGATCATTCGAAATAAGCACGCCATTCCTCCGGCCAGAAATCTTGCCATAATAAGGCCTGTATCCTAAAAACGAACGGTTCATTAAACCGGTTCCTCTAGTTTCGCTCAAAAATTGGCTATGATAACCAATCAAACCGCGCGACGGACCGTGAAAAGTAATGCGAGTCTTACCTCCGCCAGATGCGCGAGTATCAACCATCTCTGCCTTTCTCTGTGCCATACTCTGCATTACCACTCCAACAAATTCATCATCTACATCAACCTGTATCTCTTCTGCCGGCTCTAACTTCTGCCCATCTTGAGTAACAAATAACACCTTAGGCCTACTAATCGATAACTCAAAACCTTCTCTACGCATACTCTCTATTAGCACGCCAAGCTGCAACTCTCCCCTACCCGCTACTTCAAAGGCTTCCTTAGACTCGTTTTGCGTAATAGTAATAGCCACATTATTCTCCATTTCCTTAGCTAACCTTTCGCCAATCATACTAGAAGTGAGCTTAGAACCTTCTGTGCCAGCCAGAGGCGAATCATTTACGGAAACTGTAATAGAGAGCGTGGGTGGGTCAATTGGTAGTGCAAATAAAGCTTCCTCAACGCTAGGATCGCAAATAGTATCGGTTACGCTAGCCTTTTCAAAGCCCGCGATAGAAATGATATCTCCAGCATAAGCATAATCTAAAGAAACCTTCTCTAAACCTCTAAATGCAAGGATTTTCGTCACCTTCGAGTTTTCCATCAACTTACTTTCAGTGTTCAGCACCTTTACCTGCTGATTGCACTTCACAGAACCACTCATAATTCTACCAGTGAGCACTCTTCCTAAATAAGAATTATACTCTCTCATAGTCACAAGCATTCTAAAGGCTGGATCATCTTGCACATAAGGGCTAGGTATATAAGAAGCGATGGTTTCAAACAATGGAGCTAAATCCTTCCTCTCATCTTCCAAATCTTTTACGGCCCAACCAGATCGACCAGATGCATAAATCACAGGAAAGTCTAGCTGTTCACTAGTTGCGTCTAAAACAATAAAAAGCTCAAGAATCTCATCCAATACTTCATCTACTCTAGCATCCTGTCTATCAATCTTATTAATTAATACTATAGGCTTTAACCCTAACTTGAGCGCTTTTGTGAGTACGAACTTTGTTTGTGGCATCGGCCCCTCAGCCGCGTCTACTAATAACACCACGCCGTCTACCATACTTAATATACGCTCCACTTCTCCGCCAAAATCAGCGTGACCAGGTGTATCCACGATATTGATGCGTAAGTCATTCCATTCAATAGAAGTGCATTTTGCAAGTATTGTTATGCCACGCTCTTTTTCTTGATCATTAGAATCCATCACTCTTTCTGTCAAATTCTTAACATCCTTCACAGAACCACTCTGTTTAAGCATATTATCGACTAAAGTCGTTTTACCATGATCTACGTGGGCTATTATCGCCACGTTTCTAATATCTTGCTGCACTTTTCTAACTACCTCTATTTAATGGGTTATATTGTTATAATAATAAACGTATTTTACGTCATTGGCAGATTATGAGTGTATATATTTTTGTATAAAAGTCAAATTTTAGTATGCATTTATGCATTAATTTTATTACAAGTTGGGATTTTATTTGAATTAATTCATCTCATTATCTCATCTATCACTTGCTTCCTAGCAAGAGGAGCTCTATAGTATCCTTTGTCTGAATAGAAGAATTCTTTTAGGCGGCTTCAATTCTAAATTAGCTCAAGCAGTTTGTGCACTTCAGTGATGCTGTACGCAAGAAATATATCAATCTATCTCTGATATGTTCAATAAAATACCTGAAGTTGCTTAGATATCAACTAAAAAATTGTAGCATCATTCTTATTAGTGTTGAGTTGTTTTTATATATAGATTTTTACGAGGTTAATAAAAAATAAATGATTAAAAAAAATATTGTACTTTTTTATGCGGCGTTTGTATTATGCGTCAATATGTGTAACGTCAAGGCTGAATACGGTATGCCACCGCAATCAGACACGCAGGTGTCTATTCGAGCATTGTTTAAGTTTGAGGCTGGCACTCGTAGCCAATCGGGCCTTGCACCGAATGAAAAAAACATCTCGGGTATAAACAACGCTCTTGCCTTTTATACCGATGCTTTGTTCTTGCTTATTGGATCTCACCAAACTGAAAGTATGAAATATGGTATATACCTTGGTTTGCTAACCACCACAATGCCTAATAGAGCCGCTATGAATAACGGGTCAAACCTATTTGTAGAGTGGGATTATGGTAAGGTAGAAATGGGCTCTCCTTTTGACGCAGGCACTAAAATGCGCATATGTGGCTCTGACGTATCAGCTGCAGTGGCTGGCACATGGTCTCGCTATACCAACCTTGAAACAAATGCAATGAAATATAAAGGGGAAGTGATACCATTTGCAGTAAGCTCAGATTATTTTACAGACAGCTACTATTTGGTGAGTTTAAATGAAGATAGAGTTCGCGGTAGAACTGAGCCCGCTCGTAAACTCAATTACTTTACCAAGGAGATCTCTGGATTTCAATTTGGTGTATCCTATGTTCCAGACTCTAGCAATAACGGAACTGCAAATCCTAATGTAGTGGCTGTTAATAGAGAGGTTGATATAATAGGTGGTAATGACGGCAAATACGTTGCTGAGATTAACAAAAACGTTAAGAATGCCTTCACTCTAGGCTTATCTTATAAATATAAAATCGAAAATAACGTAGATATTAAAATTGCAGTTACTAGCGAGCTAGGTAGCCCGGCCGCACCTATGAAGGTTGGTTTGTTAAAAGACGCTGCAATCGGTAAATATAAAGAATCTGACCTTAAAACCTTAGATGATATCAAGCCGGAAGATTTTCAGCAAATACAATCTTATCCAGTCTCTCCAATGCGTACCATCAACGTAGGGGTTGTTGCAACTTATAGTAATTTTTCTCTCGGCGTCTCCTACGGTACGCTAGGTAATAGTTTAACAAACCAAACGTGGTGGAAAACTGGTAGAAATACTAGATATACAGAGGCTGCAATTGCTTATACACAAGGTCCTAGCTCTACGAGCATCACTTACTTTGGCTCTAAACAGTTTGGTAACTCTGTGATGGCATGGACTCTTGGTACAGACTATAAACTCGCTCCAGGTCTTCTTCCATATATAGAATATACTTACTTTGTGGCTAAGGGTAGACCTGTACAATATCAAGACGCTCCTATGTTAAAAACAAAAGGTTCAGTTGTGATACTTGGCTTTAAGTTTGCTCTTTAGTATAATAGAGAAATTTTGCTTAAGCTCTAATAACTTGGCTTTAATATAATAAGCTAATAAACTTGTAGTGAGCTTAGCTTTAATATGATAAATTTCAGAGGGGGTGCTATAGCATCCTCTTTCTGTCAACTACCCCGTCCTGCTTCTGGCAAAATTTTTATCATTTCCCACAACCCTTTGTACTTTTATTCACAGCTATTCTTAGTATCCGCATCAGAAATTTCCCTTTCTCTCTAACTTAAGTCTTACTAAACATACTATCTAATTCTTCTCTTGTATATCAAATAGAGTTTTTGTTGTAGATAGAGTATGTTGCATTACCTAATTTACCTGTAAAAAAATGTGATTGTTATGGATAGATTATTTTCACAAAAGTGTATGGAAATGCGAAAAATTATTAGACCTCTCGCATAACCTAAAAATGAAGGAGGAATTTTTAGGAAAAATGATGTTGAGTGCCGCAGCATACTCTAGTATATGAGGAGCGCAAAGGAGTTTTGACAACAAAATTACCACACGGAATAGGTTATGCAAGAGGTCTATTATGAAATACGAACAGATCAAAAAATTAGAAGCCGAAAAATTTCGCGGATTAACAGGGGTAAAACAAGAGACCTTTTGTAAAACGGTAGTTATTCTTCCAAGAAGCAGAAATCAAAAAGAAAGCAAAAGGTGGCAGAAGAAACAAGTTAAGTATCCAAGATCGTTTACTTATGGCTCTTGAATATATACGAGAATACCGTATATATTTTCATGTGAGTCAAAGTTATGGTGTAAGCGAAAGTACAGCCTATGATACAATTAAATGGATAGAAGACACTCATCAAGCATCCAGATTTTGCTTTACCAGGTTGTAAGGAATTACTTAAAAGCGATATGGAATATGAGGTTGTGCTTATTGATGCCACAGAAACGCCCATAGAGCGCCCAAAAAAAGAGATTTAAAAAGAAAAAGCGAAACAATGATATACACGCTTTTGTCAATGGTAAACGTCACGATTTTAGGGTATTCAAAGACTCTAACACTAAGATCAATCCTGATATAAAAGTCATTACTGATATGGGATACCAAATCATACAAAAGCTCCATGACAAATCCGAATTACCAAAAAAGAAAACAAGGAATAACCCACTAACGAAAGAAGCTAAAAAGAAAAATCATGAAATCGCAAGTCAAAGAGTAGCCAATGAAAATGTTATTGGAATGATTAAACGATTTAAAACTGACAAATACCGCAACAGACGAAAAAGATTCGGCCTAAGGTTCAATTTAATCTCCGCTATTTACAATATGGAATTACAAAAATGATAGTTTCCGCAGAGGTCTATTAAGTTGAAATTTGAGTATATAATGCGATAAAGTAATGAATTATGTAAATAAAGACAATAGCTGCAATAGAGCTGCATTGAAATTCGAGATATCACCAAATACAGTAAGGAATTGAGTCGCAAGATATAAAACAGAGGGTAATTATTTATCTAAAAAAGTTGGTGGCAAGAAAGGATTTTAATATGAGTGCAGCAGGTGCACATTATTGGTTAAAAAAAACTGGGATATATCTATAAAAAAAAGATTTTACCTATGTAGGAGCTTGCGAAGAAAAACGTGAGCGATATAAACAAAGAATAGGGGGGTATACCAACTCAAAGTCTTGTGTATATAGATGATAAGCGGTATTGATATGAGTATTTGTAAAAACAGAGGTTGGGGGGAAGCTACTGGGGAAAAAGAACGGCAAATACTATCAAAGAACAAACATCATAGCTGGTTATGTTAATCATACATCAATAGCACCAATGGTATTTAATAGACCTCTTGCATAACCTAAAAATGAAGGAGGAATTTTTAGGAAAAATGATGTTGAGCGCTGCAGCATACTCTAGTATATGAGGAGCGCAAAGGAGTTTTGACAACAAATTACCCCACGGAATAGGTTATGCAAGAGGTCTAATGGTTCGTGTAATACGCAATTAATTGAGGCCTGGGTAGAGAAATTTCTAATCAAAGAACTAAAAGCTGGTCAAGTAGTGATTATGGATAATGCTGCATTTCATAAATCTCAGAAAGTTAAAGAGTTGATAGAATCTGTCGGGTGCAAGCTTGCATTTTTGCCTACATATTCTCCAGACCTAAGTCCTATAGAAAAATTCTTGGCAAATATGAAACGTTGGATTAAGGGCAGAATCTCTTCTTTTGATAAACTTTATGATGCTTTAAACTAATTCTTTGTCTTACAGACCTCAACTTAATTTACTATATATCCCCTATATCTTTATAATTATGAACAAACTACAAAAAATCAATGATTGGCTTATAAAATGCAATAAAGCATATTTTATAAACAACGCCCCACTCATTACTGACCAAGAATACGACGCTCTTTTGCTAGAATATAAAGAATTAAGGAAGAAGCATCCCGAACAAATAATAGCAAATGATGTTTTATTAGAAATAGGTGCATCCCCAGACCAATCATTTAATAGCATGCCTCATAGCACACCCATGCTTTCGCTAAATAACGCTTTTTCTGAACAAGACTTGCAAGCATTTATAGATAGAATCAAGAAGTTTTTATTATTACAATCCACACCACAGCTTGCATGTGAAGTAAAAATAGATGGCCTTTCTTTTTGTGCACGATATGAAAATGGCATCTTCACACAGGGTTTAACTAGAGGTGATGGGTGGCAGGGAGAGGATATTACGCAAAATCTTAAAACTATCCAATCTTTACCGCAAAAAATTGATATTGACGTACCATTTTTAGAAGTAAGGGGGGAGGTGTATATCAATAAATCAGATTTTATATCACTCAATCAAGAGCAGATTAAAAATAATAAATCGCCATTTGCAAACCCGCGCAACGCAGCCGCTGGGTCGCTTAGACAGTTAGACTATAGAATAACGCAGGCTAGGCCATTAAAATATTTTGTTTATACTATCAGTCATAATATCAAAAACTTCGTCTCAACACAAATAGAACTATTGTGCAAACTCCGTGCCCTTGGATTTGTGGTCAACCCAGAATATATATTAACTGATGATATACAACAAATATTTGCTTTTTACCGCAAGATTGATAGCATTAGAAATTCTTTACCTTACCAGATAGATGGTGTTGTGTATAAGGTGAATGATTTTAATCTACAAGAGCGCTTAGGTTTTAATGCAAAAGCGCCACGATTTGCCATCGCGCATAAATTTGGCGCTACAAGCGCTACGACTAGAGTTTTAGATATTATCATGCAAGTTGGTAGAACGGGCGTTATCACTCCAGTGGCAAAGCTGCATCCTATAGAGCTAGAAGGCGTAACTATAAGCAGTTCCACCCTGCATAACCTACATGAGATACAAAAAAAAGATATCATGATTGGTGACTGGGTAAAGCTATATCGCGCAGGAGATGTGATTCCAAAAATTCTATCGGTGGAGCTGAGCAAAAGAGATGGTAGTGAGCGCACATTTGTTTTTAATGGTTTGTGCCCATCTTGCGGTACACCAATATCAGAAAAAACAATATTGAATAGACCTCTTACAAAACTCGCTCATGATGAGCAAATGCAAAGACCAAATGAAAGCGCAGAACTTCGAGCGTACATGAAGTTAAATGAGGATTCGCACATCGACAGCAACGCGCAGTTGTCATTAGGAGTAGAGTTATGCAAGAAGTCTAATGATAAAATCATTAGGTGTATTAACTATTATTGCCCGGCGCAAGTGCTAGAAAGGTTGGTGCATTTTGTTTCTAGGCAAGCTATGGATGTGGAGGGTTTAAGCTCTAAGCAGCTCAAAATTTTGTTGGATAGGGGGTTGTTAAAAAATTGCGTAGATCTATTTGACTTACATCGTCATCGCTCTGAGTTATTAAGCATACCTAGGTTTGGCACAAAATCTGTCGATAATCTGCTGTCTAATATTCAAAAAGCACAAAATGTCACTTTAGATAGGTTTATTTATGCTCTAGGCATAGATCACGTGGGTTTTGCCGTTGCTCGCAATTTTGCGCAAGAATTTAAGAATATTGCAAGTTTTATTGAGTGGATGGAAAAATTAAAGCGCAATCAATCTGACGCAATAGAGAGGCTAGAAGAGATGAGTGGCATTGCTTCGAAAACCATCATTGACATGCAAAAATTCTTTAATCAGGAAGAAAATTGGCGCATATTAACGCAATTGTCATCAATTCTAGATATCAAAGAATGCGTGCGCACAGAGCAGTTGTTGCATAATAAAATATTTGTGTTTACTGGCACTTTAAGCTTCATGTCTCGCGCAGAAGCTAGGCAACGCGTAGAAAATCTTGGCGGAAAGGTGGCCAGCAGCATCTCTAGCAAAGTCACATACTTAGTGCTTGGAGAAGGGGGTGGAAGCAAAATAGAAAAGGCGAGCGCCATTGGTGTTTCGGTGCTAAGCGAAGAGGAATTTTATAGAATACTCCAGTAGAGCGCGCACTTTGAATACTCTATACCTAACCCTTAGCGCTTAAGCAAACTACGTAACTGATAATAAGGAATTTGTACATCTTTATATAATGGTACATTTTGATATAACGTCTTTGACATATAGTAATTTAGGTTGGATTAGATATAATTTTTCGTTATAATGAAAGGAAAAATGACAAAAAGCTATATACTAAATTAGCTTGAGGTAGCGTAAATTATATGATAATATGAAGCAAAAAATGCGAGCATATAGTATAGATTTACGTAAAAAAGTAATAAGTTTTATAAAAAGCGGTAATAGCCAAAA
>NZ_JACVVM010000028.1 GCF_016751895.1 Candidatus Sarmatiella mevalonica | reverse complement strand
GCGATATTGATGCTTTGGACTAACTAATTGATTTAAACTTACCATTGTAATTTGATGCGCTGAAGACATTTGAAAACCTCGTTCTTTTGAGATTTATTATAACAAAAATTACCTCATCTCGCAACGGTCCCCTATTGCATATATCATCAAACATTCTTACTCTAACGCTAACAAATCTAATGATCACACTAAATCTCTTGTATCATGCTAGCACATCAATCTGTTAAAGGTTTTATTTGGAAAAAATATGGAGAGCTAGAGTTATCCAGAGTCGATTCTGGCCAAAGTTCCTATGTAGATCTGATAGAAAAATGGGTGAACTACTTTGGTATAAGTTATTTTCTCGCTCAACTACTTGCCCCTAAAATTAGGGATACTAATAGTATGCTTGATGTACAAAATTTTTTAGATCCTAAGCTAAAAAATCTCATGCCAACCCCAATGAGTTTTCTTGACACTCAAAAAGGCATAGAGCGTCTTGCAGCAGCAATCCAACGTAAAGAAAAAATAATTATTTTTGCAGACTATGATGTAGACGGGGCTACATCTTGCGCCTTACTCTCTCTTTTTCTACGCCAGATTGGCTATTGCGTGGAATTCTACATTCCTAACCGCATAGAGCATGGCTATGGTTTTACAGTGGGCGCGTTTGAAGATTGCTATAAAATACATAAACCACAGCTTATAATCACATTAGATTGCGGCACCACTTCTTGTCTCGCAATCAGTTATGCTAAAGACTTTTTAGTTGATGTGATAGTAATAGACCATCATCTAAGCCCAGATATACCCAAAAACGCGGTAGCAACCATTAATCCAAATAGGGCAGACGAAAATACGCAATATACTTATCTGGCAGCAGTAGGAGTGACTTTTTACTTTCTTTTTAGCTTTGTATACGCTGCTCGCAAAACCATTAACTACTCAACAAGCAAGACTGTCAACGCTATGCATTCTAGCAATCGAGTGACTTTAGACTGTGAGCACGAATTATTGCGCAGAGTCGCCTCGGTAGACTTAATGCGATATCTTGATATTGTTGCTTTGGGTACAGTGTGTGACGTAATGCAATTAATTGGAGTGAATAGAGCTTTTGTAAAGCATGGCTTGAAACAAATTCGAAACAAAGAGTCTGGTAATAAGGGAATTAAAGCCTTACTAGCGCAATATCAAGAGCAAGCTAGCGTTTATCATCTAGGGTTTATTGTCGGGCCTAGAATTAACGCCGGCGGAAGAGTAAGCGATGCTTCTTTAGGAGCTAGGCTCTTGTTAGAGGAAGATGATGAACAAATTACGAGCTTGAGCAAAGAACTAGAATTAGCCAACCAAAGACGCCAACTGATAGAAGAAAATTATTTAGCGGAAGCTATGGAAATAGCCAGTCAAAAGGCTATGAATAATAACGTAGTGTTTGTGTATGGCAATTGGCATGAGGGAGTGATAGGTATTATAGCATCTCGCCTCAAAGACAGATTAGAAAAGCCAGTTATTGTAGGCACTATCATCGCCCCACCCAAAACCAACATTAATGCAGATCATGAACTTGCAGCAAGCGCGAAGAACGACGAAATAATCAAAGCATCTTGTCGCTCCACTGCTTATGTGGATTTGGGCAAAATTATTATCGAGGCCAAAAATGCTGGAATATTAATTGGCGGAGGCGGACATGCAATGGCGGCGGGGCTAACTATTAGCGCAAGTAAGGTGAAGGAATTTGAGGAATTTTTAGCCTCTCATAGCTTGGCGCGTAATGGAAGAGAGATGGAGCTAGCTAATAGAGAGAAGTTTTATGTAGATGAGCTAAGCATCAGTAGTTTAAATTCCCATCTAATATTAGATATAGAGAAATTAGAGCCATATGGTAATGGTAACGGTGAGCCAATATTTTTAATCTCCGATCTATTTGTAACGCAAGGCAGGGTGGTAGGCAAAAAGCATATCAGCTGTATATTAATTTCAGCCCATAACTCCAAATCTGTACGTAGTATAGCGTTTAATGCAGCAAACTCTGAGATGGGACGTATTTTGATGAATCCAACAAACTCAACCATTTCGGTGCTTGCTAATGTGAAAATGAATGAATGGAATGGTCGTAAAACTTGGCAACTCGTCATTCATGATTTATATTGCTAGAGAATATATCGCGATGAATATAGTAAACCACCTTGCATTAGGTAAAGAGATATGGTATTGTTAAAGGAAAAATGTCAACAAAACCATATAGTGAAAATTTGATAAAAAGAGTAGTAAGTTATATCCAAAAAGACAAAACACAAAAGAAGCATCCAAAGTTTTTGGAATACACAACAATACGGTAAGTAGATGGTACAAAAAAATTGAAGTATTTGTAAAAAATAATCCCAACGCCAAGCTAGAAGTCATAGATAATAGATTTGGAATAAGCCCTTGGCATTCCACTAGAGTGTTAAATTTTATCTATAAAAAGGTTTTACCTATGTGAAAGAGTGAAGAGATCGTCTGCTAAAAAGAGCGATAAATATTATCAAAGAACAAACATTATAGCTGGTTATGTTAATCACGCATCAATAGCACCAGTATTTAACGGTTCTTGCAATACAAAATTATTTGAAACTTGGTTGAGGAGTTTTTGATAAAAGAACTGCAACCTGGTCAAGTAGTGATCATGGATAATGCTGCATTTCATAAATCTCGAAAGACTAAGGTTCTACCACCTTATTCACAAGACCTAAATCCGATAGAAAAATTTTAGACTAATATGAAACGATGGATTAAAGATAGCATTACTGAATTTTAGCATTACTGAATTTACTCATTTGTATGGCGCCTTACAGCACTTCTTTATCTCACCCAATGCAAGGTGATTTACTATATTAGAGATATTAGAGAATTCATAAAGATATGATTAAAATGATTGTTGGTCTTGGCAACCCCGGTGCAAGCTACGCGCATAACAGACATAACGCCGGTTTTATTTTTATAGATCATCTAGCTTCCACTCGCTTTGCAACATTCGAGATAAAAAAGAAACTCAAATCGGAGTTGTGCGATATTGTTATACACTCTAGTAGAGCAACTCAAGCGCCTTGCAATATCATGTTACTAAAACCCACATCATATATGAATCTTTCTGGACAAGCAGTTATTGCTAACATGAGCGCTTTGAAATTAAAACCTGAGCAAATATTGGTCGTATATGACGAAGTGGAGCTAGAGTTGGGCAAAGTACGTTTTAAATTGGGTGGTGGTAGCGCGGGACATAATGGCATTAGGTCTATCGATCAAGCAATAGGTCGAGAATATTTTAGACTAAAAATCGGTATTGGCGGACGAGAGCGCGAAGGATTAAACGAATTAAGTGATTACGTATTAGGAAATTTTTCGCACAATCAGAGGCAACAACTTGATTTGATTTGTTCCAATTTAATAGAACGCATGGATGAGATAGTTAATAAAACATTTCCGCAAGATAAGTGCGTTCAATTATATAAGGATTAGAGCTATTATAGCTAAGATCTGCTAAAGAAGTTATGTATTATAAGAATAAATTACGCTAAAATGTTTGTTAAAACTAAAAAAAATAAGAACCAGATTTGAATCCTATTAGGAAAAAATGGTGCAAACTAAGAATATACTACGAACTACAAATTGTTCGATTGACCAAGTCTTCAATACATATCTGCGACCTTTTGATATGATCTTAGTTATATATTATAGCATTTGCGTTAAAAAATATTTTTAGGCGAGCTAGAGTTCCATAAAGTTCTATAAAGATCACTACTATATATTAATTCTTGATGAGTACCTTGCGCCTCAATTCTGCCACCAGCAAATACAAAAATTTGATCCATATCCAAAATAGTAGACAGTCTATGAGCTATTACTATTACTGTTTTATCTTGCATCAGAAAATGTAGAGATTGCTGTATTAGAGCCTCCGTTCTGCTATCAAGGCTACTAGTAGCTTCGTCTAAAATTAAAATCGGAGCGTTTTTCAGTATCGCTCTTGCTATAATAATTCTCTGTCTCTGTCCGCCAGAAAGCCCCCCGCCTCTTTCTCCCACCACCGTGTGATAGCCTTCCGGCAATAACTCAATGAAGTCATGCGCATGAGCCAGCCTGGCAGCCTCTACAGCTTCCTTATCGGAGGCGTTCTGATTACCATATCGAATGTTCTCCATAACGGTTCTATGAAAAAGTATTGGCTCTTGAGGGATAAAGCTGATATTCTTTCTTAAAGAAGAAACCGATACTTTGCTTATATCTTGTCCATCTATCAAAATCGCTCCTTCTTGGATAGGATAAATTTTAGCTATTAAATTCACAAAAGTAGTTTTACCAGAGCCGGAAAAGCCAATTAAGCCCACTTTCTTCTTACCCTCTATCACTAGCGACTTGTTGTTGAACAAGCTATGCGATCCATAATTAAAAGTGACATTTTTAAAAATAATTTCCCCTTCAGTAACGCATAGCGAATCTTGCACTTCCTTGCTATTTGCGTCATCATCATTGATTAAGGATACGCTCTGCTTAAAAGAGCCTGTTTCCTCAAATAAATCCCCTATCTCTTGAGTAATATCCCATACATCATCTAGCACGGCAACAATAAGACTGAGCACTAACACACAGTCACCTGTAGTGATGAGCTTTTGCAACCGTAAATTAAATAAATAATAAATCATTAAGGCGATCATAACTGCGCAAACTGTACCTAGCACAGCTCTCAGCTTTAACATAAATACGCACATGTCTTTATGGCTGGTAACCATAGGATCTAAATAACGCAATAAATATCGCCTTTCAAATTTTTGCGAGGTAAACATGCGAATAACTGGCATATTGCTAATAGCATCTACTATTCTACCAGCCACCATAGCATTATTTTTAGCAAACACAGAAGAGTAGTTATTGATTTTTTTTGCAAAAATTATATTCAATAAAATAAAAATGAACATCCATATGCAAAAGATTATTGTAATTTGCGCATTTACGTAAGACATTACCAATACACCGCAAATAATAACGCATAGCTTTCTCACTATTTTCTCCGCAACTATGCAGTATATTACTTCAAAGGACCTCGCTGCTTCCGTAATCCTATTCGTAATACCTCCAACTAGTTTAGATTGGAAGAAAGATTGATCATAAAATTGTATGGTATTATACATACTCTCGATAATCTTGCTTTTAAGCACTGGAAAGGTATTTAAATATACATAATCATTCAACCTTTCCAATAAGTTCAATCCACCCCACCAAAAACCATACAACATCACAAAATGCATCACATCTACGGCGTAGCTACTATCAATGAATTCAATCTGCGTAAATTGATCAGTTATACTTTTAAGTAATAAACTATCAATGCTGGGTACTAATCCGCTTAAAGAGTTAAGAAAGATAAGTAGAATAATTCTCCACTTCTCTAAGTGCGCAAAAGATAAAAATAACTGTAGTGCAGATTTCGGATTGTGCATAGAATTTGTTATTTTTTTAAAAGATGCAAGCATTAGACCTCTTTTCGAAACTCACTCATGACGAGCAAGTGCAATGAGTGAATGCAAGTGCAAAACTTCGAGCGCACATAGAGTACGTGAGGGTTTCGAATTGGAGCGACGCGCGCATTGCCATCAGGAGCAAAGTTTCGAAAAGAGGTTTATTATGTTATTGATTTTCGCAGTATTAAGTATCAAATTAATAATATCTCGGAAAACTAAAAAACCGATGTAAGATCGTGCCTATAAGATGGAATGATTTTAATATATTTTTTGCCAAAACACAACCATTTACAGATGCATTTTATAAAAAAAATCTAAGGTGTAGACCAAACAACAATTTATTCTCTAAGTAATTCTATGGGATTAATCTGTACTGCTTTATAAGCTGGATAAAATGTGGAGATGAGACAGAGAAGCAAAGAGAATATGGAGATGTGCAAAACATTGGTTAGATCTAGATCGCACGGCAGATTATATAAAAAGTAAATTACTGCATCAAAGAGCTCGGTACCAGTAATTCTTTCTAAGAAAAGACGAATGTTATTAATGTTACTAGCAAATAAACATCCTAATGCCACGCCGCAAGTTACACCAAACAAACCGCTAATCATACCATTTACAATAAAGACCATCATAATTTGTTGGTTGCTTGCGCCCAATGTTTTTAAAACTGCAATATCCTTTGCCTTACTCTGCACCAACATAAAGAGGCTAGCAATAATATTAAATGCAGCCACTACTATGATAAGAGACAGAATACAAAACATAGATATCCTCTCTACCTGCAGTGCATGCAAGAATTGCGCATTATTATCTTGCCATGTTGATATAGAAATGTCTGATAATGTTTCAATAGACCCTTGCAACTGCTCCCGCTCTATTGGCTTTTGAGCGCGAGAGTGTGTCTGCATTAATTCTTCTTGCAGCACACGCCGCAGAACAACAAAAGATTCGCGCAATATACTTTGCAACTCATAAGTATTTTCACGATTTGCCAAATGCACTTCTATTAAATTTAAAGCGTGAGAGCGACGGGACGCATCGTCCTTGGCGTAAAGTTTGTTTGATAAAAACAAAGAGGCATTTTCACAGGAAGTGAGTATAGTGAATAAATCGTAGTCATACATACCGCTATTAAATATAGCAACTACAGTAAATTCTTTATATCTGGGTATCATGCCAATCGCAGTAGAGCAGGCATTAGTTGAGATTAACTTCACTCTATCCCCAACACCTAATTGTAGTTTGTGCGCTAGTTGTACGCCCAATGCCACCGTAGCTGGGTGAGATAACTCGACTAAATCACCACCTTGCAAACCATCTAGAATTTTTTGCTTTTTCTTTAAATGCTCAAAGCTGATACCTCTGATAATTACTCCGCAATTATCATTTTCGCCTATCGCTAACCCCTTGCCTTGCATCATAGGTAGGGCGTAGCAATCATGAGTTTTGCACACCTGCTCCACCGTTTGTAATAGGCCAGATTCGTAGTCAATAACTTTATTATTACTGCTAATTTGTATATCACCATTTAAACCTATGACGGAATCGCTAAATTCTCTATGAAACCCCTTCATCACCGCCATTACTACAATTAACGTTGCCACGCCTATCATTACACCAATTAGGGCAAAAATAGAGATGATCGATATTACTTTATCGTTTTTTTTTGACGAGAAGTAACGCAAGGCAATTTTAAAAACTATAAACTGCGATGGTGAGAGCATGAAAATATTTAATGAGTTTTGGGAAGGGGTAGCTATGAATAGGTGCAGTAGTTCATAATCCTTGGCACTTATAAGCTTAACAGGAGTGCGAAACTAAATCAAGATTAGACCTCTTTCCTAACTCTACTCCCGATGGCAACTGTGGCGACGCTGTCGATGCGCAAGTCCTCACGTACTTCATGTACGCTGCGGCTCTGTGCTTCGTATACTCCTCGCATTTGCTCTTAATTGAGCGAGTTTCGAAAGAGGTCTATTGATGTACATATAGATCTAATCTTTTAAAGGCACACCAAAGTTAAGAAGTTTATAAGGGAAGTTTTGAGTATTCAAGTATAAGCTCAAATTTTGAGCGGTTTCTTCGATATTGGAAATGAGGTTATTGCGCGCGACAGCGCTACGCCCCGCTTTCCAGACATGTTCTTGGAGATTTTCCTCTGGTGAGTAGGATGGAAAGTAAATGATTTCTATTTGCTATCTTCTTTGATAAAGTCTTGGGCGGTTGATCCTCGATGCCATCCAGCACCATCCCAAAAAACATAAGACTTCTTCGGAAACTATCATTTTTGTAATTCAATATTGTAAATAGCAGATATTTATTAGCTACGATTTTAAATCGTTTAATCATGCCAATAACATTTTCACTAGCTACTCTTTATCTTGCAAGTTCTCGATTTTTCTTTTTGCCCTCATTTGTTAAAGGATTTTTCTTCGTCTTTTTTTGGCAACTCAGATTTATTATGAAACCTCGTATTCCTTGATATTTAGTATCAGTAACAACCTTTATTGCAGAATATATCTTGGTTTTTGATTCTTTAAATAACCTAAAATCATGACGTTTGCCATTTGAAAATGCCGTACAAATCACTTGTTTGGTTTTCTTGTTTATTATAATTTGACTTTTTAAAGCATGCTTTTTTCTGAATAAAATTGCTTTTGTTTATTGTTACGATTTTTAATACGTTTCTTATTCTTTACTCTTTTTTTGAGCGCTCTATAGGTGTTTCCGTTGCGGATATTAATACAACTTCATACTCCATGTCACTTTTAAGTAAAGTTTTACGACCTGATAGAAGGATGTTTGATCAGCGTATCTTCTATCCACCTAATTGTATCTTATGTTGTGCTTTCTTACTTCATAACTTTAGCTTACATGAAATATTCACGGATGTACTTAAGGGCCATAAGAAGACGACCTTCTATACTAAACTTACTTTGATAAATATTTACCGTCGATTTATGTCTTTTGTACATTTCCATCGGCAAACTTCATTATCAGATTTAGCAACAGAACAAGCACACAGAAAAAAAGATACACTAGCGTAAAATTACTCTGCAGTTTTGATGCAAAAAACACTATCAAAGATGCGATTGCATAATACAAACCACTCACAACCGAAGCTACAGTCGCCTTCTTTGTTTTGCTCTTACTCGGGTTAGCATTTTTAATTAAAATTGGCATGAGCGCGCCATGTAAATAAAAATGCAAAGCTGTGGCGAGTATATAAAACCATATATTATGATTGCCATACATAATCGCGGCGCTAATTAACGCCATTACAGCAAACATGCAGGCTAAACTGGATGTAATAATTTTAAATTCCACTATAGTTTTGCGAGTTTTTTTGATAGTAAAATTACCAAAGCCATGAGCTATAGTAAGAAAAAACAATATATATCCTACAACAGAAGTATTCCAGTCTGTATAATAATTTAGTAAAATCGGAGTCACGATATTAATGCTAAACAATATGCCACTCATCACCCCTATAAATAACGAATTGCGAATAATTTCTAAATTAAATATTATTCCCTTATATAGTTTAAAAAACGCCCAACATTTTGCGAAGAATTTTTGATATACTCCACTCTCCATACTCTGTTCAACATGCTGCTTGCATATTTCTTGATGCTCTATCACATCCTTTAAATTTGTTTCTGGCAATTTAAATAGAAACAATATGAGTATCACGAATGAAATAAAAAAAACTATCAAAAAAAGAGAATGCCAATTTAAATATTCTATCATATACCCCGTAAAGATAGCGAAGATTGCTGGTGTGAGGGTAATATATAGTGCTGTTTGCGCATAAGCTCTAATTAAATCCTTTTCCTCATAGGTTTCGCGCACAATAGTTTGCGTTATAGAAGAGCCGACACTCGCTCCCACGGCCAATATAAATCGTGCTAATAAGAAGGTATGGAAATTTGCTGCATAAATCGCTAATGGAATGGAGATGCAATATAGCAATACCCCAAACAACACCACTGTACGCCTACCATATTTATCTGAAATGGGCGAAAGAATGATTATGCCAAGCGTAAACCCGATGAAATATACGGTATTACCCTTCTGCGCAGCAACTAAGCTTTGCTCAAAGCTTTCGGCAATCTGCGGGAGCGCGATGTTATATATAATATTGGATACTGGCGCAACAGATACCAAATAGCAGATCATCCATTCTTTTAACTCAGTAGGAGATCTGAAATTTTTAATTTTACGAATTATATAGTGCATTGCAAATAAATGCTCCGGGTTGAGTTATTGATCAATCAATTATATATAATTATTTATCTTTAAACAGCAAAAAAATTATTTTTTTACGTTAGTAGTTGCAACGACCTGACCATCAAAAAATTCTAATATTAACTTTTTTTCCCCAACGATATCCTTGCTCGAAGTGATGATTTGCTCATCTTGCTCGCCCCGCACAATCACAAATCCTCTTTGTAAAATCTTCTGGTAATCCAGCGCAGAGAAAACGTCACTGAGATTCTGTATTTTATTATTCCATGCTAGCCATTGCGCCTCAAAAATAGTATTTAGTTTTTGAGCTATAACTTCAAGTTTCATCTTCTTGCCGTCTACAGAAAGCGTCAATAATCTATCATTCAACACCACCTTGTTTATCGCAATGGTTTTTTGATACAAAGTACTTTGAACGTAATGCTCCAGCTTCTGTTCCAGTCTATCAACTCTCTGTTGATACTCATTTAAAAATGAATCAATAGATAAATCTACACCTTTCACTTGCGCACTGCGCAAATTTATAATCATTTCCAGTTGCAATATAAGCGAATGATTGAGTTTATATATCGTTTCTCGCAGATCTTTTAAAACTGGGGTAACAAATTCAGCTGCCGCAGTGGGGGTTGGAGCGCGCACATCCGCCACTAAATCGAGTAATGTGTAGTCTGTCTCGTGCCCTATGGCAGATATTATGGGGATATTAGATGCAAAAGTCGCTAATACTAAAGCTTCATCATTAAAAGGCCATAACTCCTCTATAGACCCGCCTCCTCTTGCTATAATTAGCACGTCTGGTCTTTGCCCAGCAGGTAAGTTATTAAAATATTGCACGGCTTCAATTACGCATGGCGCGGTTTGCTCGCCCTGTACCGGCACAGAATATAGGCAAATTTTAGTAGGGAATCTTTGCATAATGCGATGCTTGATATCCTCTATTACGCTACCCTTGCTAGAGGTGATAACTCCAATAATATTAGAGATGAACGGAATAGGTTTTTTGTGTTCTGGTGCAAAAACCCCTTGCGCTTGTAGTTTGGTTTTGCGCTCTTCTAATAGCTGCATCCAATAACCAACGCCCGATGGGTCAATTAAATTCACATCCAATTGATATTCGGAAGAGTCAGAGTAAGTGGTAACCTTTCCTATTAACGAGACTTCATCGCCACTCTTGGGATGGAATTTCAGCTTCGCCCAATTCCCCTTCCAACATACGCAGCTAATTAATGCCTTTTGATCTTTTAACTTAAAGTATACATGTCCTGAGCTAGCAATTTTGAGGTTTGACACCTCGCCGCGCACGCGCACATAACTAAAATATTGCACGAGAACGTTTTTAATACTGTTAGATAGCTGTGTAACAGACAATTCCGTGAGCTCTGATAAGGCTTGCGATATTTTCATTTTTTAATAACCTATAGCTTGACATCAAAGGTTGTGTATGATACGATTTTCTCTGTCTTTTGCATTCTTAGCTCAGCTGGATAGAGCAACAGATTTCTAATCTGTAGGTCATAGGTTCGAATCCTATAGAATGCACCATTAGCGCCTCACGACGCTTCGTTCTCGCGCTCACTCTTTCGAGCTTTCAACTCCCTTTTTCACCACCTTTTATTTATAACGCCTTCGGTTAGTGTTATTCGCTTCGGTTAGCTTTGTTTCCAAATCTTTATTATAAAATACAATATCACTCCTATAAAAGCCGTGATGGCAGAAAATGAGATTTGGTAATAGTGCGATAAAGTAAGACCAACGCAAGATGTAGCTAATCCTATAACGAACGTGAACATTATCATACCCAGTGGACTTTTGCTTATAAAACGAGCAGTAAGCGCTGGCGTAATGAGCATGCTACTAGTGAGCAGAGCGCCAAGAAATTGCAGAGCAATGCATATTGCTGCGGTTAAATTAATTAAAAAACATAAATCTTGCGCTACTCTACGCCAATTTGCAATTTGTAAAGCGCAGCTTGGATCTATCGCCATCATCAATAGTTTTTTATAGCAAAAACCAAAAAATAATAGAGTAAAGACGCTCAGTGCAAAAATTAATGGCATGTATTCACTGGATGCGTGCTGAAAGTCGCCAAACAGAATATCCTCTAATTCGTGCGAGCACTCATTACCCTTTCCGATTATAAGAAGCGCGCAGGCTAGAAAAAAACATGACAGAAGTAATAAATTAGGAGAGCTATCTAGTTTATGTTGCTCATATGTTTTTTGCATCAAATAGAAGGAGCAGGCGAATAATAAAATAAACACCGGCCAAACCAGCTCAATTTTAAGTAAATACACTGAGCTGATGGTTGTGGCTAGCAATGAGGCATGAGATATTGCATCTGCTAAGTAACTATACCTACGCCACAAACTCATAGCTCCTAAGGGTGCGAAAGTAAGATGTAAAAAGAAAAGAGAAATGAGAGCGGTGATCATAAAAAAAAATATTGATTGTTTATAACACTAGCTCTGTTACCCAAGACATACTTATGTTTCTATATGTGCGAGAGTCGTTAGTAGTTATTGATGCCATTATCGATGATCGTATTGCCCCTACCCTGAGTATTCAGCTCTTTCTCCATATACTCTTTCATGTTTTGTTCTTGCTGATGATCAACTGGCACGAATTCGTCAGCTCCATCGCTCAGCTTTGGTCCATCCTGAGTGCCTGACTTCTTTTTTTCGTTCTTCTTTTTTTGCTGTACCTTTTCTATCTTCTCAGCTTTCTTTGATTGTTCATAAGCTTTCTGTTGCCTAGTGAACTCAGGGCGCTCTAATTGATAGTGAGGGGGTTCTACGAGAGACTTATAAGTGGTGACCTGATATTCATTAGGCATTTCTCGCTTCAAGACTGAATTCTTTTTAGCACATGCACTTAAACAAACTAGAGATAGGATGGCGAATATTGCGCAAATCTTTTTCATTATCTTCTACCTTTTAAATTATTTTATTAATCAATTATTAATCAATTTTTATTTTATTGACACCTAGACTGTATAATTCTTATTAATCTATTTATCAGAACAAATCAACGGTATATAGAATTTACATGCATTGTTCGTCTAGAGCACACAGAGCTATCTGCACAGCATTCAATGCCGCACCTTTACGAATGTTATCACAAACTATCCACAAATCCAAGCTGTTTTCGGCATTTACTCTAAGGCGCGAAACAAAAGCATAATCTGTACCGCTCACTTCTACGGGGGTTTTGTATTCTGCACTATACATAATGCCCTTACTATTAGATAATAACTCCTCTATTTTATCTTTGGTAATGTTAGATGAGTTATCAAATTGCACATGCAAACAGATAGAGTGAGACGTAAACACTGGCACCCTCACGGCCGTTACAGACAGCTCTAAGGATGGAATATTCATAATTTTTTTAATTTCTTGTTTTATCTTCTGTTCTTCTGCATAATCACCATCATCGCACATCTCACCTATCTGTGGAAAAAGATTAAAGGCGATTTGTTTAGGAAAGATGTTAGCTTGATTCAGTATTTTGCAAGTACTGGCACCTTCGCATATTTCTTTTGTTTGATTACGCAGCTCATCCACGCCGCTCTTGCCCGCGCCCGAAACCGATTGGTAGGTTGCTATCACTATTTTTGTAATTTGAGCAATTTGCGCTAATGGTTTTAAAGTTAATATTACTGGAATTGCCGTACAATTTGGCGTGCATATCAAATTTGCATTGCGTATCAAATCTCCATTCACTTCTGGTACAACTAGAGTTGCAGATGGGCTCATACGAAAAAAATCAGATTTATCAATTACCTTGCAACCAGCGTTAAGCGCTATTGGTACATAATATTGCGAAATGCTTGCGGGAGTACAAAAAAACACTAACTCATATTCATGAAAATTAATATCAGATATATCTAATACCTTCATTCTCTGCTTATTACGCAATTCTATTTCGCGGTTTTCAGGACCGCGCGAAGCAAAGGCATGCAATATTTTAAATGGTAAATTTTGCTCATATATTATATTAAGCGTTTCTAGTCCTGTCGCCCCAGTTGCTCCAATTACCGCTATTTTCATAAATAATTAAATCAAATTTGTGATGTGAGAACCGCTAATGATGTGGGTATGAAAATGAAACACAGATTGCCCCGATTTATACCCCTTATTGGTAATTAATCTATAACTATCTAGCTCTAGCATGTCAACGATATGAGTAATTGCTTTAAAATAAGAAACAATCTCAATCTCAGTGGCTTGTTCAATAAATTCTTGATAGTCTGCCACATATTTCTTAGGAATTACTAAAATATGCGTTGGTGCTACGGGCGCAATATCTTTAAAAGCCAAAACAAACTGATCTTCGTAGATTTTTTCTACCGGTAGTTCATTACGCAGAATTTTTGCGAATGGATTCTTATCATCATACATATGGTTTCAATTAAAATTAGTAATTAATTTTTATTTTTTTTAATCATCAGTAATCACCGCTCAGATTCTAGCATAGGTATTAAAATAAGCAAAATGCAAGAGTATTTTGTACTAACCTGAATATTGCATCAAAAGAGGAAGACAAAACCCTTGTAAAGCAGTATAATATTGTTACTGAAGCACTATTATCCAAAAGATTTTACCATGACAAATTAGACCTCTTGCGTAAGTATTTAATTAACAATTAGCCAATGTGAAGGGTGAAGAAGGTTGTTCGTGATTATTAGACCTCTTTCCTAACTCTACTCCTGATGGCAACTGTGGCGACGCTGTCGATGCGCAAGTCCTCACGTACTTCATGTACGCTGCGGCTCTGTGTTTCCTATACTCCTCGCATTTGCTCTTAATTGAGCGAGTTTCGAAAGAGGTCTAATATTAAACTTTAGATTATAGCCCCTACGCTTATTGCGATATCTATGAGATAAAATACGAAAATTCTTTAGCTCTGCAATAATATTCTCAACCTTGATCCGCCTCTTAGAGACAATATGGTTGTATTTCTTTTGCCAGTAAGTTAAAGGCTTTTTCTTTGTTTTCTTAATAGGAGTTTTAGCATTATTATGTTTTTTCTTTAAGCCCTGATAGCCAGAATCAGCATAAACCCTTGTTCCAATAGGTAAAGAATCATCAGCTTTATGAATTTTAAAATCATGATCCCTGTCTTTATATGATTTCGAAACATTGCGAATTTGTCCAAATGAATTTACCCTTATTTCTGTTTTAAACGTATACTTCCTTTTCTTGCCTGAAAAATATTCCCTCTGTTTTTTGATAGGCTTTTCTATTATTTGCTCAGTAACATCAATTAGCTGGGCCGCCTCTTCGTAACTTAATTCTCGATTCTTCTCAATTGCAACTAGACCAGCCATAAGCGGCTCTA
>NZ_JACVVM010000027.1 GCF_016751895.1 Candidatus Sarmatiella mevalonica | reverse complement strand
ATTATGCTAAAAAAGCAGAGGCGTTGTTGAGGCTTGCGCGCCATGCAGAGGCACTAGAAGCTTACGACCGAGCAATTGGCTTAGACCCTGAGAATCCAAAGTATTATGCGAAGAAAGCAGAGATGTTGCTGAGGCTTGAGCGCCATGCAGAGGCACTAGAAGCTTACGACCGAGCAATTAAGTTGGCTCCGCAAAATCCTAAGTATTACGATAAGAAAACAAACGCATTAATACAGATTGAGTGTGATGACGAGGCGCTTGAGGCTCATATTCAGACTATTGTGCTAAACCAGCAGGGCGTTAAGCATCATGCCGAAAAAGCGAGAGCATTAATGCAGGCTGAGCACTATCTGGAAGCACTGGAAGCTTACGATCAAGCAATGATGTTAGACCCAAATAACTGCGAATATTATGCCCAGAAGGCAGATGTATTGGCAAGGCTTGGGCGTGGTGACGAGGCAGTTGAGGCTTATAGTAAGGCAATTAAGTTGGATCCGAAGAATGCTAGGTATTATGCCCAGAAGGCGGATGCGTTGATAGGGCTTGGGCGCTACCAGGAGGCTTTTGGAGCTTATAGTCGAGCAATTAGCTTTGATCTGAAGAATGCTGAGTATTATGCAGGTAAAGCAAGAGCATTATATGGGCTTAAGCATTATAACGGGGAGCTTGAGGCTTATAATCAGGCCATCGGGCTGGATCCGAAGAATCCTGGATATTACGGTGGAAAAGCAAAAGCATTACGCCAGCTGGAGCGTTATAAGGAGGCGGTTGAGGCTTATAGTCAGGCCGTTGCGCTGGATCCGAAGAATCTTGAGTATTATGCATGCGCGGATATGTTAGTAAAGCTTGAACGCTACAAGGAGGCGGTTGAGGTTTATGATCAAGCCATTGCGCTGGATCCGAAGAATGCTGGGTGTTATACCCAGAAAGCGGGTGCGTTAGTAAAGCTTGAACGCTACCAGGAGGCGGTTGAGGTTTATGACCATGCAATTAACTTTGATCCGGAGAATGCTTGGTATTATACAGGTAAAGCAAGCGCATTATCTGGGCTTAAGCGTTATGGCGAGGCGCTTGAGGTTTGTGATCAGGCCATCGGGCTGGATCCGAAGAATGCTGGGTGTTATGGTGGGAAAGCGGATGCATTACGGGGACTTAAGCGTTATGGCGAGGCGCTTGAGGTTTGTGATCAGGCCATCGGGCTGGATCCGAAGAATGCTGGGTATTACGGCGGGAAAGCGGATGCATTACGCCAGCTGGGGCGTTATAAGGAGGCGGTTGAGGTTTATGATCAGGCAATTGCGCTGGATCCGAAGAATGCTGGATATTACGGCGGGAAAGCGGATGCATTACGCCAGCTGGAGTGTTATAAGGAGGCGGTTGAGGCTTATAATCAGGCCATTGTGCTGGATCCGAAGAATGCTGGGTGTTATGGTGGGAAAGCGGATGCATTACGCCAGCTGGGGCGTTATAAGGAGGCGGTTGAGGTTTATGATCAGGCAATTGCGCTGGGTTTGAAGGATGCTGGGTGTTATGGTGGGAAAGCGGATGCATTAAAGCAGCTTGGGCGGAATGACGAGGCGGTTGCAGCTTATGATCAGGCAATTGCGCTGGGTTTGAAGGATGCTGGGTGTTATGGTGGAAAAGCAAAAGCATTACGCCAGCTGGGGCGTTATAAGGAGGCGGTTGAGGTTTATGACCAGGCAATTGCGCTGGGTTTGAAGGATGCTGGGTGTTATGGTGGGAAAGCGGATGCATTAAAGCAGCTTGGGCGGAATGACGAGGCGGTTGAGGTTTATGACCAGGCAATTGCGCTGGGTTTGAAGGATGCTGGGTGTTATGGTGGGAAAGCGGATGCATTAAAGCAGCTTGGGCGGAATGACGAGGCGGTTGCAGCTTATGATCAGGCAATTGCACTGGATCCGAAGAATGCTGGATATTACGGTGGAAAAGCAAAAGCATTACGCCAGCTGGGGCGTTATAAGGAGGCGGTTAAGGTTTATGACCAGGCCATCGGGCTGGATCCGCAGCATGCAGATTACTACCGCCCACAGAAAGAAGCTGCATTACGAGCCATGAAGAAATGATGATAGCTTATAACCGCGCCATCACCCGCGCGCGCGTGGGCGAAGAACCATCAGTATCGTATCACGCAGATAAAGCAGATACAGCGCATGCATTTACGATGCTTGCGCGTGATGGCAGCGCGCCTGAAGCTTATAGTCACGTCATCAACGTAAGCTCTAGTCTGCCAAAAATAAAAATTACTACCTCCATAAACATTGCTTGCTACATCAAGGCCTTGGGTTGAGTGGAGCTGATAGAGGTTGCGGATTATGCATTAAACCTCTTTCTTAGCTCTGCCCTTCATGACAACTTCACCCAACGCTTATCTATTCACAATCCTCACGTACCTTATGTATGGCCGCGGCTCTGTGCTTCGTACGCTCCTCGCATTTGCTCTTAATTGAGCGAGTTTGAAAAGAGGTCCACTCTTAATTGAGCGAGTTTGAAAAGAGATCTAATGATAAACAAAAGACACACATTTCTATAAATTAACCAGCAACCTTTAGGTGAAATAAGTTAATGATTGACAAATGCAAATAATAAGAAAATAATCAAAGTACAATGAAACAATAATCAATAAAGCACGAAGCTAAATATCATGCAGCAATTATCAGATTTTAACAGTAAAGCACAAACTTCTCCACGCCAACACTCCCAGCACTCCCAACACTCCCGGCACCAGAACCCACAACGCCAGAACGTTCGGGTTCAAGCATTGCTCAGAGGGATTCAAGCATCAATCGAGCATGATCCAAATAATCCAAAGCATTATGCTAAAAAAGCAGAGGCGTTACTGATGCTTGAGCGCCATGCAGAAGCGCTAGAAGCTTATGACCGAGCAATTAAGTTGGCTCCGCAGAATCCTAAGTATCGCGATAAGAAAACAAACGCATTAATACAGATTGAGTGTGATGACGAGGCGCTTGAGGTTCATACTCAGACTATTGCACTAAACCAGCAGGGCCTTAAGCATCATGCCGAAAAAGCGATAGCATTAATGCAGGCGGGGCGCTATCGGGAAGCGCTAGAAGCTTACGATCAGGCAATGATGTTAGAGCCAGATAACTGCGAATATTATGCCCAGAAGGCGGATCTATTAGTAAAGCTTGGGCGCTACAAGGAGGCGCTTGAGATTTATGATTGGTTCGTCATACACAACTCGCATAACCCTAAGTATCATGCCCAGAAGGCGGATGTGTTAATAAAGCTTGGGCGTGGCGATGAGGCGGTTGGGGTTTATGATCAGGCAATTAAGTTGGATCCGAAGAATGCTAGGTATTATGCCCAGAAGGCGGATATGTTAATAAAGTTTGAGCGCTACCAGGAGGCTTTTGGGGTTTATACTCGAGCAATCAGCTTTGATCCGAAAAATCCTGAGTATCATGCGGGTAAAGCAAAGGCATTATGTGGGCTTAAGCATTATAACGGGGAGCTTGAGGCTTATAATCAGGCAATTAGCTTGGATCCGAAAAATCATGAGTATTATGCTAGCAAGGCAAAAGCATTACTGCAGCTTGTGCGTTATAACGAGGTGGTTGAGGCTTATAGTCAAGCAATTGCGTTGAATCAGCAGAATCATGAGTATTATGCGCAGAAAGCGCGCGTGTTAGTAAAGCTTGAGCGCCATGCGGAAGCGCTTGAAGCTTACGATCAAGCCATTGGGCTGGATCCGGAGAATGCTGGGTATTATGCTCAGAGAGCGTATATGTTAGTAAAGTTTAAGCGTTATACCGAGGCGCTTGAGGCTCATGAGCAAGCAATTAGCTTGGATCCGAAGAATCCTGAGTATTATGCAGGTAGCGCAAGAGCATTATGTGGGCTTAGGCGTTATGCCGAGGCGTTTGAGGTTTATGACCAGGCCATCGGGCTGGATCCGAAGAATCTTGGGTATCATGTTGGAAAAGCGGATGCATTACGGGGGCTTAAGCGTTATGACGAGGCGCTTAAAGCTTATGATCAGGCAATTAGCTTGGATCCGCAGAAGCCTGAATATTATATGGGTAAAGCAAGAGTATTATCGGATCTTGAGCGTGTGCTTGAGGCGCGGCCGGTTTATAATCAGGCAATTGCGTTGGATCCGAAGAATGCTGGGTATTATGCTGGGCAGGCAAAGTCGTATGATGGGGGGTATAATGACGATGCGCTTCGGTTATATAATCAAGCCATTGCGTTGAACCCAAAACATGCTGGGTGTTATGCAGGTAAAGCAAGAGTATTATGTAAATTTGGGCACTACCAGGAGGCGCTTGAGCACTGCGATCAAGCCATTGCGTTGAATCCAAAACATGCTCGGTGTTATGCGGCTAAAGCGAATGCATTACACAAACTTGCGCGTAATAACGAGGCGGTGGAGGCTTATGATCGGGCAATTGCGCTGGATCTAAGGAATGCTGAGTATTATGCTGGGAAAGCGGAAGTAATGCGGGTGCTGATGCGTTATAACGATGAGCTTGAAGCTTACAATCAACTCATTACGTTGGATTTGAAGAATGCTGTGTATTATGCTGGGAAAGCAAAAGCATTACATTATCTTAAGCGTTATAAAGAGGCGGTTGCAGCTTATGATCAGGCAATTAGCTTGGACCCGAAGAAGCCTGAGTATTATGCGGGTAAAGCGGATGCGCTTTTTGGGGGTGGTAGTGCAAACGCAGCGCTTGCGGTTTGTGACCAGGGAATTAGCTTGCATCCGCGGGATGTTGAGTGTTATAGCAGTAAAGCAAGAGGACTAGAGGGGCTTAAGCGCTATGCCGAGGCGCTTGCGGTTTATAACCAACTCGTTGGGCTGGATCCGAAGAATCCTGAGTATTATGAAGGTAAAGCAAAGGCATTAGAGCAGCTTGAGCGTTATGCCGAGGTGGTGGAGGCTTACGGCCAGGCTATTGCGCTGGATCCGGAGAATCGTGAATATCATGCTGGTAAAGCAAGTGCATTGTGGATACTCAATCGCCACCAGGAGGCTCTTGAGCCCTATGATCGGGCTATTGCGCTGAACCCGGAGAACTGTGAGTATCATGCGGGTAAAGCGCGTGTGCTAGCGAAGCTTGAACGCTATGGTGAAGCGGTGGAGGTTTATAACCAACTCATTGGGCTGGATCCGAAGAAGGTTTGGTATTATGAATATAAAGCATATGCATTAGAGCATCTTGGGCGCCATAGTGAGGCGGTTGAGACTTATGATCAAGCCATTGCGTTGGATCCGAAGAAGCCTGAGTATTATACTGGCAAGGCAAAAGCATTATGTGGGCTTAAGCGTTATGGCGAGGCGCTTGAGGTTTGTGATCAGGGAATTGCGCTGGATCCGAAGAATCCTGGATATTACGGTGGGAAAGCAGAAGCATTACGCCAGCTGGGGCGTTATAGCGAGGCTGTTGTGGTTTATGATCAAGCCATTGCGCTGGGTTTGAAGGATGCTGGGTGTTATGGTGGGAAAGCGGATGCATTACGGGGGCTTAAGCGTTATAAGGAGGCGCTTGAGGTTTGTGATCAGGCCATTGCGCTGGATCCGAAGAATGCTGCGTATTATGGTGGGAAAGCGGAAGCATTATCTGGGCTTAAGCGTTATGACGAGGCGGTTGCAGCTTATAATCAGGCAATTGCGCTGGATCCGAAGAATGCTGGGTGTTATGGTGGGAAAGCGGATGCATTACGGGTGCTGCGGCGTTATAAGGAGGTGGTTGCAGCTTACGATCAACTCATTGCGCTGGATCCGAAGAATGCTGGGTATTATGCTGGGAAAGCGGATGCATTACAGGGGTTGGGGCGTCGTAACGAGGCGGTTGAGGCTTATAATCAAGCCATTGCGCTGGGTTTGAAGGATGCTGGGTGTTATGCTGGGAAAGCGGATGCATTACAGGGGTTGGGGCGTTATGCCGAGGAGGTTGCGGTTTACGATCAACTCATTGCGTTGGATCCGAAGAATGTTGGGTATTATGCTCAGAAAGCAAAAGCATTACTGCAGCTTGTGCGTTATGCCGAGATGGTTGAGGCTTATGATCAGGCAATTGCGCTGAATCCGAAGGATACTGAGTATTATTACTGGAAAGCATATGCATTATACTATCTTGGGCGTCATGGCGAGGTGCTGGAGGCTTATAACCAACTCATTGGGCTGGATCCGAAGAAGTTTTGGTATTATGTTGTGAAAGCAAGCACATTATACCATCTTGGGCGTTATGCCGAGGCGGTTGCAGCTTACGATCAGGCCATCGGGCTGGAGCCGAAGAATGCTGGGTATTATGCCGGCAAGGCAAAAGCATTATGGGAGCTTAAGCGTTATGCCGAGGTGGTTGCAGCTTACGATCAGGCCATCGGGCTGGAGCCGAAGAATGTTGGGTATTATGCAGATAAAATAAAAGCATTAGAGCAACTTGGGCGTTATGCCGAGGTGGTTGCAGCTTACGATCAGGCCATCGGGCTGGAGCCGAAGAATGCTGGGTATTATGCCGGCAAGGCAAAAGCATTATGGTATCTTGGGCGTTATGCCGAGGTTGCTGTGGTTTGTGATCAAGCCATTGCGCTGGATCCGAAAAATTTTGGGTATTATGAATATAAAGCAGAAGCATTACGCCCTCTTGCGCGTTATGCCGAGATGGTTGCAGCTTACGATCAGGCCATCGGGCTGGGTTTGAAGGATGCTAGGTGTTATGGTGGAAAAGCAGAAGCATTACGCCATCTTGGGCATAGTAATGAGGCGGTTGGGGTTTATGATCAGGCAATTGCGCTGGATCCGAAGAATGCTGAGTATTATACTGGGAAAGCAGGAGCATTACAGTGGCTTGGGCGTGGTAACGAGGCGGTTGCGGCTTACGACCAAGCAATTAGCTTGGATCCGAAGAATGCTGATTACTATCGCTTACAGAAAGAAGCTGCATTACGAGCCATGAAGAAATGATGACAGCTTATAACCGCGCCATCACCCGCGCGCGTGGGCGAAGAACCATCAGTATCGTATCACGCAGATAAAGCAGATATAGCGCATGCATTTACGATGCTTGCGCGTGATGGCAGCGCACCTGAAGCTTATAGTCATGCCATCAACGTAAGCTCTAGTCTGCCAAAATAAAAATTACTACCTTCATAAACATTGCTTGCTACATCAAGGCCTTGGATTGAGTGGAGCTGATAGAGGCTGCGGATTATGCATTAAACCTCTTTCTTAGCTCTGCTCCTTCATGACAACTTTGCCCAACGCTTATCTATTCACAATCCTCACGTACCTTATGTATGGCCGCGGCTCTGTGCTTCGGTATGCTCCTCGCATTTGCTCTTAATTGAGCGAGTTTGGAAAGAGGTCCACTCTTAATTGAGCGAGTTTGAAAAGAGGTCCGCTCTTAATTGAGCGAGTTTGAAAAGAGGTTTAATGATAAACAAAAGACACACATTTCTATAAATTAATCGACAATCTCTAGGTGAAATATAGTTAATGATTGATAAACGCAAATAATAAGAAAATAATCAAAGTACAATGGAACAATAATCAATCAAATACGAAGCTAAATATCATGCAGCAATTATCAGATTTTAACAGCAAAGCACAAACTTCTCCACGCCAACACTCCCAATACCCCAACACTCCCAGCACCAGAACCCACAACGCCAGAACCTTCGGGTTCAAGCATTGCTCAGAGGGATTCAAGCATCAATCGAGCATGATCCAAATAATCCAAAGCATTATGCTAAAAAAGCAGAGATGTTGCTGATGCTTGAGCGCCATGCAGAAGCGCTAGAAGCTTACGACCGAGCGATTGAGTTGGCTCCGCAGAATCCTAAGTATTACGATAAGAAAACAAACGCATTAATACAGATTGAGTGTGATGACGAGGCGCTTGAGGCTCATACTCAGACTATTGCACTAAACCAGCAGGGCCTTAAGCATCATGCCGAAAACGCGAGGGCATTAATGCAGGCTGGGCGCTATCGGGAAGCGCTAGAAGCTTACGATCAGGCAATGATGTTAGAGCCAGATAACTGCGAATATTATGCCCAGAAGGCGGATCTATTAGTAAAGCTTGGGCGCTACAAGGAGGCGCTTGAGATTTATGATTGGTTCGTCATACACAACTCGCATAACCCTAAGTATCATGCCCAGAAGGCAGATGTGTTAATAAAGCTTGGGCGTGGCGATGAGGCGGTTGAGGCTTGCAATCAACTCATTGCGCTGGATGCAAAGAATCTTGAGTATCATACGGGTAAAGCGCGTGTATTAATAAAGCTTGGGCGTGGTAATGAGGCGCTTGGAGTTTATGATCATGTTATTATGCTGGATGCAAAGAATCCTGAGTATCATGCGGGTAAAGCGTATGCGTTACAGCAGCTTGGGCGCCACCAGGAGGCGGTGGAGGTTTATAATCAGGCCATCGCATACGCCCCTAGGAAGTCTAGCTATCGCGCATACAAAGCCGACGTGCTAGCAAAGCTTGGGCGTTATGACGAGGCGCTTGCGGCTTACGGTCAGGCAATTGCGCTGGATTCGGAGAATTCTAGCTACCGCGCATGCAAGGCGGATGTGCTAGCAAAGCTTGAGCGCTATGGCGAGGCGCTTGAGGCTTATAGTCAGGTTATTGCGTTGGATGCAAAGAATCCTGAGTATTATGCAGGTAAAGCGTATGCATTACAGCAGCTTAAGCGCTATGACGATGCGCATGATGCTTATAGTTATGCCATTAGGTTGGATCCGAAGAATCCTGAGTATTATGCTGGTAAAGCAAGAGCATTAATGCAAATTGGATGTGATGACGAGGCGATTGTAGTTTATGATCGGGCTATTGCGCTGAACCCGGAGAACTGCGAGTATCATGCGGGTAAAGCGCGTGTGCTAGCGAAGCTTGAGCGCTATGGTGAGGCGGTTGAGCCTTATAATCGGGCTATTGCGCTGGATGCAAGGAATCTTGAGTGTTATGTAGGTAAAGCAAAAGCATTAGAGCAGCTTAAGCGTTATGGCGAGGTGGTGGAGGCTTACGGCCAGGCTATTGCGCTGGATTCGAAGAATCGTGAATATCATGCTGGTAAAGCAAGTGCATTGTGGATACTCAATCGCCACCAGGAGGCTCTTGAGCCCTATGATCAGGCTATTGCGCTGAACCCGGAGAACTGTGAGTATCATGCGGGTAAAGCGCGTGTGCTAGCGAAGCTTGAACGCTATGGTGAGGCGGTGGAGGTTTATAATCGGGCTATTGCGCTGGATCCGGAGAATCCTAGATACCGCGCATGCAAAGCGGATGCGTTAGTAAAACTTGAACGCTATGGTGAGGCGGTTGAGGTTTATGATCAAGCCATTGGGTTGGACGTAAGGAATCACGAGTATTATGCTGGCAAGGCAAAAGCATTAGAGCAGCTTAAGCGCTATGGCGAGGTGGTGGAGGCTTACGGCCAGGCTATTGCGCTGGATTCAAGGTGGCCTGAATATCATGCTGGTAAAGCGGATGCGTTATGGATACTCAATCGCCACCAGGAGGCTCTTGAGCCCTATGATCGGGCTATTGCGCTGGATTCGAAGAAGCCTGAATATCATGCGGGTAAAGCACGTGTGCTAGCGAAGCTTGAACGCTATGGTGAGGCGGTGGAGGTTTATAACCAACTCATTGGACTGGATCCGAAGAAGGTTTGGTATTATGAATATAAAGCATATGCATTAGAGCATCTTGGGCGCTATAGTGAGGCGGTTGGGATTTATGATCAAGCCATTGCGTTGGATCCGAAGAAGCCTGAGTATTATGCTGGCAAGGCAAAAGCATTATGTGGGCTTAAGCGTTATGGCGAGGCGGTTGTGCCTTATAGTCAGGCAATTAACTTGGATCCGAAGAATCCTGAGTATTATGCGGGTAAAGCGCGCATGTTAGTAAAGTTTAAGTACCACCCAAAGGTGGTTGAGGTTTATGATCAAGCCATTGCGCTGGGTTTGAAGGATGCTGGGTGTTATGCTGGGAAAGCAAATGCATTAGCGCAACTTAACCGTCATAAGGAGGCGGTTGCAGCTTATGATCAGGCCGTTGCGCTGAACCCGGAGAACTGTGAGTATTATGCTGGTAAAGCAAGTGCATTAATGCAAATTGGATGTGATGACGAGGCGATTGTAGTTTATGATCGGGCTATTGCGCTGAACCCGGAGAACTGTGAGTATCATGCGGGTAAAGCGCGTGTGCTAGCAAAGCTTGAGCGCTATGGTGATGCGCTTGAGGCTTATAATCATGCTATTGCGCTGGATCCGAAGAAGCCTGCGTATTATACTGAGAAAATAGCAATATTATACCACCCGCTTAAGCGTGGTGACGAGGTGGTTGTGGTTTATGATCAACTCATTGCGCTGGATCCGAAGAATGTTAGGTATTATGAAAGTAAAGCATATGCATTAGAGAATTTTGGGCGCTATAGTGAGGCGGTTGGGGTTTATGATCAAATAATTGCGCTGGATCCGGAGAATGTGTATTATGCTAGGAGAGCCGATGGATCACGGAGGTGTGTGCGTTACCAGGAGGAGCTTGAGGCTTATAATAGGGCTATTGCGTTGAATCCGAAGAATCCCGAGGGTTATGCTGGGAAAGCAAATGCATTAAAGCAGCTTTGGCGTCATGACGAGGCGCTTAAAGCTTATGATCAGGCAATTAGCTTAAATCCGAAGAATCCTGAGTACTATGTAGGTAAAGCACTCGCATCGTCTGCAACTCCTTCTAACGAGAGGCTTAAGATTTGTAATCAGGCTATCGCGATGGATCCGAAGAATGCTGGGTATTATGCTGGGAAAGCAGAAGCATTATGGGAGCTTGGGCGTTATGCCGAGGCGGTTGAGGCTTATAGTCAGGCAATTAGCTTAAATCCGAAGAATCCTGAGTATTATCAAAGTAAAATGTATGTATTAGAGCGGCTTGGGCGTGGTAACAAGATGCTTGAGATGCTTGAGAAGCTTGAGATTTGTAATCAAGCAATTAGCGCGAATCCGAAGGAGCCTCAGTGTTATTTACGGAAAGCAGGAATATTAGAGTGGCTTAGGCGTGGTGACGAGGCGGTTGGGGCTTGGAATCAAGCCATTGCGCTGGACCCAAAGAGTCGTCAGTATTATGACGGTAAAGCACATGCCTTAAAACAGCTTGGGCGCCATGGCGAGGTGGTTGGGGTTTGGAATCAAGCCATTGCGATGGATCCGAAGAATGCTGGGTATTATACTGGGAAAGCAGAAGCATTATCTGGGCTTAAGCGTTATGACGAGGCGGTTGAGGCTTATAGTCAGGCAATTACGCTGGATCCAAAGAATCCTGAGTATTATGTTAAGAAAGCAGAAATGTTACTGGGGCTTGGGCGTGGTGAGGAGGCGGTTAAGGCTTGCGACCAAGCTATTGCGCTGGATCCGAAGAAGCCTCGGTATTATGTTGAGAAAATAAAAACATTACAGCAGCTTAGGCGTGGTGACGAGGCGGTTGCGGTTTACGACAAAGCAATTAGCTTGGATCCACTGAATTTTTGGTATTATACTGAGAAAGTATGCGCATTACAGAAGCTTGGGCGCCATGGCGAGGTGGTTGCGGTTTACGATCAACTCATTGCGCTGGATCCGAAGAAGCCTGAGTATTATGATCATAAATCAAATGCATTAAAGCAGCTTAAGCGCTATAACGAGGCAATCGCGGTTTACGACCAAGCAATTAGCTTGGATCCGAAGAATGCTGATCGCTATCGCTTACAGAAAGAAGAAGCATTACGAGCCATGGGGAAATGATGATAGCTTATAACCGCGCCATCACCCGCGCGCGTGGGCGAAGAACCATCAGTATCGTATCACGCAGATAAAGCAGATATAGCGCATGCGTTATAATAAAGCTTAAGTTTTAAGCGTTATAACGATGCGCCTGCGCCTTACGATCAAGCAATTAGCTTGCATCCGGAGAATTCTGTGGTATATCATCATGAGTTTGAGTTGTATAATTAATGCATTTAATAATAATGCATTTAATAGACCTCTTTCCAAACTCGCTCAATTAAGAGCGAATGCAACAAATGTGAACAAATGCAAACAAATGCGCGTGAATGCAAACAAATGTGAACAAATGCGAGGGGCATACAAGGCGCAAAACTCCTAAACATACACACAGTTAAGTACATAAACTTAAGTACATAAAATGCAGTGAGGATTGCGAGTGTTTGCAAAAGAGGTCTAATGCATAGCAAGTGGCACATAAGTGGGAGGGGTGGTAGTGTCACGTCTTGATTTATCAATTATTCAATGCTATCTATTCAATGTTAATTAATTCAATGTTATCTATTTCTACTAAGCATCGCGCACAAAAATCGCGCACAAAACCAAGCATTGCACACAAAACAACCCTATCAACATTAGTTTCCTTTCTATTCGCAACTTCATTTTAGAAACTTATTAAATAAGCCAATGATGCAAAGCAATCAGCCTATCCAAAACCAAGATGCGCTACACCAAAACAAACCAAAACTCATCGCATTACTTGCTAAATATCAACTCGCTGGATATTTAATACCCGCAAACGACGAGTATATCAACGAATACACCCCAGAAGCACACAACAGGTTAGGCTATTTTTGCGGTTTTTTTGGATCAAACGGTTTGATGCTAGTTACGGCCACCACCACCCTCTTCTTCACCGATGGTCGCTACACCCTGCAAGCACAAAAGCTCTTTGGTGATGCGGTAGAAATATATGATTTTCGCGACTTACGCCAAGCTTTGCAGCAAGCCTCCATCCCTGGTAAAGTTGGTTTTGATGCGCGCCTATTCACTCGCTCCAGCATCTTTCAAATATTAAGCGATGTATTAAACTTGCATCCGTTAGAGGCGAATTTAGTAGATGAGTTATGGCTCAACAAGCCCATCAGAAACAACTCGGAACTCTTCGATTACTCCGTGGAGTATGCAGGCCAGGCGCGCGAGGAGAAGATTCAAATCATCCGCGCAATCATCGCGCAGCACAAGGCGCAGGCCGCCCTCATCACTTCTTGCGATTCGCTCTGCTGGGCATTAAATATACGTGGGAAAGACCTAGACCACACACCAGTTATTCTTGGCTCGCTCTTAATTACGCAGGATAAACTATATTTAATAACAGATTTTATTAAACCTCTTCAAAACCCCTCCTGCCTACCGCCAGACTTACCTTCGGAACTAGAGCTTGTGAGTGATGCAGAACTACCCAAATTACTAAATACAGCAGTAGATGGCAAGGTGTTATACGACAAATCCACCGCCTCTATTCATCTCTTGTCTCTTATAGAGCAAGAGCGCGTCTTGCTTCAAGATGATATTTGCTTAGAGCTAAGGGCACGCAAAAATAATATAGAAATACAAAGAGCGATAGAAGGGCATATCTTAGAAGGGGTAGCTTTCTGCGAGCTACTTGCCTTTATAGACGCGGCGCAGCGCAGCCGAGAAATAGAGCGATTAGTAGAATATGATATCTTGCTTAAACTTCGCGAGTTTAGGGCCGCGCATAGCTCATACATCATGGACAGCTTTCATACTATCTGCGGATTTAAGCAAAATGGCGCGGTTATCCACTACAAACCATGCGCAAATAATTCGCAACAGCTCGTAGGTAAAGGGCTATTACTCATCGATTCCGGAGGGCAATATTTAGGTTGCACAACAGACTGCACTAGAGTGCTGGCACTCGGGGGCGCGCCAACTGCGCTGCAAATTGAACGTTATACCGACGTGTTAAAGGGGCATATAGCTCTTGCCACAGCCACCTTTCCTATTACTGCGTGCGGCGCTAATCTTGATGTTTTGGCGAGGCAATATTTGTGGGCAAAAGGCGTTGACTATCCCCATGGCACGGGGCATGGCGTTGGTAGTTTTTTAGGTGTGCATGAGGGGCCTATCGCTATTAATTCATGTAACTTGCATAAGCTAAAAGAGGGTATGATTATTTCTAATGAACCTGGCTACTACGGTCAAGATTTTGGCATTAGAATAGAAAATTTACTATATGTGCACAGTGCACATCACGCACTGCCTGCAAAACTTACTTGTGAGGAGCAAATGCAAAACACGAGTGAAAGCGCGGAACTTCGAGCGTGCATGAAGTTAAGCGAGGATTCGAACATTGGAGCGATGCGTGCATCACCATCAGGAGTAGAGTTTGGAGGGGGTTTTAATGGCTTTTTATCATTCCAAAACCTCACCATGGTGCCATATGAAAAGAGCTTGATAGACCTTGATAGCCTGTCTGCACTTGAGTTGAAGTATCTTAACTCCTACTATCAGACAATACGTTATAAACTCTATCACTTACTTTCTCCCTCTGCGCAGCAATGGTTTAATGCGCAAAGAGTATACTAAACCACTTACATAACCTTAGAAATAGGTATTGGCTAGGTGTTTAGTCCCAGTAAGAAATGGTTAGGATTAAGTATAAAGTATTCAGGATGAGTTGTCCACTGATTTAATATAAATTGCCAAGGAGTTTTACTTTTGATGACTTTAAGTCGTTTAGCGAAGTTATAAGCCATCAAATAAGCATGCAGATGCTGTTTTAGCTCATCATGAGATGCATAATGGAAATTGTTTACAGTTGTTTCTTTGAGAGTTCTGTTCATTCGCTCTACCTGCCCATTAGTCCAAGGATGCTTGATCTTAGTCTTTCTATGCTCTATCTGACGCTCATTGCAAACACGCTCAAATATATGAGTGAAAGCATTTTTATGATGATCGTGATTGGTAAATTGAATCCCATTATCTCGAAATTTTTGATTTTTTCCCTCAGATCTATTATGTCTAACAATCCTTTAAATTCAAAGCTTAAGCAACTATGTGTCCGGTACTAAGGCGGTAGTTATAAACAATAGACCTCTTGCATAACCTAAAAATGAAGGAGGAATTTTTAGGAAAAATGATGTTGAGCGCTGCAGCATACTCTAGTATATGAGGAGCGCAAAGGAGTTTTGACAACAAAATTACCCCGCGGGATAGGTTATGCAAGAGGTCTAATTCTTTATCTTTTCGTACTTAGTACCGGACACATATACTAAATTAGCTTGAGGTAGCGTAAATTATATGATAATATGAAGCAAAAAATGCGAGCATATATACTAAATTAGCTTGAGGTAGCGTAAATTATATGATAATATGAAGCAAAAAATGCGAGCATATAGTATAGATTTACGTAAAAAAGTAATAAGTTTTATAAAAAGCGGTAATAGCCAAAA